>CALXLE010000066.1 GCA_944389115.1 uncultured Spirochaetaceae bacterium
ATGCATTCCTTGCACTGGAGAGATTCCTCAGAATCCGCTGCGGAAAACTCCTTGGGATAAAGGGCTTCGCGCCATCACGCCCCTACTACATGCAGTTCACGATGAGAGTCTCTGAGGAGGAGTTCTACAAAATCGTAGCAGAGGAAGCCAAGAAGGATTTCGATCCTATGGAACTGCTCTATCCAGATGAAGTCCCTGTCTTCGAGAAATATGATGAATACGTTCCTGATGAGCTTGTCCGGAAAGGTTTCGCATATGGAGTTCTCGACATAGAAGGAATGAGGAGACGAGTCCTTGGATGGTCTGCACAGGGAATGTAGAAGTATGAAGGTTCAGAAAGCAATCACAGGTAGGACTTAAGCCTATCAAAGAGCATGTATACTTTCGTCCCAGGGGCTGATGCGGACGGAAGTTTTCCGTGATTCTGCTTTTCGAGCTTTTCCGCGTTCCTTATGGCATTATTGATATAAGGTTTTAATATATTGAACATATCCTCCCTGTCTTTCCTATATCCATCTTCCTTACCTTCTTTTTTCAGATAGTCTGAAAGCTTTGGAAAATACAAATGACGCTGCAGATCAGAATGCATGAAATCAAAATGGAGGAGAAACCAGAGTTCTATGCACTGATTGGACCAAAGAGCATGATAGGCGATATTATCCTTATCTTTAGCAGATAGCTCCTTGCACACCTTCTCTGTCCTATCAATATCCTCCGATGGAAAATCATCGGTGTCATAGACAATCCAGACATGCTTATATTGGTTCGGGCTGTTCTTCACAATAGCAACTGCACGGTTAACAATGGACAGTGTATTCATTCCTGTCCCGCATATATCAAGTCTGATCCTGCCTTTATGATTCTTGTTTATGGAATCTCGAAAAGCTCTGAAATACGAAGGCTCTGTTTTTGTTCCCTCTGTAACAATGAGATGATATTCTGGATGCATTCTGACATTCCTGCTTTCTCTCTTCTTCATCCAGGATTTGCTAAGATCAGTTTTCTTGGGTGGTTTCAGACTCATTCCAGATTTCTCCTATCATATTCTGAAGATAAGGATCAGCTCCATATCGTCCCTCCAGATACTGCTTATCATAAGAGGCTGTATTATTTACTCTGATGTTATTCTCACGTCGTATATCATAAAGCGAATAGATATGGCTTATATGGTTTGCATCCTCGCAGGCAAACCATATCTCATCCCGTCGGAAAACGGTGTTCTTCATAGTTGCCAGATCATGTGAAGTGAAAACCAGCTGGGCTCCTTTCTTATTCAGCTGTGGATTATGGAATAACTGCACAATATATTGAAGGAGCTTAGGATGAAGCTTTGCATCAAGTTCATCTATAACGGCAAGCCGCCCTTCTTCCAACGCGAACATTATCATCGGCAGAACAGATATCAGTTTTTTTGTTCCTTCCGATTCACGATGGAAAGGGAGTTCGTAGCTCTTTCCCTCCATTTTCCTGCTGAGAAATAGATGATCATCCTCATCTATACGATAATCGGATATGTCTATATCCATATCATTCAGCAAGCTCAGAAGCCGTCTCTTATCCTCCCTGAAAAGATAATATGAACGCTCCACACTAGGATTGGAATAATTCAGTGTTATGCATGACTCAAACCAGATCTGCACATCACTGATTTCAGGAAGGTTGTAGTTGATAGCAAGAAATGAAAGATATGGCATCTTCGGATTTACGCTGCGGCTTACATTCTCCTTCACAGATGGACCTAATTCGATTTCATCTCCATCTCTATCGAAAATGCGGGAGGGTTTTTTCCCTCCTATCCTCACTCTGGCTAAAGACTCTGATACAACAGAGCCATTGAGGACTGCAATGTAATATCGGTACTCATATCCATTGATCCTGAAATAAACCCGGAATTCCGTCGGATTATCCTTTGAAACCTCGTCAAAAAGAAAAGGTTCAGATTCCATTGTATGCTGGAATACCATATCGAGCCTGTTTTTTCCCAGACTTGTTATTGGCAGAACGACTATCGATATAACACAGGAGAGCGCCTGCAGCAATGTTGATTTCCCTCCTCCATTCGGTCCATAAACAACAGCTACAGGCAGTAAAGAGGAAGTTTTCTCCATGGTTATGATGCTATCTTTGTACTCTGCTGCTGCAGTAGCCTGCAGGTCAAAAGTCGTCTCATCCTTATATGATTTGAAATTGCTGAAGGAAAACTGACAAAGCATTTGAGATACACTCCTATTCGAATATAGCATATAAACCGTGATTTTCAAGTTTTATATTCGAAATATAAAAAATTTTTTCTTAAATCGGATATAAAAACCCAAAAACACAATTATATAAAGCAAACTCAAACAGCAAAGGCAACTGCGGTACTTCTGATTTCCGTCCTGCTTAGCCTAAATGAAATGGATGATACAGGCTAACTATCCCTCATCCTGTCAGGATATGGGACCTGCATGCTCTTTTCATTCCTTCCTCCTCTTCATAGAATCATGGTATGGAATCAGCAAGGAAGGAAGCAGAGAAGCTCGGCGCACTCATCGCAGCGGGCACATCGCCATACCATGCGGTAAGGGAAGCAGAGAGAATCCTTACAGGGAATGGCTTCATAGAGCTCAAGGAAGACGGAAGGTTCGCCATTGAGGCAGGGAAATCCTATTTCATACAGCGCGGGGAAAGTGCTCTGATAGCATTCAGGGTTCCCAAGGCTGGGTGGAAGGGCTTATCGATAATTGCATCGCATACAGACAGCCCTGCTTTCAGGATTAAGACCAATCCTGAGATCCAGAAAGGCCCATACACAGTGCTCAATACCGAAGGCTATGGTGGCATGCTCATGGCTCCATGGTTTGACAGGCCGCTATCTGTCTCTGGCAGGGTTGCTGTGAACACAGACCATGGAATTGAAGTAAAGCTCTATGATTCAGAGCGGGATCTGCTGATGATTCCAAGCCTCGCGATCCACATGGACAGGAAGGCCAATGAAGGCATCCATTACAGTGCGCAGAATGATCTTCTGCCTCTATATGCGCTATCATCATCCAATGCTGATTTCCTAGCGATGGTGGCTGATGAGCTTGGCATAGACAAGGAAAGAATCCTCGGTGCGGATCTTGGGCTTTATGCGAGGGATGGGATCTCATTCTGGGGGCATAAGGAAGAATTCTTCTCCGCACCGCGCATCGATAACCTCTCATCCGTATGGGCTTCGGTGGAAGCTATCATATCGGCAGAAGGAAATGAATACATGCCGATGATTGCACTCTTCGATAACGAGGAGACGGGAAGCGGAACAAGATGCGGAGCGCTCTCGGACTTCCTCCCCTCAGCCGTATCAAGAATCTGCCATGCTCTGTCAATTGACAGAGAGAAGGAGCTGATGGTCCGTGCATCATCATTCATGCTCAGCTCGGACAATGGCCATGCATTGCATCCAAACCATGCAGAGAAGGCCGATCCTACCAATAGGCCATACCCCAATGGCGGTGTTCTGATAAAGTACAGCGCTGCACAGAAATACATGACCGATAGCTACAGCGGCGCATACGTGAAGAAGCTCTGCATCGATAATGGCATACCATTCCAGGTCTTCCATAATCATTCGGATATCCCTGGCGGATCGACACTTGGCAATCTCTCCTCCGAGGCATTCAGCGTCATAGGTGCAGATGTCGGGATGGCTCAGCTTGCCATGCACTCGCCATACGAGAGCGCTGGGACGGAGGATCCGATGAATATGCTAATGCTGTTCAGGGTATTCCTGGGGAGGTAGGATGGATAAGGAGTACCTGATAACATCAAAGCCGCTTCCTGCCCTCCTGTCATTCTCGCTTCCGATGATGCTCGGCAACCTCTTCCAGCAGTTCTACACGATGGCTGATTCGATAATAGTAGGACGATTCATCGGAGAGAATGCACTGGCAGCGGTAGGAGCTTCGTTCGCACTCACTGCTGTATTCATTGCAATCGCCATCGGTGGAGGAATGGGTGCCTCCGTAATAACTTCAGGAGCGTTCGGGGCAAGGAACTACAGAGCGATGAAGCTCTCCATCTCCACCTCTCTAATCATCTTCCTAATAGTAAGCATCATCCTTGCCGCTTTTGGGCTCTTTCTCTCAGATGAGATACTCATAGCGCTGAATACCCCTTCGATTGTCCTTGAAGATGCGGTCACGTACCTGAATATATACTTCCTCGGACTGCCGTTCCTCTTCATGTACAACGTGCTATCATCGGTCTTCAATTCGATGGGGAAGTCGAGGATACCGCTCTATCTTCTAATCTTCTCCTCGATTCTCAATGTTGTTCTGGATATCGTGATGGTTGCATCATTCGGGATGGGAGTCGCAGGAGCAGCATGGGCAACGCTGATTGCCCAGGGCATCAGTGCGGTTATATCATTCATGATACTCCTAAGAACGCTGAGAGATTTCGATGAGACCCCGGATAGACTTTTCTCCCCTGCCCTTATGCGCCCGATAGCAGGACTTGCCCTGCCATCCATACTGCAGCAGTCTACCGTATCGATAGGAATGATGCTCGTACAGAGCGTTGTTAACAGCTTCGGTGCAGAGGCTCTTGCAGGGTTCTCTGCGGCGATGAGGCTTGAGAACATAGCAGTCGTTCCGATGGCTGCAATCGGCAACGCAATGAGCTCATATACTGCACAGAATATAGGAGCAGGAAAGCTAGGACGTGTCGTAAAAGGCTATCATACGGCATATGGCATCGTAGCTGTCATCGCGCTTATCATAATGCTTCCGCTTGAGCTTTTCAGCGATGAGCTCATATACCTCTTCCTCGGGGATGAGGGAACCGCAGCCGCCATGGACACTGGTATCTCATACATAACATTCATGGGCTGGTTCTTCATATTCATCGGAATGAAGATGATCACAGATGGCCTTCTCCGAGGCTCTGGAGACATGAAGGTATTCACCATCGCGAACATAGTGAATCTATCGATAAGAGTCCTTGTCGCATTCATCTTCGCTCCGCTATATGGAATCGAGATGGTATGGATTGCTGTACCTATCGGCTGGGCTGCCAACTGGATCATCTCATACTGGGGCTATCATACGGGAAAATGGAAAAGCAGGCTCAGGATACGCTGAGAACCTCCTCCTTCCATTCGGAAACCTTTCTCTCCTTTGATGAGAATGAGATGCCAATGAGGTGGATATCTATCCCTGACTTCCGGGCATAGCCGATGTACTTGCCGGCATAGTCCCTGTCCTTTATCTGCTTCATGGCTTCATCCGCTGTTCCATCGATCTTAAGCTCCATGATATACAGGTGCTTATCCTTCTCTACAGTGAGGTCTATCCGTCCTCTTGAGGTGCTGTCCTCCGCAGTAACCCTGCATCCGCACGCGACAAAGAACATGTGGGCAATGAGATGGTATGGATTCTCGAGCTTCTCCCTTATTATCTGCCCAGAACTCTGCCTGCAGAACTCATTAAGGGAGTAGATCATCCCTGCAGCATCTCCGTTCACCGCAGCTGCCGTTCCACGCAGTATCATCTTGCCAGCCTCGTATGTATTGCCTGCATAAAGCTTTGACAAAGCGCCAGAGAATGCCGAAGCTATCTCCATATTCGGGAATCTAAGGATAGCTCCTCCAGGGATAGGCTCTGCTATTGTAAGATAGCCTGCATAATACAGAAGTGCGATTATACTGTCTTTGGACAACCTGGACTGGGCAATCTGTGATATATCGAATGAGATGAAGCTGCTCATCATAAGAAAGACTTCATCATTATAAATCTCTGCAAGGTTATATCTTCTGGCAAGTTCCACTGCCATCGTTGATCCGCCCGTCTTCTCCCAGTAGTTATCAAACTTGCAGAAATCAGAGAAGAACATTCCTATCGATACAGGGTTGTATACCTTCACCTCACAGTCAGGTGAGAATCTGTACCCATCATAGTAGTCCCTTATCCTCCCTATGAACTCTTCCTTCGATCCATATATCCCGGGATTTGCCTCAAGGTACTCATCCATCCCTTCACCGAAATTGTCCTCAAGCTCCTTCTCCGTATACCCGAATGCCCCTGCGAACCTCCTGGCCATAGATATGTCATAGAGATTGTTCATAGCTGAGAATATCGAGAGATTGGACAGCCTAACGCATCCTGTCATGAAGAAGAACCTTATGTATGCGCTGTCTGCCTTTATGGATTTGTAGAATTCATTGAACAACTCTCGGATGTATTCGATGAGCTCTGGCTTCCATGATATCTTTGAGGTAAACGGGGAATCGAACTCATCGATTATTATGACGACCTGCTTTCCGGTTGCCCTGGTGGCCTTCATTATCAGATCATCAAGCATCTCCGAGGGGCTGTCCCTTTCTATCGATATCCCATTATCCTCGGCAGCACCGAGTATCCTTTTCTGCAAGGCATTAAGCGCGGCCTGCTCTGAGAGCAATGACATTTTGCTGAAGTCCAGGTGGATGACAGGATACTTCTCAAAGGAATAGTCCGTCTTCTCCGCTATATACAGACCCTTGAAGAGATCCTTCTTCCCTTCGAATATGGCATGGAGCGTAGAGCAGAAGAGGGACTTGCCGAATCTCCTCGGGCGGGAGACGAAGAAGAAGTTCTTATCTGCAGAACTTACAAGCTCATAGGCGTACATCGTCTTATCGACGTACAGAAGATCATTCGTTATGAAATACTCTAAGCTGAACCTGTCGGTTGAGATCCCTTTCATGCTATCAGTATAGTTATTTTCACCTGCATTTGAAGACATAGATATCTTCCTCCTTGATATCTATACGCTTCAGGTACCCGTCTCTGCCAATTAAGGAACAAAAATTCGCTAAAATTTACATATTTGACTAATGAATATTCGTTGTTGTAGAATAATGAACGCGGTGAGTAGCTTCGGCTATCAGTCCGCCCCTGGCTCATTGCTAGGAGCAAATCGAGGAAATCTAACCATATCTCCTTATTTTATGTATTGCATCCAGTATGAGACATAGCGCACATTACATGTCTTAAACTCACATCTCTTGCGACATCAACATTCTTTTGGATGATTGCCTCAATTATATTGCGATGGGGATCTATTGCGGAATGAGCATTTTTCTCAATTTTAAAGCTCGTTGTACGGAGTTCCAAACAATATATATTTACAAGATTCACTAAGGCAATTAGAAGATCATTACCTGTTATTCTAGCAATTTCAGCATGAAACTCCGAATCGATATCTGCCATTTTCTTGAAATCCTTTTCTTTAACTGAAACTTCAAACCGACTTTCTATTTCCTTCAGAATATCTATATCACTATCAGTCCGACAGACCGCAGCCTTTTCTGCTGTAAACGGATCTAAAACAGTACGGACATCAAGATAATCCTTCATTTTGCTTTTATGATCACGAAACCAGCATAACGCCTGCTGAATTCCATCTACCTCTTTGCACTTAATGAAAGCACCTTTTCCATTTACCAACTCAATATAACCTAATGCCTGTAGATTCCTGTATATCTCTCGAAGAGTCGCCCTGCTCAGGCCCAGTCCGGAACACATCTCATTTTCAGGAGGAAGTTTCTGTCCAACTTCAAGAGAATCACCTCGGATAAAATCAATTACATGATTGATACCTATCTCAACAGCCGACTGTTTCTTTACTAACTCCATTAAAATCCACACTCCTGACAACATAAAATCCAAATACTAGTGACAATATGGTCTAACCTTTAATTCCAGTTGATACAACACCTTCAACAAAGTATTTCTGCATTGCGAAGAAAAGTATAACACAAGGAATCATAGACAGTGTTGCCATTGCCATGATCTGTCCCCAGCTAACATCAGCTTGAGTATCTAGAGATAGCTTCAAAGCAAGCGACAAAGGAAATTTCCTGATGCTGTTAATATAGATAAGACTGTCAAAGAAATTGTTCCATGTCCAGATGGTTTGAAAGATTACAACAGAAATTATCGAAGGCTTAAGCAAAGGAACATGTACTCTGTACAAAAGCTGGAAGGAATTGCATCCATCAATGAATGCGGCTTCGTCAAATTCCATAGGAACACTTCTGAAAAACTGCAGAAGCATATAAGTAAAAAAGGATGAACAACCAAGCAAGGCTGGTATATAGAATGTAAAATATGTATCCAGCCATCCGATTTCACGGAAAATAATATACCGAGGAATGACAAGAATAGCATTCGGAAGCATCAAGGTTGCAATCATCAACGTAAACAAGATCTTCTTAAATGGAAAGCGGAATCTAGCAAACCCGTATCCGACAAGCACACTTGAAATAACAGTTCCAATAACAGTTGGAATGACAAGTACGAATGTATTTGCATAAAAAGTTGTAAATGTGAATTGGCCTGCAGCTTGCCACCCCTCAATAAAAGGTTCAAAGGAATATTGAGCAGGGAAAATTGAAGCTGAGCCAAAAAGTTCTTCGTTTGACTTAAAAGATGCAAATACCATAAAGAAAAATGGATATACAAGAACAAAACCAAGGATAATCAGGAATACATATTTTATAATTGAGGTTACAGCTCTCTTAGACACACCAATAAGTTTCTTATTCATAAAATCTTTCCTCCATCATCATAGAACACCCATTTGTCTGAAGTTCTGAAAAGAACAATGGTTATGAAAATTATCAGACAGAAGAGTATCCACGAGAGAGCACAGGCATATCCAAGTTTGAAATAGGAAAATGCATCTGTATATAACTTCATTCCATATAAATATGTCCCTTTCATAGGTCCCCCATTCGTTATTACGAATGCCGATGTGAAATCCTGGAAAGCTGCAATGATCTGCATAACAAGGTTGAAGAAGATTATTGGGGTGAGAAGAGGCAATGTAATATGGAAAAACCTTGTCACAGCTGAAGAGCCATCGACTATCGCGGCTTCATACAGTTCTCTTGGGATCTGTTTCAACCCTGCAAGAAATATCACCATAGAGGATCCGAACTGCCATACTATCAGCAAAGCAAGACAGACAAGGGCTGCAAATGGGCTTCCCAGCCAATCCACCTGCGGCAAATGGAGAAAAGCGAGAAAACGATTCACGGTTCCGTTACGCATAAACATCAGACGCCAGACTATTGCAACCGCAACACTGCTTCCGAGAATCGAAGGTATATAATAGATTGTCCTGAACAGGTTTATTGCCTTCATTTTCATATTCAGGATCATTGCTATGAATAATGCAAATATAAGTTTGCCTGGCACCCCCATCAGAACATAAAGAATTGTTGCTTTCATAGATGGCCAGAAATCTATATCCCTTGTGAAAGCATATCGGAAATTCTCAAGCCCTGTAAAACTGGGGTCATTAAAGAATGAATAATTCGTAAAAGAATAAATCAATGATGTTATAAGAGGATATATCTGGAATATCGAAAATCCTAATAACCAGGGCAGAATATACAGCAATCCTACCCATCCACGCCGTTTGCTGTTGTAGATGACCAATTCCTTTATTCTGCCCTTATGCATTATTTCCTCCCAGTTATATCAGCTATTCTGAGCCTTATACTCGGCAAGTTTCTGTGTATATACAGCAATCATTTCATCTGCACCTTCTTCTGGCGTATAGCGCCCTAGAGCAACCCCCTCGATGAATGTTGTGAAGATATCAATGAATTCCTGATTATTGCTAAGATCGTTATAGACTATTCCAGCTTTATCCTGGGCAATCTCTGCGGCCTTAACAACCAATGGATTTGTGAGATTCTCCTCTAAGCAGAGAGCTCTTGCATTCTCCGTCGGCTGAACGGATCTGGAGTCCTTCAGAATACGTATTGCCCTTGGATCATTGAAGAAGAAATCAAGGAATTTCACACATTCATCAACATGTTTACTATTCTTATTCACTGCCAGCAGCTGCGCAGGACGAACCATAACTCCCGTATTCTTTGCATCCTGTCTAATAGGGATATTCGTTACATCAGCTACATCCAGGAAATGCGCAGACCACATCATGATTGTTGAATTCCACGTAGCAATAACGCCAGCCTTGCTGTTTACCCACAATGGATTTTGCTCGAATTTATTGCTGTACTGGAAGCAATCCGATGGAGGTTCTACTACACCTTCCTCAAATAGCCTATTCATGTACTCAAAGGCCTCAATCAGATCTTCCCTTGTAAAACCAAGTGTATAATCATCCTGCAGGAACTGATTACCAGTCTTCTGAATGATATATGTTTTGAGAATTACAGTTGCAAGGGCAACCTGATCCGTATTGAAGAAATATTTCTCAGGATCATTCTGATGTACCTTTTTACCTTCAGTAATGAAGTTTTCCCAATTCCATACAGTGTTTGGATCAATTCCGGCCTCTTCAAGTATCTGCTTATTAATTGTCAGAATAATGGAATTAATACCTGTTGGAAGCGTATATAGATGCCCGTCTTTTATGCTATAGCTTTCAAGAAACTCCGGAGAGAATCCTGAGATATCAATAAGATCTGTTTTAGTATTCAGATCAACAAGCAGATCTCCCATTTTGTATATCTCTGGCATCCAAGGAGAATCGAGCTGAATAATATCAGGAGCAGCCTGGCCAGCAAACTGCGTAAATAGTTTCTGACGATAATCATTTACGGCTCCCATGTACTCACCTTCGATTGTTATTCCGGGATTCAGTGATTCATAAAGTTCTATAACATCAAGGGTTGCCTCATGCCTTGAATCACCTCCCCACCAGGAAAAACGCAAAGTAATATTGCCATCGTCTGCTGATTCGCTTGTGCCGCCAGCATAAATAGCAAAAATACTTAAAAATACCGCTAATGTTACCAACAGTTTTCTCATTTCAACCTCCCTATTCCATTATGGAACCATAGATAGATTCACTGCATTGATTCCAGATTCAAGCTGTTCCCGGGACTTAAAGCCCGCAACAAATGCTGAAACTGCTGTTGTTCGCACAGTCCAGGCCATTGCCCATTCAGACATGGGAACCCCATCTGGCACTTCTTTTCTCTTAATCTCGTCTGCTTTGATAATTCGATTCTTTAAGTACTCGTGATCCTGGACCGACCTACAATCATCTTTTGGGAATTCATGATCCGCTGAATACTTACCACTCAATAGTCCACTTGCAAGAGGAACTCGGGCAATTATCCCAAGATCATTTTCCTTGCATATTGGGAAAACCAACGTTTCCGGTTTTGTATCCAGACGATTATACTGGACTTCAATAACATCAATTCCATGTGATGCCGCATAGTTGGTCTGGAATGCATTATCATCCACAGCTGGTTTAAGCGAAAGTCCAATACTTCTTATTAAACCTCTTTCCTTTGCCTTCTGGAGAAAAGCGAACAAATCATCATTAAGCATCTGATCATTTGTCGGTGAATGGAACATATAGATGTCAATATAATCTGTTTTCAATGCTTTCAATGATGCCTCAAGCTGCTCAGAAACACCTTTTACATCCCATATCTGCTCACGACCGAAATTGGGAAGGAAATGATGTCCGAATTTTGTAAGGAGAATCCATTTTTCTCTTTTTTCGCGTATTGCATTGCCTATCAGTGTTTCCGCAAGATGATCACCATAACACTCTGCTGCATCAATCAGATTTACACCATTGTCCATACCCATGGAGAGAATTTCTGTTACCTCCTCCTGAGAAAAAGTCTTTCCCCATTCCCCTCCATACTGATACGTACCGATTCCCAGAACCGAAACATTCAAATCGGATCGGCCCAGTCTCCTATATTTCATCAGATAACCTCCTTTGCTGTATTGCGGAGTTCTTCCGCAGTGCAGCCATCCAAAGAAATGAATTCACTGTTATCGGGAGTTGTTCCAGGACGCTCAATAAGACATATCTTTGCATCTCTTGTCATTATTGCGTTATGCCATACACCTTTTGGAATGCAGTAAAAATGCCCATTTTCAAGCTTTGTTGCAGTAAACGAGAAAGTATCCCCAGTCTTGTTCGCAATTATGATAATACTCAAGCCTGTGACTGGAACGAAAATCTCATCTGTCTCCAGATGTCTTTCAATTGTATCCATGAGTGTAATATCACTACCTGGTTTCCAGTTTTTGATTCCCATTGCCCATGAACCGTTATCATATGCAATAGAAAGTCCTTCTCCCTTCTCGTTTGAATATACCAGCAACTCGTCCATTCAGAACCTCCTTGTAATATCATCAGATTGTTAGATTGTCTGACAATTTGATGATACCACGAACATCCAGGTTGTCAATTCAATTCTATAAACCAGCAAAATGGACGAAATATGATTATATTGCCTGCCATAATTGATTTAAACATACATATTTATCAGGGCAAATCGGAGAGATCTCTATCAGGTCTCCTTATTTTATCTTGCAGCGATATGGATTACATTATCGGTCCGTTCCACATCATATTCCTGATATTCCCCTGGAGTGATATCATAGGTAATCGGAGCAGGTGGCACATAGAGTGTAATATTCAGAGTCGCTTCCGCAATAATTGTCCCTCCCCATATTGAGGATAGCGATATAGTCAGTGACAGTACGATTAATAATCCTATTACTATCCTCCTATGCATAATCACCACCCTTAAAGACACTTTTATGAAATCTATCAGGATTAGATTACGGCACAGCTTAAGGAAGGAAATGTTAACAATCTGATAAAAACCAATACGCTCCCTACTCTGATTACCACAATGTTTATCAAGAGACACTACATTCACCTCTATAGATATAGCGCTCTAAGTAGGTGTCACTGCCAATGCAGCGGGGGAAATCAAGTTACGGATTTAAGCATTCAATGAAAAATCGCTATATCTGATTCAAATCAATACCATGATCAGAAAATGCGGTTCATAGCAGTGATATCAATGAAGAGAAGCTGAATCAGAATCAGCACAGAATATCCCACCTCCAGCCTAGAAGCTGGAGTAATCAGGGGTATCTTATAGCGAAAAGTCATCACTTAGCTGCGATATACAGGACGTCCGCATCCTTCTCTACGGTATACTCACCGTATTCGCCAGGCTCTGTATCAGCAGTTATCGGCGAAGGTGGGACAAAAAGAGTAATATGCAGCGTTGCCGTTGCTATGACTTTTTCTGCAGATATCGATGAAACGAAGGTGAATGCTAATAGAATATAGACCACGAGGCGTTTCATATTATGCCTCCTAGTAATATCCTTTTACTGGCAAGACGCCGGTACACCTCCTATTAATGATTCCTGTGCTGGTTCTTCTGGTATAAGATGACGAAACAACGCGGCTGGTATCCTCTTCGGATATCCCGATAAGTAAGTAGCTGAATGATGACATAGTGTTCTCCTCTGACAAGTCATATTTCAAGCAGCATTTTCATTCGCGATGCTTGCAGCCCTTTTCTACAAGCATCTATTCGACTTGCATAAGCAGGAGCCACATAAAGTGGGGTTAGCATGTAAGAACCATAAAGATTCCTAACATGTGTGTGATTTTATCAATAAAATAAGAAATGTAAAGAAAAAGACAAGGGGTATCGGAGTAAAAAGTGGGAATTCTAACTTGGATAACAATCCATGCCAAATTAGCAACAATGCTTCACATGCATCATTGCTGATATATGTGATATAAGAAACCAAACAAGAAACAAATCAGGTCGAAGTTATATCGAGAATGATTGCCCCTTCGTACGAAGCACCAATATATCCTGTAATATTATTGGAAGCGTCCCGTGGAGGATTCATACTTAAAGTAACGACAGCTCCTCCTGAAAGCCAATCATACGCCCCAAGAGATGCATTAGACACCAAAGTCATTGTTCTGTCTGTGATAGGAATAAGATTCGATGCAATACTTAAAGGAGCAATCGTAATTTCAGCAGGTTGCGGTACAGCCTCTTCATCTGAAAAGGATTTTACCGTTGCCGATACATTATAATTCAAATATGCGGGATCATTTATGTTTTCATTCCACATCATACAATTGAGATTGGCGTTATCCTGAGAAGCCAT
The DNA here is from genome assembly GCA_944389115.1 of uncultured Spirochaetaceae bacterium. Lineage (GTDB taxonomy): Bacteria > Spirochaetota > Spirochaetia > Sphaerochaetales > Sphaerochaetaceae > Ornithospirochaeta. The sequence goes on from CALXLE010000066.1 coordinate 13,950, forward strand.
GAACTTTAAACTTATATTAACTGTTTCAGGAGTTTCATTAGTAAACAAACTCCAGAATACTCCTAATTCTGCAGAAGTTGAGGAAGTGTTATCGCTGATTGGATCGAAAATAAAATCCGCAATAGCATCTACGGTATCGCCAGTAACATATTCATCTATTGCCTTTGCATCGCAGAATCTATAAACATTTGTTCCTGATTTCAATAACTTAAGATCCACTCCACCTGTTTCAGGAATAATAGTCTCTGCAGAATAGAGAGAACAACCAATTAAAGCAACAATGATTATTAATAGAATCTTCCGCATACTTCTCTTTCCTCTCTATACGACAGTTGCCGTAGCTTTAATCGTAGCTACAGCTATATTCGGAGGTTCAGGAAACTCGAATGTTGAATCAGATGATCCATTTATCTCCCCTGTGATATTCCAGCAATATATCCTAGCGGATGAGGTATCTATCCCCGTATTTCTTTCATTGACTAACACAATATTTGTTGAATCAGAACCGACCCCTATTGTCCCATTAAGGGAAATATCCTTTGCCTGAGTATCTTCAATCCCTGTAATATCATAATCCCAGGCCCATTTTTCATTAGTATTTCCTGGTGTTGAACAGAATGGCGTACATTCAAGTGTCAGTTCAATATCAGACAAGGTAAAAGCCTGACAATATACATAAACATCATCTGGTGTCTCAAATCTTCTATTATCACTTTCCTCAATAGCTTCAATATGCCATGTGTTTTCTACGATGTCAGAAGCAGGGGTACCGGCTGTTGTTACTGGAATAGTTGAAAACCCGACTCGTGCCATATCAGTTGCAATAAAATGGATATATGCAGGGGTAGTTCCATCGATACTCCGGCTATCTGCAGCAGGAAGATATGACATGAAAAATGAAACTGCAACAATGAAAATCAGCATTCTTCTCATACAGCATACCTCCTCATCAATTGAATACCACCAAAGAAAGAATAACAGAGCCTACATATGGAGTAGACGTTGAAATCCCATTTTCCAATTCAGCTTCTATACGAAATGGCCGTGAATTCACTTCAACTCCATCTGTAGATACATATTCATACAGCAAGTGGCCATTGCCTTCTGAGATATTATCAGAAGACGACATGTATTTTTCTTCAGTATCGGTAAATATGAAATCATAATTCAATGATGTCCCTGCGTCATTCTTCAAGGGTTCAAGCTTTAGATATATAGAAAAAGCTTTATTCCATCCATGAAGCTGCCAGAAAACATACTCTTCTGAATCACTGTATGCAATGATTCTATCTCCATCCTGCCTTACATTATCAAGCAATATAACAGTATTCCAGCCCTGGGCAGTATCGGTAACAAGATCTACGGACTTAGTCGAGAAACCTATTCTTGCCAGTGCAGTATTCTTCGGATTCCATACAAACTGGGCTGTCTCCGGAGTGGACTCAAAAGCAAATATACAAACAGCAGGAAACAGCAAAATCAGAATGAAAACAATCTTTTTCATTATCAGCCTCCCGCAGCAATACAGGTAACAGTCAAAGTACCTGAATATGTAACACCAAGCTTACCATCAATAGATTCGGTAACAAGCTCTATTGGACTGGGGGTTTTCCCTTCACCTTTTGTAAAGATTCCAGATCCTGCTACTGTTATATTTCCAATTTCCAGCTCGCCATTACCTTCATTTATGCTCTTACCCGCAAACGAGGAAGTTAGATCAAGTATTTCCGTGGTACCGGATTCAGCATCCTGATACTGCAGCTGCGAAGCAGAGAACTTTATCGTGTAATTTTCATCCGCAGCATATGACCAACCAACAAATACCTGTCCCTTCCCTGTCATCGAATTATAGTCAAGTTCAAGTGGTAGATAATCTATTTCCTTATTCTCGGCATTGTAGAATTTGATATTCACAAAGTCATCAATCTGCGAGAAGTCAAGCTTAATTGCCTTACCAGCATCTCCGCTTGAAAGAGATCCCCCTTCCTCTTTTACCTTTGTTTCATAAGTAGTATCAATACTACCCAAAACAGACAACAACAGTGTGAAACATGCAAGAAAAGATATAATATACTTATGCATACCCTATTCTCCCTATGACACACTGATAACCATTGTCAGCGCTCCCTGATATTTCTCCGGAGGCAATTCCTCTATCGACTTATCAGATCGTATTGAAATCTTTTCTGAATCGGTGGATGTGAATAATCCTCCATTATTCGATTCAGAAACTATCCTATTTCCCGTTTTCCCATTCCAGTCCACAACAAGATCAAGGCTGCTTCCAGAAACAGGCTCAAGGGTAATGGCAAATGAATCAAATGTCCTTATAGACCAATATGCATACACACTGCCATCATCGCGCGCATATCCATCATCACTGATAGAAAGCGATATATTATCAATTGAATTCTCCGATGGATTTACATTGGTATCGGAGAACCCAATCTCAAATAAAGTATCATCTTCTGATATATCGAACCTCAGCTCAGCAGAAGATGAGAGATAGGGGGTAGCCATCCCTGATACAGCTGAAAAAGCTGCAAGAAGCATTGCCAATAAGGATAATTTGCTCTTCATAGCGCCTACCCCCTAATACCACAATCAGCCAGCAACAATGGCCAAAGTAAGAGTAGCCTTATATGTGTCAGAAGGCTTACCATCAAGCTGTCCCTCTTTTGACTCAATGATAAGTTTCTGGTGACCAGAATAAGTATTCATTGTCCCAGCCTCATGATCTATGATAGCGAATGATGTGGTCCCATCGCTAGCCATATTGGATATAAGTGTTTCACCTGTTCCGATAACAGAAGAAGAAGAATCACCAGCAATAGAAACATGAATTTTCTGGTCAGTATTTGTTGTACCTGTAAGGCCATCATTAATTGAAAGCTCAAGTGAGTATGCGGCTGCAGAAGCGATATCCCACCATACATAAACATCACCATCTGTGACTCCAACATTGGATATAACAGAATTGTCATCATCCTTATAATCCAATGCTATTGGTGTTGTATTAGCACCTGTATGAGTAGCAGTATCTGAGAATCCAATCTTGAAATTACCAGATTTGTCTCCATCACCACCAATAACGAACTGGACATCAAGCGATGATGAAATTGAATCATCCGTAGATGTCCCATCAGCTGATGTAGCTGCTGCAAAACCGGAATTAAGCAGTACAAGCAGCGCCATTGCAAAAACAATTAGATGCTTCCTCATTGTTTTCCTCCTTGAAATTCCTTTATTCATAAACTCTTTATTCTTAGAGTAAGAATCCCTGTATATGTATCGATAATCGTATTCAGATATGATCCTGTTGAAACAGACAATCGCTGACTTCCTGCAGTCCCATATTTGAATCCCTCATTTCTATCAAGAAGCAGAAATCCATCGGCCTCTGCCTGATTTCTACTTGATATTCCTATTCCCCCTACTCCGCCAGCAGGATTTGTCGAAACAGTCCAAGCCAACGTATTGCCTTTTGATCCAGCCATGCTTTCTGATACATCAAGCCATACCCGGACAGGATCTGCAGAAGCAATCTTCCAATAAACATATCTATCCTCTGCAAGTCTTCCTATATTACCTGAAGAACCAATAAGGCTGGCTGTGTTTACAGCTGAAACCGGCGAAGCAAATGAATCGACCTTATTGGCAGAGAAGCCGATCTCAAATTGCTCAAAAGCGGTTCCTGATGATGAAAGATCAAGTGTAACAGAAAGACCTGATGACTCAGAAACACCAGCGACAGCTTCTCCTGATGAAGGACCTGCATAAATTCCAGCAAGTATGAAAATCAAGAATGCAGATAGTAATATTTTCTTCATACCGCCTCCTATATCACCGACAGCTTCATCACAAGCGTTCCTGTATAATCGCCAGGGATAATATTCCCAGGGAAATCGACATCAACCGTAAGCTCTTCGTATCCAAAAGAACCTAATGTGCTTACATTCTCTCTCCTGTAAAGCTCTTTTCCGAAAGCCTCACCGTATCCTTCATCCTTACCAATAGATGAAAAACCATCAATTTCATTGTCCCAGCTCACACTCCAGTCAATGCCTGATCCAAGAGATACAAGCCTGTCAGTCAAATACAGTTCAATGCTGAATTCAGATCCTGAAACCACCTTCCACCAGGCATAGAGGTTCTCGTATTCGTACCTTGCAAAGCCATCTTCTGTCAGGGTGATATCAAAATCAGAAATGTTATCAACGGAGGAATTGAAATCTCCGGGAATAGAAGTACTGAACCCAAACTTCTGGAATTCCGGAACGGATGCCCGAGATGATAAATCAAAATCTATATTCATTCTCTCCGGAGATGCCAAATCCTGGGAGAATACAGGCATAATGCAGAGGAACAGCAAAATTGCTGAACTGATTATAAATACAATTGTGTTTGTCCTCTGCCTTAACATCTTTATACTGCCTCTATTGTTATATCCACATCAGCCTGGTAAATTCCCGGGACAAGGTCTCTGCTTCCATCCCATTCCAGAAAAACATCAAGAACACGTTCACCATGAAGAGGTCCAACAGGAGAAACATGTACACCCATGCTGTTATTTATAGGATCACTGCTTACGGTAATTCCTTCGTGGAGCTCTTTAGGTTCCTGATATGAGACTTCGACTGGTATCGTATATATCTCATCATCCTTATGCATAACAAATCCGGAAGTCGCATCAACAGAAATTTTCACATCATAGTCATATCCAAGATTCCCATAGTAGAGCATTGAGAATCCAACACCATTCCTGAATTCTGAGATACTTCCAAGAAAAACATTTTCATCTGTAATGAGAGTATTACCCCTCATGAGCTCAAGTACGAACTTATCAATTGATAAAGCCTCAGATGGTTTATAAACGCCATAATCCTCAGGAACTCTAGCTGCAAATGTCAGTTTTTCATCTTTGTTATCCAGTGCTATACAGGGGAAAAGAAAAACAAAGATAAAAATAACAATCAGAATCTTATGCTTCATGATTCTCCTCCTCATACCCCATCATCAACAACAGCATGAACATAAACATAGCTTTTGTAATATCCCGCATTCATCGGAGATACCTCTGCTGTATCGAGATGAAGCCATATTTCTCCTTCATAAGAATGCCAATGTCTGCCTTTGGGTTCATTTGCATGCCCTAAATATTCATTGAAACATACTGTCCCAACTCGGTTTTCGGGTACATTGCTGCCGTTAATGAAATCTGTTCCGTCAAATTCCGCTGACATCTTTTCCGGAATTTTCTGAATAAGACCATTTCCAGTATCAATCGTTGGGCGTAATTCTAATTCATACCCAATCCTTTCTTCAGGGCTCGGGGCTTGGGTTGGATCAACATCCTCATGTACAAACATAAAACCATCTTCGTCCTCAACAAAAGGATTTGGACTAGACGAAAGGAATATAAAGATATCATCATCGGCAATCTGCGATGATCCATCTAAGGAATTGTTGTTAACGTTATATATAGAGTATTCAAGATCCGCTATTCTGAATTCCTTATTCTGATCCATCAATAAATCAATATTGGAAGCTTTGGCTGTTGTTTTGATATCCAAAGAACTACTCATATCAAGGAAACGATTAATATCCTGTCCGGATGGAAGAGTCGGATCATAAAATCCAGATAACGGCAAGGTCAATGTAATAGTAGTAGGAGAACCATCCCAGTCTTCAGGGAGCACCTCACCATTCTTTGATATCAACTCAACAGTAATAGATATCTCAGCTGAATAATCATCAGCAGAAGCTATAATGTAATTCTTCCCATCTACAGTAAGTATTCCATTGTCAATTGATGGCTTGCTGGGAGAAGTCTCATCAGATGGGAGAATAATACCTATATCAAATATTATCGAATATATATGCTCTATTACATCGTATTGAACATTTTTAAGATAAAAATCAGTTGGCTCAAGTTCTCCATTAATTACCCATCCCTGATTATCTGTACCAGAATCTATAGTATCATCATCTCCTGGCTTTCTTCTATACGAAACAGCAAGCTGCAACTTAAAGGGCCGTCGTGAGTCAGGATTACTTTGAGAAGTAAACCAGAAATATCCATCATCATAACTAGAACTCTCAACAGATATTTTGATTCCAAAATTTTCTGCATCCTTTGAACCCCAGTAATCCCCACGATGTTTTAACTCGTGCAATGCTCCCAATGCAACTATCTGCAAATCATCAAAAGCCTGGCTAGCAGTATCTTCATAATACGTACCAGCACCATTAACCTTTATAGGCTGTCCCTGCTTAGCAGTAACATCCCTTGGTGTTCTCCAATCTGCAGGGCCATTGAGATTAATATTCGTTATCGCATTGAATGGTCCTAAGTATAAGGATGAAGCAATAATGGAAGTAATATCCAAAATCAAAATTAAAAGAGCAATTATGATTCTTCTCATTCTATCACCTCCAGCTTCAATGAAACATTCGCTGAATAATTGCCTGAAGGAGCATCTTCACTATTGGCCTTATTCCAACCATCTTTTGTAAACTTGAAGGATATAGTTCCATCAACACTTCCACGAAGTCTTGTCATCAATGCATTATCAGGGAAGATTGGCGTATGTGATTGATCACTTGTATTTGAAGTATCAAATCTGAATGTTCCATCAAGATATAGTGACTCATCGGAATTGCTTCCGGTAACATAGTAACCTGCCCTATATGTAAATGTGAGGATATAGTCCAAAGCCACTCTGTTAGGATTCTCCTCCCATCTTAAAGGCTCTGCAGAAACACTTATTCTAAAAGGCTTTGTTGAATTGGAAAGGAATGACCAATGGGCTATAGGCCGTCCCGGAGAATTCGTAGCAGTATATTCAACACCTCGATCCTGTATATCAAAAGGCATTCCAAAACGATAAGACTGTGTCTGAGCAGGAATAACCTCAACACTGATTGATTTCACATCACGATATGCACCCTGAAGTGCTATTTCTCTGGACACATCAGGGACTGGCACCGAATAAAGAGGTACTACGCAGGCAATTAACATCAGAAGAATTTTCTTAATCACCTTGACCTCCTTTTATTCTCCACTTGTAAGTGTTATCTTTACAGGAGCCGTATATGTTCCATATGGAGTCTCGGCATTATTCCTGTATTGAGTGTTATCTATGACCATTCCAACAGCACCGCGGGCAATCCAGGTTGTTCCGGAAGTTGTTCCAGTCTGTCCATTGTTTGACGTAACAGTAATGGGCATTGAGAAATTTACAGGGGAGCCTTCTGTTGCTTTTTCACTACTTTCTACAGCTGAATGAGTTATCGTATAATAATATAACGATGGCTCAAACATAACATCATAATTTCCCATCTGATAAAGCACATCCATTGTATGTTCACCATCTGTATGGGTCAGACATGGCAAAGTCATTGAAAGAGTGAATTTACCAATCCTTGTTCCCTCAACCCTATATGAGAAAACAACATGAGCAGAAAGTTTTGAGGCATCTGTATTTGTATCTCCAAGAAGATAGGACAGAGCATCATTCAGAACGATACTGCCTGAAGATACCGAGGGTACAGATCCCTGGGAATTACTGACCTCTGCCGTATAAACATCTTCCTGATTGAGTCTGTTATTTACAACAACCCTCATGCCATCATAACCAACCTTAAATGCGGTTATTTCAAAATCCGCTGTATCTGCAGCCGAAAGAGCTGTAGCTGAAATGCTTATCAGAATCATGAGTAAATTGATCAATCTTCTCATACAGCATCCCCCATATCCGGATAAACCATGTTCCAGAACTCAGTTCCTGTCATCACGGTATTGAAATCAAATACTATCGAATCGCTATAGATCTCAGGGAGACTTCCACCAATCTCAAATGAATCAGACTGGACAAGAACCTGAATATCCGAAGCATTATCAGGAAGATCCTGAGCTTCAAAAATCGCAAGCCTCCATTCTTTACCGAAATTCACATCGAAAGCGTAAGTGCCTGGCTCAAGATCGGAAAGTATGAAACGTCCTTGTATATCCGTAAATACATATATCTCTGTCTGCTCTAGAACAACCTCTCCTGTCTCGGAAACTGAATATCTGTAAAGAGGTGAAGAACCATTTATCCACGGGTTTCCATTAGGAAGCATTACAACACCGGTTACAGCATATTTGCTTTCCGCATGCAGCCGCAGAACATAGCCATACAGATCTGAAGGAGGAACATTCACATCAAAAGTTGATGTTCCGCTGAATGAATTCTCATTGGAGCTGTACAAGCTGAAGGTTGTACCTCTGGACGATGAGAGATCAGAGAAGATTGATGTTCCGAAGCTGCTATCCATTGGAGATGTTGCGGAATACCCTGCAGCACCGTACGTAAGATCATTGCCCTTCAGTGAATCATACTGCCGTATAAGCAGGAAGTTATTCGGTATATCTGCCCCAAGAGCAAACATACCATCAGCAAATACAGTCGTAGTAGAAAGCGAGAATGATGCATTGCCATCATTGAATGCAAGATTGCTTCCCCCATCGAATGAGAAATCAAGCCAATGACCAGAATAGTCATAAGATGCACTGAATGCATACGAATCAAGTGCTGTAAATTCATTTGTACTGATATCAGCAGAGAATGAATGGGCTCCGAATCTGTAATTCGCAGAGACGTTCATATCCTTGAAGCTAGAAGAAGCAGAGACAGAACCTCCTCCGAATCTTACTGTGGCATAAACTCTTCCACTAACATTCGGCAGGTCTTCTACACCAGCCCCATTCAATGTCATTGATGCTGTAAGCCAGAAATTCCTTGAGAACGAGAAGCTTCCCGTAACAGACCATGAATATGAGAACTGATCGAGCATATCTGAATAAAGGGTTCCGGTAAAGCTTGTACTCCAACTGAAAATATCATATCTGCCAGACAGACTTGTAGATAATGAATAACGATGACGGCCAGTCCGCATATTCTCTTCAGGATTCGAATATGTAAGACTGAAGTTAACTGATGATATAGGTGTCCATCCTGTTGTAACCTGCTGACCAATTCGTGCATAGACTCGAGGCCACCCAAATCCGCCATACTCATTCATATATTCACCGATATTAAGGTTATACCGAGTAGTTCCAAGGATGTTTGCATGTGTAAACTCGGTATTGAGCTTTACTCTTGGATTAAAAGCTCTTTCATCAGTTGGATAATTCTGGAATGCAAGAGTTGCATTCATTGTAAGGGAATCTGTAAGACCCGCTTTTACATATCCAGAAAGGACAACATTCTTCCAATCATACTCAATATACTTTGATCCAACTGGTATTGAAAGAACATCGGAAGCATTGCTCTTTGTATAAGATGTCTCTCTTCCGCTGACAAATGCTCCTCCGAAAAGAACTTCTCCCGGAGCAAGAAGCGAACTGGAATACATCACATCCAATATCTGTTCAGATGGTGCAGACCCATCTAGGGGTTCAACACGAATTACAATCTGGTTTGCTCCCGTATAAAGGACAAAATCCTCAAGCCTGTAGCTACCTGGGTCGAGTGTACGACGGAATATTTCCCTTCCCTCATTATAAATGATGACTTCGGATTCCTTCTCGACAAGCAGCATTTTCTCAACATGACTTCTTCGTTTGATATTGGAACCACCATATGAATAATCCTTTTCAAAACGTATTCCAAAAGCACGGCCTTTTGGGCTGAGATTATCGGTTGTTACATTTCCCCATGAAAGTCTGATCATCTCCTCTTCAAAATCCTTGTAGAATCTATAAGATCCCATACGGAAACCAAATGTGGAGAAAGTGAAGTCCATGTAATAGCTGAAATTGAAATTCACATCAAAAAGGCGACCTGTATTATTTGATGTGAAAGTAAACCTTAGGCTATCCTTATCAAAGGATCGGAATGAATTAACATAGCCTGATAAGCCCCATTTTGTACGCAGGACAAAAATGGCAGGATCAAGATTAATACCTCCAGCAATTGGTCTGAAGACGCCAGGCCTTGATGAATTCCCTCTGATGCTAAGAATCTTCACCGGCATGTCAGAAGCGTTGAAATTAACGAATATCTCATACGACTCTGGAACGAAAGATGTATCGACCCCCATATCCTTTATATAATCGAGAGGAATGTATCTTCCATCGTAAGCATTGATTGCATCAGCAAGCTCATCTATAACAGAACCTCTGATATATGAATCAAACTCTGTTTTGTTTACATTTGCATTACCGGATACAACCTCGGTTTCAATCGTTCCAACATACGTGTCATTTATTGTAAGGTCGATGTAATAAATTCCATCTTCAATAGCAAATTCATCCTGTCCCGCTATATAGAAATCTGCCCAGAATGCTGCTTCATCTTCAGAGAGGCCTGCGAAGAAATCATCTGCAGCGAATTCAGAGGTTTCTGATGCTATTTCATCCTCTTCTATTGCTTCTTCAGATGCAGTGCTTATCAGAGTTTCCTCAACTGGCTCTTCCGTAACTACGGGTTCAGAACTCTTCTCTTCAGATACTTCTGCAGGTACAGGTTCAACTATCACCGCTTCAGGTTCTTCCTCAATCACTGCTTCAGCTACAGTGCTTACCGGAGCTTCCTCGACTGGTTCTTCCGTAACCACAGGTGCAGATGGCTCTTCTGCGTATACAGGCTCATCTATCACTGCTTCAGCCACAGGTTCTGCAGCTGTTTCCTCAGCAGCAGGTTCCTCGATTATCGGTTCCTGCTCGATGATAATCTCCTCAGGGGCTGGTACTGAGTCTTCAGCCTCTGTCTCAGCAGAGGATGGCTCAGATTCATCCTGAATCTCTTCCTTAACCGGAGATTCATCCTGGTCGCCATCTTCCTCATCATTCTCTGCTATCACCAGAGGAAGATCATCTGGAGATGGGGACTGATTGCCATTCATGGTATCAATGGGTGATTCAGATTCTTCGAAGTATGCAGGAGGAGCGGCCTCGGTTTCCACTGCAGACGGGACAGATTCCGGAAGATTGGAGAACAGGTATGAGACAAGGTATGCCCCCGCAGTGGACAGAACGATGACAGAGAGGACCGTCATCACCAATGCCATCTCTGCAGCAGTCTTCCCAAGATAAGATGAGAGAAGGAAAACCGCTGCGGACATGGCATCAAGAAGCAGGACAGCTATAGCTGCTGCCGATACGACGCCGTCTGAAAATAAATATGTGGTAAAAGCGCCTATAGCAATGACCGCATTGGCTGATAAACCTCTGCGGATTGCCTTAAGCCAATCCAGCCTATTCATATTCCCCTTTTTTCTTCTTAAAGAACAAATTGCTTAATAGCTGAAATCGTATGTGAGTGAGACGGTGTAAGCGGTTGAGTCAGCTAATTCCTCAGGAACATCGATTATTGTCCTGAGACGCGAATCGGTAAGGAGATTCTGTCCCGATACAGGGGCAAGCTCCTCCTCTGTCAATGTATAGCATCCGCCGCTGTCGCCAGAGACGGCAATTGACACACTATTTAGCATCTGATGCACAGAGCCTGTATTCTCGAGAACGATCTCAAGTTTTCCCTCATCGTTGAGTAAAGCCGTTCCTGTGACGCTCTCGACAACACGCGATGGCTTTACATAAGCGCTTGTCGAATAGACGAAGAGGAATGAGATCATCTGCCCTGCTTCCTGCTCTGACGCTCCGGAAGGCATCGGGATCTGCTCTGAGATGATGCGGAATGAAAGCTCCTTTGTAACAGTTGATGGTCCACGATACTGGACGCGCACAAGCTGTGTCGAGTCAGGTCTTATGATCATCTTGTTCGGCTGAATGGAGAAATACTGAGGGACATCCTCGTTGTATTCATTGCCATCAATGTCGATGCTGCGCTTTACAGCCCTGACCTCGATTGCTATCGGGGAATCGGAGTCGTTTACGATCGTATAGACCTTAGCGCTTTCTGCCCCTGTGGGATCATATGTCACATTCAGCGGCGACAGCTGATAAGCAGCTGCTCCGAAAAGTGTGACAGCAAGGAAAAGCAATAACAGTATTGCCCTTCGTACATTTGTGATCATCATGCCCCCTTTGCTATGCCCTATCAGGCATATCTCTATTGCATGATGAAACATGGGGTCTGTAGCTCAAATATACCCCCCCCGTTGAGTAAAGGGTGCCCAACGAGAAGGCAGTACGGTTTGGGCCAACTCTGAGAAAATCTGTCTCAGAACCAGTCTCATCTTATACCGAGATAAATTTTTAGGGGAAAGAATAGCTAGTGTCAAGCAAAATCATCGGATAACGGTAAATAGGCTATCCGATGCGGGGAAAAGTATACAGCTGTCCAGTTATGTTGATTTAATTTTACAGAATCACGTGAAAGTGAAGACCAAAGGATTGCTTCCTGCCTTCTTCAATGTCAATATTCCGTCCTTGCCTGAGAACTCAATCGGGTTCCTTCCAGGGAGGCTTACCGGAGCATTTCCCTCTCTGTATTCATACCTCTCTTCATTGAGAATAAGCGTATAGACCCCTTCTACATATGACACCCCGCCGAAACCTGACGGGAAGTATTCGCTGATATCGCCGGAATCGGGCTGGGTAACAAACTCCTCACGATCCGTATCATCTGACGGTGTTGCCGGGTCGGAAGATGGTGTCTCAACCGGAATGGGAAAGAAATCCGAGAACGAGCATCCAATGAACATCAGAATGGCTATGATTGATATTACTGCCACTATTTTCTTCTTCATAACGTCTCCTTTTGAATCCTGTACTCTAAGGATTCTCATGGAGGAAAAGCGGCAGCATAAGGTTCTTTGAGTTTAAATAAGGGCTGGGTTCCGCGCCCAGCCCATGACCGAATCGATTATCCAGATCAGCAGATCTTGTGTATCCAGCCTGCAGGTCCTTCAATAGTACCTTCCTGGATTCCCGTGATAGTCTCGCGGAGCTTCGTAAGGACAGGTCCCATCGAATCCATTCCGGAAGGAACGAGGATCTCTCCGCCATCATATGTGATTGATCCAACAGGTGAGATTACAGCAGCTGTGCCGCAGAGACCGATCTCTGCAAAGTCCTTGACCTCGGTGAACGGAACCTTGCGCTCCTCAACCTCCATTCCGAGCATCTCAGCAGCTACGACGAGGATCGAGCGGCGTGTGATGGAAGGAAGAATCGTGCTGGACTTCGGTGTTACAAGCTTTCCATCCTTTGTGATGAAGATGAAGTTCGCACCGCCAGTCTCCTCGACATATGTCCTTGTAGCGGCATCGAGATACATGTTCTCGCTGAATCCATGCTTGTGAGCATAATCGCCAGGATAGAGGGACATAGCGTAGTTCAGTCCTGCCTTGATATCACCGGTGCCATGCGGAGCAGCTCTGTCATATGCGCTCAGAAGGAGCTTGATCGGCTTCACTCCGCCCTTGAAATAAGGACCGACTGGTGTTGCAAACATCCTGAACTCATACTCAGGTGCGGGAGCAACTCCGATTACAGGACCAGAGCCGAAAAGGAACGGCCTGATATAAAGCGTTGCGCCCGATCCATATGGAGGAACCCAGGCTGCATTTGCCTTGACCATCTCATCGAGTGCTCTGAGGAACATCTCCTCGGACACCTTGGGCATGAGGAGCCTGTCTGCGCTGTCCTGCATTCTCTTCGCATTGAGATCGGGGCGGAATGCCACAATATCCCCATTCTTCTGGGTATAGACCTTAAGGCCTTCGAAGCAGGTCTGTGCGTACTGAAGGACACCTGCGCTCTCTGAGATTGTGACGGTTGCGTCCTTTGTAAGACCACCTTCATCCCAGCTGCCGTCCTTCCAATGTGCGACGAAACGATAATCCACCGGCATATAGCCGAAGCCGAGCTTGGACCATTCGATATTCTTCTTTTCCATAGTTAAGCCTCTTTGATGATTAAGGTAATGATAGTCATCTGAGGTGTGCGCTACAAGATTTCAGAGGCGACGTACTCAGCGATTTTCCTGTCAGAAGGACCAAAATCATAGGAAAGAAGCTCCTCTTTCGCAGCATAAACCACCTCGGTATGGACAGAGAGCTTGAAAGCGCTGGAAAGCGGTGTGACAAGACAGCACTTCAGATGGTATAGCTTGTCATTATTGGTGAAATCAAAGGCGAGGATCTCCTCCCCTGTCTCGATACCGATGCCAAGTTCCTCGAGCCACTCACGTTTGAGTGTATCGGAGACGGTCTCTCCGTACCTGTTCTTCCCTCCGGGAAACTCCCATTTGACAGAGAGCGATCCGCCCGCCACGCGGTGTGCTATGAGGACCCTGCCATTACCATCTACTGCGATTCCCGCCGTTGTTATCCTTTCTTCCATATGGCTATTATAGCAGGACAAACTGCGGAATGATGAAATGCACAGCCGCAATCAAAGCCGTTATCCAGCCAAGGCGCGTCGTCCTGTCCTGCGTGAATGTCTCGAAGAAGATCTCGCCCTGCTCCGAGCGCTTCTCGGAGTAACGGAACCGGAAGAAGAACGCGGAGTAGAATATCCAGAGCGCCGGTATAAGATCTCCAAGTATCACAGGACCGGGATGCATCGGGAAGAACAAAGCCAGCAGCGATATGATGATTCCCGATACGAAGAAGGCATCGAGAAGCTTCCTGTTCTCCATCAGCGCACCCTTGATCCTTATAGCGAATGAAATCTGCCTCCGGTAGGAATCTACAAGAAAGAGGAAGGAAACGAGTATCAGATAGGCAATCGATAGAAAATACTGCTGGATCATCTCACCTTCCCCACAGATAGGATAAGCTCATCGGCTGAATAGAAGCCATAGTCCTCGTGAGCCTTCCTCCCAGCCTTCTGATGGAGGATAACGCCATCGATGGCAGCCCTCAGCGGTTCCTCACCTGCTGCAAGAAGCGTAGCGATTACTCCTGAAAGAACGTCTCCCGATCCTGCGACTCCCAATGACGGATTCGCTCCATCGTAGATATAGATATCATCACCAGCTGTTATCCACACAGTAGATGACTTTAGTACAATCACAGCGGAGAGCCTATGTGAAAGCGCCCTCAGGGCATCAGCAAGCGAGAGCGCGGAGCCAAGTCCATCATCCATATCCAGCGATGCCATAAGCCTGCGGTACTCACCAATGTGGGGCGTAAGAACAGCCTTGCTGCCGAAATCATGCCCGGGAGCAAACTTCAATCCATCTGCATCCAGCACAAAGTTCTTCCCTGACTCAATGGCCTTATCAACAAGGGAAGGAATACCGCTTCCCCAGCCCGGACCAACAAGGAGAGCATCATAGCGCATGAGATCGGAACCTGGCTTTCTTATCATGAAGGAGGGATTGTCATCACGGATTTTCTCAGAGTCTGTAATGACAGTCACTAGACCACACCCCGCAAAGAACGCAGCCCGCCCGGCAAGTCTTGGGGCCCCTGTATATTCATCGGATCCGCCTATTATCGCAAGGTGTCCCCTGCTGTTCTTGAAATCAGCCGGTCCGATTCTCCTTATGCGGCTGTCGCTATCTGAAATGAGATATGTGCCAGAGGGACTTGACGCAAGCTCGTTATCAGGAAAGCCAGGATTGAATACATGGATCTCCCCTGCAATGCCTCTTACAGATGGAAGATATAGCTCAAGCTTCGGTACCATGAATGACACAGTGATATCCGCACGGATGATACCACCGGAAGGAACATCCATCGCAATGCGCATAGCATCCTGATCAATCTCCGCATCCAGCTTTTTTATGATCTCATCGCTCCCTTCTCTATATGAGAATCCGAAGAGCGCATCGATGACTACATCATACCCCGCAGGCGATTCTGCCATATGGATGGCAGAAGGAAGCTCCTTCCTTCTCTTTAGATTCTCCTCATTGCCATTCGTATAAGGAAGTATTACTGAGACATCATATCCATCGGATGCCATAAGCGATGCAAGCTCAAGCCCATCACAGCCATTGTTCCCCGGACCAACCATCACAGCGATGCGGCCATTGAGCCTTGGACGGATTATCCCATACGCTCCTACTGCAGCGCTGTCTATCAGCGCTGAGGATGAGAGCTTATGCTGCTCTATTAGCGATCTATCCTTCTTCCCTGCATCCAATAGAGTGAAAATGGCATCCATAATCTATATTCTAATCAGAGGCAAGGTATATGTCATTACATTGACTTAAATGGAAAACTATGGCCTTTTCATTGGATCGTATCCTGAGAATCCTCAGGAGATGTGAGACGGGCAGTAATCTGATCCTCTACCATGATAAAGATATCCTTCTTGGAAGCCACATCAAGATAAAAGTCCAGATTTCTTTCAAGCTCTTCAGCTGTGATTATCATCACAGGAATACCTCCCTAACTATATTCTGCTGAGAACATCATCCAGAGCCTCAACAAGGTAGGATCCATCGGTTATCTTTTTCTGGATTGGTTTTATGTTATCCTGCATCTCTTTGTATTTCTCTTCTGTCATATCAGCAAGGATCTTATCGATATCAGAAAGACTATCAATCAGAAAACCAACCTTATTCTTCTCAACAAATCCTGCCATGCCAGCTTCTCTCCAGATGAAGACGGGTATACCGATTGAAAGATATAATGAAAGTTTATGGGGGCAATTATAGCGAAGATAATTCCCATAATTTCCGCTACATGTTTCGATAGAGTCCCCATCCCAGACCAATCCAAAGGAAGAATCAATTTTAAAAGGTACAATATCCGGCTCAAACGATCCCTTATATATTGCATTTTCACCAATATTAAGTGAATCGCCATTTATTCCTATAAGTTCTACGACATAAGATCTAGAAGTAGAAATCCAATTATTAATGAATTTGGACTTCAGTAAATTGCCAGTAAAAGCTACAGTTTTAGTAAAAGATTTATCCTTAATTTCAGAACTTTCAAATAAATAAGGGAATATCTTTAAAGGAGAAATATAAGGAGATGTAACGCCAATCTCTTTTACAGTGGGAATTGTTGGCTCTGGTACGATCAAACCAGCAGCAAGATTATATAATTTCTGATATTTCTCTGCTGGTTCGTTCTTTAGTTCTTCTGCATTTGATGCTCTACAAAAGTCTAAATCATGATTAATCAGAATTACTTTATTTCTTTTCACGATTTTAATAAAAGCAAAATTCATTGAAACAAAATCAAATGGATGGTTAATTACCATAATCGAATTTGAAGGCATGCCAAAAAAAAGCTTCAAAATCCTTCTTAATCCAATTAATCCTGATGAAATAGTCTCCAAGAATTTATTATCCATTTTTCTTGTTCTTGGAAGGATAATCGGAATAAAACCTTTTGAATCAAGAATACGGCTAATATCAATCTTAGCCTTTGACCCTGCATGTCTAATCAATATATCACTATATCCTATGTAATATTTCTTTGCTTTATCCATAGAAATCTCTATCTCTCCCAAAAACTCAATAAAAACTGAACTTCGAAGCAATAACTATATGAATGATATAACAATTTTACTCAATTACTACATACTATATTTTCTTTATAATCCCCGGCAAAGTGATATCTTTTATAAAAAACTTATTTTCAGCAAATCGATAGATAAAAATTCTGTAGCCATTTAACACCATCTTCCATATCATATCCTGCGGTTCTAATTGCATCTGATTGATCACAACGATTAGTATTTTTAATTGCCTCAAAAGCTTTATTACTCCATATCAAAGCATTATCATTAAGAGATATCCTATAAAAAAGGCCTAATCCGGCATCAGCTTCTGGCTGAATGGATTCATCTGCAACTAAACATGGCAATCCTGTAGATTGAGCTTCAACCAAGACAATACCAAATCCTTCATATGATGAGGGGAAAAGAAATAAGTCCATTGCACACATATATGAATTTACATCATCCGTTATTCCAATAAATCTGACGCAAGTAGAAAGATTGCGGAATTTCACATCTGATTGAATTTTATCCATTAATTCCCCGGTACCAATAAGCCATAGTTCACTATCGGGATGCTGCGAATGAAAACAATCAAAAATCTCTATAATCTTCCTATGATTTTTCTGAATAGAGAATCGTCCAACATGTCCTATGATTGTTTTTTCGCCTACTCCATATTTATTTCTAATAATCTCTCTTTTATTATTCGAAAAAGTGTTAGCCCGCGTATTTATCCCATTTATAAAAACATGGCATTTATCAGAATCAGCAACCCTGCGTCCAAATATCTGTTTAGCAGCCTTTTTTGAACAAGCAAGGAAATAATCACTTCTTGATCTTGTTGCGGACGTAAGAAATAAACTGAATATTGCACCTGCCGTCAGTGGATATTGTAAAGTATTATGAGTATGGGAAATAACTTTTATTCCCATTCCTTTCAACAAATCTATATAACAAAATGCTGAATCTGTATAATGGAGGTGAGCAATTTTATATTTATTTCCATATTTTGAAATAAAATCCTTCCACCATTTTCGATAAGAGAGAGAATTTACCGTGTTAAATGAAGGGATACGATAAATATTACTGAATCTAGATGAGAGCAATTCAAATTTCCTTACTCGATCTTCATCTATTTGGTTACCATGGTAAGCAATATCTATATTGATAATACTCTTGTCTATAGAATCGAATATATTTGCTACTAATTTTTCAATACCACCATTATCAACAGCGCCAAGGACATAAAGAATATTAAGCATAATAACTGTTTCTATATCCTCCATTTTCGTTACAATATTGATAGACAACAATATTGAGTCTAGCTACATTAGGTAAATGATATATGAATCAAAAAAGAAAACAAGCTTACTTAATTATGGCTCATACAAATTTTGAGCAATTGAAATTACTTATAGCAGCTCTAGATTTCAGGCTAACTGATATATTCATACATATTGATAAAAATTCAGACTATAATGATTTTGAAAGTTTAAAAAGGATACCCAAATATTCATATATTGAAGTTTTTAAAGAGTTCAGGGTATTTTGGGCTGATTTCTCACAAACTGAATGTGAGCTTTTTCTTTTGGATAAAGCGAGAAACCATGATACATATGAATACTATCATCTGATATCAAATGCAGATTTCCCTACAATGTCCCAGAAAGATATATATAAAATCTTTCATGAAAACTTGGGTAAAGAATTTGTCTCTTTCCGATTTCCTATGAACATATGGCCTTTTAACAACAAGCCATATACAACCGAAATAAAATATTTCCATGTTTTATCAAGGTATTATAGGACAAGGAGTAAACTTGTAAATAAAATAGTATATTGTACGGAATATTTTTGTGTATTCCTGCAGTTCCTCCTTCGAATTGATAGGATCAAGAATCAATATATTCCCGCAAAAGGTTCAAACTGGTTTAGTATTACTGATAATTTTGCAAGCTATATTTTGTCGAAAAAAGAATGGATATATAAAAATTATCATATGACTCGCTCTTCTGAAGAAGTTTTCCCTGCTGTTTTAGTATATAACTCTGAATTCAGAAAGAACCTCTACGACCAGAATTATGATTGTTCAAACAATGCAAACCAGAGATATATAGACTGGGAGAGAGGCTTTCCGTACACATTCAGAGTTGAGGACTATGATGAGATAATCAATTCCGGTCTCCCATTTGTCAGGAAGACAGACATGAGAATCGATGGAGGCCTTGTCCAGAAGCTCTACGATAAAATCATGGCTGAATCACAGGCGGAATAGCTCCGGGTTGCTCTCATAGAGCTCTAGCATCTTCTTTGTCTGCGGGCCGTAGCCGAAATGCCCTACTACGGAATTCTCTGCAACGGCAAGCGGGCGGGAATTGGCTGCAGCCGCACCTATCGCTATTGTCTCATCAAGTCCCATTCCGTTCCCGAATACTACCGGGAACCTCCAGAATGACTCCCAGAATGAGCGTCGGTAAAGAATGCATCCGATGCTCAGCCTTATCGGGCAGATAGAGACATCCGGAATGGTGAATGATGCATTCAGGTCATCGATATTAGGCACAACACCACCATCGCCCCACATGAAGCGTGCTATGTCGACATTGGATTCTATAGGGCTCTTCTGCCCAGCTTCCATATAAGCCTTGCCGAATCTGATCTCATACTCATCGATCTTCCCTATCTTCTCAAGGATTCTGCGGAAGCCATAGGCATTCACGTTCAGAAGCGGTGCGGCCATACCTATCTTATAAGGAGTCTCATCCTCGGCCTTGAGCATTGCTGCTTCCATCTTCTCGAATGTACCTTCTGTAAGGAAGATATCCTCATCGATTTTATAGATGAGCTCTGCATCGGGGTACAGATTTATAGCGATATTCTGGATCAGGCAAACATTGTTCTTCTTCGTTGACAGATAGGACCAGGAATACTCCTCCGCCATCTTCTCAAGCTCCGGGAAATATCTTCCGGAGGATATGAGGCATACATCGATATCGTCAGGGATGAAGCGGACGAAACGCCCAACGACATCTGGCCACAGAACCTGTTTGTATCCAATCAGGAATAAGCAGAGCTTATGCATGCCGCGTCTTCTGTCTGTGAAACGGTATCGTCCCTTTGTATTATGCTTAAGCACATATGGCTTGAACTTCAGTAAATCCATCATCCTACCCTGATACATTCCAATATAGCAGACAAACCCCTATTGATGATAGAATTTATGGTATGGGTAATCTCTGGCATGTGAAAAACTGGTTC
>CALXLE010000067.1 GCA_944389115.1 uncultured Spirochaetaceae bacterium
AGACAGTCTCCTATGAATAAGCAAATGGTGGAATAAAGATGACTCTCTTTTTCCACTCTTGATACGGGGATGATAATACTGGGGAATTCCTCATGATAATTTGGGGATTTTCTCTTGATAAAACACAGGGGTCGAGTATTATCCGCTCAATCGAGAAGCTGCCGTCCTCATAGATGACGGAGAGCCTCTCGAGCCCGTCGTTCCTCCATGCCGCGTATAAATCCGCGTTCATACCGTCCTCCTATGAGATACCGCCGCCGGCTCCGTAGAGCACGGTGTTCTCGCCCCTCTCACCGAAGCATGTGAGGCGGAAGCGGATAGCGGGGTACTCCCTGACCATCGCCTTGGCGTTCATCAGCCTTCCCATTCCCATGAAGAGGAAGAACGAGAGGGTGGCGCACATGGCGTCTGATTCCGTGTTCATGAGCTCCTCATCTCCTGAGAAGCCGAATCTCCCGGAGAGGACATCCTCCCTGAGGGCCTCTATATCGTCCCGGCTCCCTGCCGCATAGCACTGGAGAGGAGCCTTCTCCAGGGCCTTCTTCCTCACGCCGCGAGCCATACGACGTACCCTATGATCCCGCCGAGCGTTATCGGGAGCGTGATCCATGCCACCATCGCGAAGAGCATTGCGAGGGCAGTGCCGAATTCCCTTATCGTCTTTCTCATCTCTTTTCCTCCTGCGCCTCCGGGTAGAATACGCAACGCGTACGGTGAAGCCCGCAGGGCGGGCGCTGTGACGGAAGCCCTGACAGGGCATGGCTGACGAAGGAACGGAAAATGAAAAAGGGCCCCTGCCCTTCGGCAGAGACCCTTCTTCGGGAGGAGTATTATGAAATGATTCTTTCGGCAATCAATGATTGCATGCGGAAGGAAGAGCGCCGAAGGCGCCCTGCGGAAGGCCACAGCAGCCATGGAAAAGGGCAGGCGAGTGCCTGCCCCGTGAATCTCTCTATCAGAACGGAACGCCTGAGCTCTCCGCGCTGTCCTCTGCAGCTGCCTCTGCCTTGGCGCCCGGCTTCGGTCCGTTGAACTCGATATCCTCTGCCGCGACTGAGAGCGCTGAATAGCTCTTGCCGTCCTGCTCCCACTTGCGCTGGTGGATAGCTCCTTTGATGATGACTGCCTGGCCCTTCACGAGGTAAGGCACGAGCTTGTCACGTCCGGAGATCGTGAAATCGATGAAATCGGTGTAGGTTTTCTCGTTTCCATCTTTGTCGAAGTAGGACCTTCCCACGGCGAGCGAGCCTGTGGCGAAGTTCTCCTTCTTCACTTCCGCGTTCTTTGCGAGGCGTCCTGAAAGCACAACGAGGTTGAGATCGTTCTTCATGTTTTTTTCTCCTTACTGCAGGTCTTGGTATCGTTTTCTGTCCTGCACACCCTTCAGCGGCAGCGTCGAAGACGCATGAAAGCGGGGCTGACCCTGTGGCCAGCCCCGGAAATTCAAAGGAGGTCTGAAATGAAAAGCACAGCTATGCGTGCTATGGGACACCGCGGAGTCGGACCGCGATAGGACCGCCTGTCCCCTGTATCCTATCCTTCCCGGGAACATGCCCAAGGCAGTCCCTCCGCGGAAGTGATTGGAATGGAGCAGGAGGGAGTCGAACCCTCTTCCATGGGCTTCCATATAGGCTTTAACCCATGTCGACACCGGAAGCTGCCCCGGTCTGGGGAGCGTGGCTCCCCATGTGCTGTATCAGAACGGGATTGAATCGTCCTCGAAGCTCTCAGGGCCGTTCTGAGGCTCTGCCTTCGCCTTCTGCGGCTCTGCCTCCTTCCTTGCGCTCCCG
The DNA here is from genome assembly GCA_944389115.1 of uncultured Spirochaetaceae bacterium. Taxonomy (GTDB): domain Bacteria; phylum Spirochaetota; class Spirochaetia; order Sphaerochaetales; family Sphaerochaetaceae; genus Ornithospirochaeta. The sequence goes on from CALXLE010000067.1 coordinate 1,791, forward strand.
AGGAGCTGGAGGTCGTTGGCGACGAAGTCGATTCTCGAGCAGGGCTTGTTCGTCTGCTTGTCCGTCCACTTCGACTGCTTCACGCGGCCGCTTACCGCGATTGTCGTTCCCTTCTTCAGGTAATCGAAGACTCCCTTCTGGAAGGTCCTTACCTCGATGAAGTCGACCGTGTTCTCCCACTTGCCGTCCGCGTTCTTCGCGACGTCGTCCACCGCGACGGTGAACCTGCCGATTGTCTTACGGTCGTTGAATTCCGCGTCCTTGACGAGACGCCCGACGAATGTGAAGCTGTTGATTCCTCTTGACATATCATTCTCCTTTGGATTCCCTTCTGGGCAAATGCCTGTTTCTTCTGGAACGGATGAAATCCGCTCATTCGACCGCTGATATCATGTAGCGGTCGTATCTGTGGTTATCGGGATTCGATAAGCCCCTTATGTCCATGATCTGATGGAGGCGCCTGATGGTGCCGTATATGGGCTTTCTGGAGGAGAACATATCCTCAAGCTGGAACGTCTGGCCCGCAAGCTCCCTGTAGAGCCCGTCCGTGAACCTGACATTGGCAAGGTTATCATTCTCCTGATGTTTCTTCAATCCCTTCATTGTCGCTACGATAGTGAACATCTCTTTCCTCCCTGTCCGGAGCTCTTTCTATGTCTCCTGACATCACCTGATGGGAGGTGCGAAGCAGCCTCTATTGCGTACGGAATGGACCATGAGGGCGGAAGATGGAAACGCGTCCGGAATGGTTTCCGTGCATATCCATGGGGCATAGCGCTGCAGATTCTGGGAGTCCCGTTCTGTCTTCCATCGGATGAGCGTCCCTTCAGGGAGCGGCATTAGCCCAGGGCTGAGCCCCTATAAGGGGGCGGCGTCAGCAGGGGATAGCCTTCCCCGCTCGCGGGTGCGGGTAGCGGGGCACCTGACGGCTGCATATCGTTCCCAGCCGGAAGAGGGGGTGTATGGGGCGGGATGAGTCCCCTGGAGGGGATGGCCGGAGGCAAGGGGTCGATGCTGTCCGGCTCTGTGAAGCCATGGCATACGCATGCAGCCCGGACTCCTTTCCTGTGCCTGCCAGTGGCAGTGCCCATAAGCTGTGGATGTCATCCATTGAGCCAATGGTTCCAACCATAAGCTATCAGCTATGTTTCCATCCCCGGTGAAATGTGGATGGAAGCCCCAACGGCGAGTGGTTCGTGCTTTATAGAAAAATAACCCCTTGGAGAGCCTTATGCCGGGACTGCGGCCTCGCGGCCTGAGCGATTGACCACTATCCTGCGCCTTCATCGCGACAATTCCGCATCATGCCGGACCGTATGGCTTATATGCCATCTTCCGGATAGCTTTTCATTGAGCCGATCATGTGATGCATCCGATCCAGGAACCGCATCATCCGCTGGCTGGAAATCCCCTATCGATATCCCTTGATATCATTCTCATTCCTTTTCTTGCAGTACAGTAACAGTACGACAGGAAGCGCCAGCTTCCAGAGGAGAGAAATTCCTTTCTTTCCTTTCTTCCTGATGGTCCATGAGGTATGGATGCATCGACATCGAAGGAGAGGACGCCTGATGCATCGGGAGAGGGCGGATGCAGCCTTCCTCTTGCAGGATGCGAAGGAAGATAACTATGCGTGTTGGCGGTGTTTTCTGCAGAATCCACTTCGCGGGCTGTAACTGCAGCTGTAGCTATATGCATACGGGAAGGTTCTCTCTGGAACTGCCGTGCTGTAATACTGTATGGGAAGATTCATCCTTACAGGATGAAATCTTTCCACAGTACAGTTACAGTCTACAGAAAAGGCAGAACAGAACGGCAGTTCCCAGGAGGGATGCATCTCCGCCTGTACGGCTTCTCCCTTCCTTCATGGAAAGAAGCTGATGCAGGGGCTGCGGTGTGCGGGCGGGTGCAGCGGATTTCCTGCAGAGCTGGCGGATGTGGTGTATAATGATCCTGATAATCCTCGCATCGGGGCTGAGCTTCGATGCCCAGGGATTCTCTTCATCCCGGCTCCCGCGATGCCTCACGCGTTGGTCTAGCCATGTAAGCTCGTGTCTGGAAGGGTATCGCGGGGGCCTTCTCTCAGTGCCGCGCCCTGTATTCACCGCTGAAGCCGGGTGCCATGCGTAAACTAGATGCAAAGCCTTCTTCCACGGCGGAAAATGATGCGGGGCTCTCTGTCCTGCATCGGACTGTCCTTGGGATGCTGCGGATCGGAGGTTCCGCTTCTTCCAGCGGTCCGCCTTCCGAAGCGTGCGGAAGTCTTTGACCGCATCGGTATCGGGGTCTATTACCCGGTTCTGTCAGGACCATTGAAGGTTCCGCGTTCTGCGGCGCTGAAATAGAACAGCTGAAGCTTAGCGAGGGAACGGAAAGGTTGACATACTCCCCGGCTAAAGCCAGGGGATTCCTGCCCAAACCCCTGCCACAGGAATGCCATGCACTCCCCGCGTGGTCTTACAGGGCTTAGCGGGCATGAGGGTAATGCCCACCCTCAGTTATCATCATGCAGGTTTCCCTGCCGTATCTTCTTCCAGTATCCTCAGGCCTTCCCGGAGGATATTGATTGCCGCATTCAGATCGCGGTCAATCGTGAACCCGCATTTCTCGCATACATAGACCCTGTCCTCAAGATCCAGATGCTCATGCACATGCCCGCAGCAGCTGCACGTTTTCGACGAGGGGAAGAATGTTCCGATCTTCACGACCGTGGTTCTGAACTTCTCGGCAATGCTTTCCAGTATCATCACGAATTCCGCGAAGGCCAGATCGCCGACCTTACGCCCCCAGTTTCTATGCATCTGCATCGCCTTGATGTTCAGATCCTCGATGCATATCGTGTGATACCTCCTGCAGAGCTCCCTGGCAAGCTTATAGAACCAGTCCTTACGCTGGTTCGCTATCTTCAGATGGAGCCTCGCGAGATTCTTCAGGGCCTTCTTGTACCCATTGGACCATTTCTCGCCGGGTTTTCCTCCCTGTCTTCTGGAAAGCTTCCTGTTGAGCTTTCTTATCTCATTCAGATATTCCTTATACCATAGCGGAGAGTCGATTACCGTGCCATCCGACAGCGTCAGGAACCGCTTCAGCCCGAAATCCATCCCCACCGCAGCCCTGTCTCCCCAGATCTCACCCTTGGTATCGGCAGCGCATGTGATGTATAGGAATATCTCGCCGAGGCTGTTCCTCTTCACCGTCATCGTATGCACGTTCACATGTTCCAATAGTCCGTCGTATGAATCGTAATATCTGAACTTCCTTCCCTGTATCGTCACCTCGCCCCTGCCGGAGAACCAGAATCCTTTGCCGTACTGCTTGAACGTCATCGACTTCTGCTTCCGGATCTTATGGCACTTAGGGGGCGAGCATCTGAGCTTCGCTCCTTCCTTTTTCTTCCGGATATTCGTGAAGAAGAGCTCATAGCCGGCGAGTATCCTGTCGGCTATCTGCTGCACCGTCTGCGAATACACAAGCTGCCACGACGTCGTATGCTTCCTCATCTCGCCGAGCTGGCTGTAGAGCATCCCTTTTGCCATGGTCTTCCCGGTATTCTTATAGTATTCGCGCATTATGGTGCAGCCGGCGTTCCATATCGCTCCGCATATATCAATACGGACATTGAGAAACGCGAAATCATCATCGTTCCGGAGCTTCACGGTAAGAGTGCACTGCTTACGCTCATAGAGGTACTCCATTTCAAGCTTGCCGAGCTTCTGGCGGAACGCGATTGCAGATGGTTCACGATTGGCAGAAGAAGCCTTCCTGATGGCTGTGCTGACCCTTGTAAAACGAGGAGTGAGCAGGACAAAAAGCCTTTCAGGATGCTTGTGATTGATTATGCTGTAGTTGCCTTTCGGCTTCTTCTGAACCTCATATACCATCAGTAATTATTATAGCACAGAAGCCTTGCATCCCATAGTCAAGACTATGGGTATTTCGGCAGATTTTTATAACAGGATACGATGGCGATCTGCCGTATCTTTCAGAAACCTGGATACCGGCATCGCTGGAAGAGCTCTTCGGATTCCTTCCTTCTGATGCAGAGAAGCTGGTTGAAGAGTATGGAATGGATTATGATGCATCGTCTCTGATCCATGGCGGCCCATCGGCTGTAAGCACAGGGGAGAGGTTCCATATATCGAAGGATTCCCCTTTCTATGACTATTTCAAGACCATAGACCCGTATGCCGTTGAGGACACGTCGTGGCTTGTCGATAAGGACTGACATTGTTCTTTTCCTTATGCCAAGAGAATGAGGGTAGTTTAGAGAGGAACCTCAAAGCCTTCCGGAATGCTTGTCCGCTTCCTTAACATGCAGCATCATCGATGATATCCTTCATGGCTATGAGATATGCGCGCCTTCTTTCTGCCGTGTTCGCGGTACTGGTCCTTGCTGCCGGATGCAGCGGGACTGCGGACAATACTCCCGTTGAGCCTGAGAGCATAAGGATCATCGATGCTCCGGAGACGGTATTTCCCGGTGACAGCATCCAGCTGCATGCAGAGGTCCTTCCGGAGAACGCTTCCGACAGGTCCGTCATATGGGACTGCGGCTCAAAATATACCACCGTTGAAAGCTCTGGAGAGATCAGGATCTCCGGAAGCACGCCCCCTGGAACGGTCATCACGGTCAGCGCGTATAGCTATGACAGAAAGCTGTCGGATAAGGCGGATATCAGGGTCATAGAGGGAACAGGGCTTGTCATTCTCCATGACGGGGAAGAGGTTGCAGAGAGGCTGGTGGTCCCCGAGGGCGTGGGATCGATAAGCCTCGCCGCTGAGTTCAACGGAAACCCGGCCTCTGTTTCTTCCTGGTCCTCATCAGATACATCCGTAGCTTCCGTTTCCGGCGGAACAGTCTCAATACTTCGCCCGGGCGAGACGGCTATTTCAGCAGCATTGTCTGACGGTACATCGGTATCGTTCACTCTTGCCGCATCCGGCTACAGGCTCAGCGCAGAATCCGTCTCGTTCTATGAGGGCGAGTCTGCTTCTGTCTCCGTCGAAGCGTTCGGTTCGTCATCCCTTCAGGATATCTCTATGCCATCTGATCCATCAGGGAAGCTCTCCATCACAGGCGGCAGTGGCGTTTACTGGATCACGTCGGATATCTCAGGCTCATACTCGATCACGATTGCGGGGATAAGGCTTTCGGTCGGTGTCCTGGATAAGGATCTATCCCTCGTCTCAGATTCCCTTCCATCATCCGGCTATCTTGAGCCAGGGAGCAGCGCGGTGTTCCGTGTCGTGAGGAATGCGACAGGAGAGGCTGTTGAGGATGGAGTGGTTTTCTCTGTTTCTGACAGCAGCGTTGTCTCTATCATCTCATCCGGCGCCTTGACAGCGCTCAGGCCAGGTGCCGCGGAGGTCTCCGCAGAGCTCGGGAACGGCGAGTATATCAGTAGAAGCATTGAGGTGACGGGCGTTGTCCTCACTGAAGACCATATCCGTATCCAGAGGGGGGAGAGAAAGGAGATACCTGTAAGCATTTTCGGCGATGCGTCCGTTGCTGTGGATAGCCCTGCTGGCATAAGCATATCATACGGCGCAGGGCAGTCTTCCATCACAGTGGAAGCAGGAGCAGCTGCGAAGGGAACATATGAGGCCGTGGTCTACAGGGCTTCATCCTCATCCTTCGATGCTGTCCTGCATGTGGATGTCCCGGTATACAGCATATCCATGCCGGAGAGCATGACATTCATCTCAGGCACTGATCCGGATGCGCATATCGAAGCCTCGGTTATCGAGGAGACATCCTTCGGCATCGATCTCCCGGAGATCTCGTTCTCGTGCGACCCGGATGATCTGGTGTATATCGACGATAACGGAAGAATCCGCATCGTAAGCAATCCGGATCCCGGCATATACGAGACCTGCACAAAGGATATAACGATAACAGCAAGGGCTGGGTACGCAGAGGCATCCTGCCTGCTGACATTCATCTATCTCGGAGAGAACTCCGTCAGCATCAAGGGCTGCACAGGCGGAGTGGATACTGTCCAGAACCTCCAGGTAGGGGAAACACGGAAGCTTTCCGCCACCACCATCTTCCCTCAGTATGGCCTTGCATGGCGGACCCATGACAGCGATATCGTGTCAATCACTGAGGATGGTCTGATGACGGGGCTTTCAACGGGAGAGGGCAGCGTCGGGCTGTATTACACAGGCCTCAGCCGCATATTCGATGTCGTGACGATTGATGTGGCCGTTGCTGGATATGAGATCCTGGAGACAGCGCTTCCGACCAGGATCCTGGAGACGGGAACATTCACCCTGAAGCCCTATGGCAATGGCATTATCCCTGACATTTCCAGGTGGTCTATCCCTGAGCATGTAAACGTATTCCTTTCTTCCTATTCACCCATACCCGGGACATCTGTCTATAAGGTCTCTGCTGATAAGGCAGGAATCTATACGATTGAGATCGACAAGACTCACAGCATCCAGTTCAGTGTCACGGGACGGGATATCCCGGTCCTTCTGGAAGGAGAGAGGATAGGCGTCATGAATGTGGATGATTCTGAGGGAAGCTATCGGTTCGATGCCTCTCCTTATATCTCCGGGACAGACGAGATTGCCGCGATAAGGGTCGGCGACAGGATACGCTATGATGTCAACAAGCCGGAAGAATCTGTATTCAGGGTAGAGAACAACGTAATCCTCATGGAGGCAGGAGTCCTGAATGACACGTTGATAGACATCTCTCTGGTCAAGGCGCTGCTCTATGATTACAGGCTGGAGGAGCCTGATAGCCTTGATGAGACGGCGCTGGGCGATCCCGTAGGCTTCTATGAGAACGCAGGGGCTGCGCTTCTTGCGGCAACCGAGAAGGGCATGGATGATATCTTTGTCCGCATGACAGCGGATCAGAAAGGTTCCTATACTCCCATATCCTCATCAATCCCCCTTAATCAGGCCGAGTATGTGGCGGTTGATTTCAATGGGTGCCATTTCAATTCGAATGCCTCAATCAATTCGCCTGCAGAGAAGCTTATCATCATGGATTCCTCTGATGGGGCGGAAGGGGCTTCTTACACCGGAAGGCTTGTGCTTTATGTCGGTTCCTCAATCAATCCGGAAATCAATGGCATAGACTTCAGGGATGGCTGTGTGATCTTCGAACCGATTCCTGCGCTGATCAGCTCTTTCGATATAAGACTGACAATCTCCGGCTGCACATTCTCTGGCCCGAATTATTACATCCCGGTCCAGACGAAGGACGATGTCATCCTTGAGGACACCAGCTTCTACAATATAAATGGATCCCTGGTCTCATCGGAAGGCGGTGTTATAACAGTCAGAGGCGGTGAGTTCTCTGGGAACGATGCCGACAATCTCTTCCTCTGCACGAAGACCCCTTCGGGAGGCATGCCCTTCGTGCATGTCTACGGCGTATTCTCGCATGATAACGATGCACCGATGGGTGACCTCTTCACTGAGGACATGGCTGTCCACAGCGGCGTGTTCTGCTCATCCGGAGGCAGCGGTTCCTATGAAGGACTTGTGTATGAGGGCGGCTCCGTCCCCGGATTCAGTGTCAATGGCATGAATAAGATAACAGTATCCCTTCCGGAACCATGCTCGCCATCATCGATAGAGGTACATTACAGAGGGACAACGGCTTCCGCAGAGACCCTCAGGATCAATGAGAAGCGATGCAACTATGAGAATTATCTTGTGGATGAGCTGACGTTCTATATCGATATCTCGTATTCCGGAGTCGACTACATAGTCATCGATGATATGAAGAAGGCAGACCCGATTACCGTCTACGTTCCATGACGGTATTTCCGTATGTTTTTCCAGGGATGCCGCATTATTATCTTCTCTTGCCATGATTTCTAATGTATAATCAGCAGAGGGGGTAATGCAATGAAGCATCTCAGATCATTGGTTCCGGTGCTGCTCCTTCTGCTCCTTGCAGCTGGCTGCCGGAACATCGTGCTCGTTCCCGTCCCGGAGGATTTCCTCGACAAGGATGATGAGACGACGGCAGAGCCATGGACAGGCGAGGCTGATACCTCGTGGTATGCGGCAGGAAGCTCCTCGTTCAGCCTGGATACGCCGGAAGCGCTTGCTGGTCTTTCAGAGCTCGTGGAGAAAGGAGAGACGTTTGCCGACAAGACCGTGACGCTTGAGACCGACATGGATCTCAATGGAAAGGAATGGACTCCGATCGGCAAGGGCAACAGGAAGAGCGTCGATGGTGAGGCTGTCTATTTCTCAGGAACATTCGATGGCAACGGGAAGACGATAAGCAATTTCACGATTACAGGGGACCCGGAGGCATCTGCGGATCAGGGCTATGGCTTCTTCAATCTTGCTGAGAATGCTGTCATAAAGGATATCAGCTTCGAGAACGCGAAGGTCAATGCTCCTGAGGGCGATTCTGTCGGTATCCTCCTTGGATATGGAAGGAGAAATCTCGAGATCTCCGGTATCAATATCGATGATACATCATCTGTAATCGGAAATGATTCCGTCGCTTCCGTCATGGGAAGGTATTATGCCGAGGCTGAGAATGCGATGCTCACGATGAGCGATATCGAGAGCAGTGCTGATGTCACGGGAGAAAAGAAGACAGGAGGAATTGCTGGCATAGTCAGCGGGAATACCTGGCTCCAGACATTCAGGGCCTCTGATATCGTCAACAGGGGCATTGTCACGGGAAAGGGCGATGGAACAGGCGGTATATTCGGATATCATGGGAATATCCACGATTCAACGATGGAGCGTCTGTACAACTATGGAGATGTCCGTATTGAGGACGGCGGCACAGCCCCATACGCTGGAGGAATAATCGGTTACGGCAGCGGAACGAAGGATGATCTGGCCGCACCCCGGAAGAACACCATCGTCATAAGAACCGCAGAGAACCATGGTGATGTCCTGGGGAACGCTGCAGGCGCTGGCGGTCTTGCCGGTATCTTCGGATCAGCGAAATCATATGATATCTCCGATGTATGGAACTATGGCAACATCTCTGGCGCAAAGGACGCAGGCGGTATCATCGGCAGCATGAGTGTCAGCAGTGCTGTATGGGGACGGACGGATGTGGCGCTTGTCAGCGCGCATAACAGCGGCGACATAACCGCAGTCAGCAGGGCTGGCGGGATCTTCGGGGTTGCAGGAGGGTGCATTCTCCGCGCAGTTAGCTGTGTGACAGATGAAAGCTGCACGATCGAGGCTGAAACCCAGAACTATATACAGAACGGGAATAGGGATGCAGGCAATATCGCAGGCTCATTCATCGGCTATCTTTCACAGGCTAATGCTGAGATAGGGAATACCGATGGAACCAGCAAGAATGAATTCATCGCGAATGTGTATTCGAACGGCGATGTGCTCATCGTCCTGGATAACTGCGAAGCGAACTTTCCTATGGACTGGGTCTCGAATGCATATCATATCAGGCTCAGCCTTCTTGAATCCTCTGTTGCAAGCATAGAGATTCCGATTACGAGCCTTTATATCAACGGCAATGATACATCAGAGATAGGAAAGCTCATTGCACCGGAGACAGCAGGAGTGAATATCAGATACACGGGTCTTACGAATACTCCGGAGACTGAAGGAACAGGCATCACGGAGGATGATTCGATCCTCGACACGTATGAATGGACAATTCCTTCCGTGTGAGTCTGATTCCTGATTATTGATAATGATTGGCTGCCGGCATCCTCTGGGGTGCCGGCTTTGCGGTTCAGGCCCGATCATGGCATCGGGACAACGACATAGCTGTTTCCGAATGGGAGGCTGACTGAGTATCCGGTTCCGTTTATGCTGATTGTCCCGGACATGATCTCATCGTTGCTTCCATCAAGGCTCACGGGAAGCGTTCCCTGGATGCGGAATACCTCTCCGCTGATCTCGATGACCATGTCGATTGCAGCCGACTGGACCGCATGGAAGGGATCCACTGATACCGTGTAGGTTCCCCATCCTTTTGTAGCCTTTCCATTGAGGGAGGCTGAGTATCCGTTAAGGCAATAAGCGGTCTTCATGATGTTTCCCTCTGTGGAAACAGTCTGGGAAAGCGTGTCATCAACCCTGTACTGGCCGACGTGGTAGTATGATTCCTGGAATTTGCTGTTTATTGCCTGATGGGCAGCGTTTGCGAGCCTGTCTGCGTCACGGACCACGCCTGATGCCCCTGTGTATGCACTGTCTGCCGAGCTGTGTCCGGAGATATCCTCTGCATCGGTATTGATTGCAGGCGCACCAGCAAGACCATCAGGTATCTCCACGGTATCGGGATATGGCGTGTACTTTCCGTCCGCAACCCACCAGCAGAAGCAGAAATCCGCATCATATGATTTCCCGTTGAGGGAGAAGCCTCCGCTGAATACATCCGATGAGCCTTCCTGCTCAATCGGAATGCTTCCGGATAGCGTGTAGCTCTCTGAGCCTATGGTCATCTTCAGGCTGAGCTCTGCACGCTTTCGGGTATTGAATGCATCGACAAGGACTGCATAGGTCCCATCCATGACGGCTTTCCTGCCGCCTTTCTCCGCTTCAGCTCCTGTCATCTGGAGCTTCATTGTCTTATAGGAAGAATCAGAGCTTGTCGTAAGCGTAAGCGTATCGTCTAGCTTATAGGTGCCGTTGTTGTCGTACTGCGGGTATCTGACTATCACCTTCCTGAAGAGCTCATATGCGAGCATGTCTGCATCATGGAGCACTCCGCCGGAGCCCTTGAGGAGGCCGTCAGCAGAGATGTATGCGCTGATGTCAGGCTGTTCCTCGGATGGGGATTCCGGATTATCCGGGTTATCCGGATCAGCTGGTTCCTCAGGCTCCGTTCCCGGGGTCTCCGGCTCTGAAGGCTCAGATGGGTTATCCGGCTCCGTCGTGGGATTATCAGGATCTGCCGGTTCCTCCGTTTCTGGCGTGTTATCGTCCGCAGGGGATGCGGAGCACCCGCAGAACGCGAAAAGGACAGCTGTAAACACAAGGAAACAAAGAAAATATCTTCTCATAGCCCCCGATTATATAGGGCGGATTCTCGCAGTCAATACAGCAGAAGCAGGTTTCCTGCTGCTCGCCAGAGGCGCGATGCAGACTCTGAATCGCATTATGCTTCAGTTTCTCTTCAACAAATGGAGAAACGATGATATAAAGAACTATAATAAACAACGAATCAACGCTATAGCATATAGCGAATAGGAGTCACATAGATGCGAATCCCATATCTTAACAGGATCATCGGTGCTGTCGGGGCCATTCTGGTCCTCCTCGCATTCTCTGCCTGCAACCCGCAGAACGAGGCGGCAGGCGAGGCAATCCTTACCGTATCCATAGAGGATGCAACCACGAAGCTCATCGGGCCTGATGCCGAGAACGTGGATATAAGCCATTACCGCATAACGGTCTCGAACGATAACGGCGCGATAGCCGTCTCGGAGCTCCTTCCGAAGAACAACGCATATACGCTTACCGGCCTTGTCCCCGGCGACTGGGATATTCTCGCAGAGGGCTATGTTAAGCCGGATGCCTCTGCTGATGCCGTGAAGGTCGCGGGAAGTTCGGAGAGCATACAGCTTACTGCCGGCAGCAATCCCGTGAAGATCACGCTCGATAAGCTCGATGAGACTCCTGCCGGAACCGTATCCATAACGCTCCTGCTGCCTCCTGAGGCCGTATCAGGCAGCTCGTTCCAGTACTGGTATTCCGTTGTCGATATGGCGGGGGAGGAAGCGATGAGCTCAGGCTCTGAGATTGCACCTCTCACAGGCATATGCACGGAAAACACCGGCTCGTTCGATATTACGGGAATCAACCAGGGAAGCTATCTTCTCTTCGTATCCGTGAACACTTCTGAAGGCGTCGTGACGGCAGTCGATGCGATGCGTCTCATCGCGGGGCTTGATGCTGTGGGCACACTTGATTTCAGCGGTTCCTCAAACACCCCGACGCTTGACACGGGTCTTACCGTTGAGGACGCGATCGGGAACATTCTCGCATTTGGCGATCTGGATGGCACGGCGTTCAACATCACCGGAGCGGATCTCGAGATAGGGCTTCCGAATGCGTATGAGTACCACTGGTATCTCGATGGAAGCGAGTGGGATGGCTATGTATTGGAGACGGAGAAGGGCACATCAGAGACCAAGTTCGCCATAGGGAACCTTGAGGGGATATCGGCAAAGCGCCATGTCCTTTCCGTCGTGGCGGTGATACCAGGGACGCAGATAGGCGTGGGATCGGTTAATCTCATCGTGAATAAGGTGGGGCTCGCTATAGAGGGAGATGGTGAAGGAATCAAGATTATCCCTGATGGTGAATTTACTGTAGGCATGATGGCATTTAAGGATTCCGTTTTCAATAATAGTATTGCTTTCCTCTTTTTGGATCAGAATGGAGAAATTATCTCTTTGGATGGCCCCACTGGTTCTGACGGGCTACCTATGTCTTTGGATATGGCAGTCTCGCCAGCAGCACTTTTGCAGTATGCTATTCTTTGCAAGGAACTGATGCCGCCAGATGACGTTCCAGCAGATGCGAATTTTATACTTGATTGTTTTCTTGAACCGTTTGAGAACGGGAGGCTCCCTTCTTCCTTTTTGTCTTTGCCTGGAATTTTCTTTGTTGGAAGCGATCTCCAGATGATGATGGCGAGCCAGCTTGAAATGGGACTTGCTCAATCAGGCATTATGGATTATACAAAAGCTGCAGTATGTTATAATGCTGATTTTGCTTTAGATCTATCAATTTCGGAGACAGAGCTTTTTGAGAAGCTGGTGTTTTCCGCTGAGAATTGCGGGACATTGCTCTTTGATTCAGCTCCTTTTGAGGATAACCTTTCATCGTTCTTTTCTCTTTTTGGACAATCTTTATTCTCCCCAGATAATGAAAACGTTCTTTTTTTTCCATTTGAAATCAGGGATCGAAATATCGAATGGATGCCCGAATTCCTGGATATGTGTGGTGAAGTCCTGAGGGAGAAGAATATTCGCTATAAGGGACTTGTCATAAGCGGCGAAGAGAATATTGCGGCATTCAAAGAGAGAGTTGCAGCGGCACAGACAGAAGAGGATTCTGAGGCGAAATTTGACATGCTCGTATCTCTTGTTGAGGAGAACGGCGATAAGATTATTGATCTGCCGGGTACTATAGGCGGAACAGATCTGACTGCTGTTGTATATCCGCTTATCTATATGACGGGAGCGGATGGCACTGAGAAGTTCTGCTATTGTTTCGACGAACCGCAGGAAATCAACATGACAGGACTTGAGCTGAAAGAAATAACAACAGATGATGGGCAGACTGTATATTCGGTCACAGGGCTTAAAGACGGTTTTGTTCAGCCTGATTCCGAAGAATTCGTTATTCCTGATTCTGTTTTCGGAATAGAAATCAAAGAGATAGAATCTAATGCTTTTAAATCCAATACTGGCATTACAGGCAGGCTTATTCTGCCATCTAGTCTGAAGGATATTAAAAATTATGCATTTTCTGGTTGTACAGGTCTTTCAGGTGATTTAGTTCTGCCTGAGGGATTGGAATACTTAAGATTCTATGTATTCGAAGATTGTAGCGGCCTTACAAGTGTTATTATCCCGGGAAGCGTGGCAAGCATCGGATACAATGCGTTTGACAACTGTAATGGTTTGAAAAACGTTATTATTCAGAATGGTGTGAAGCAAATTAGCGGTGGTGCATTCAAGGATTGCAGTAATCTTGTAAGTATTTCAATTCCAGATAGTGTAACAAGTTTTGGAGCGAGTGCATTCAGTGGGTGCAGTGCGTTAGCAAGCATTGATATTCCAAATAGTGTGAGATCTTTTGGCGAGAGTGCATTTTATGGTTGTAGTAGTTTGGAAAGCGTTGTTATTCCAGATGGTGTTACAGGAATCTCATATTTTACATTCTCTCAGTGTGATAGCTTGACCAACATTTATATTCCTAATAGTGTAACAATAATTGGAACAGGGGCATTCCAAGACTGCGATAACCTAAAAAATATTACTATTCCTAGAAGTATTATAAAAATTGACAACCAAGCATTTATGAACTGCATTGCTTTGGAAGAGATTGATATTCCTGATAATGTGACATCAATTGGAGGCAGTGCGTTCAATGGTTGCAGTAACCTAAAGAGCATTACAATTCCGAATAGTGTAACAGAAATCGGAAGCGATGCGTTTAATGGTTGTAGTAGCTTGGCAGATATCACCATTCCAGACAGTGTGATATCAATTGCAGAAAATGCATTTAAGGCTTGCAGTTCTCTTCATACGATCTTCATTCCAAATAGCGTAGTTGAATTGAGGACATTTGTTTTTGAAAGCTGCACATCACTTGCCGATATCTATATTGAAGCTTCAAGTGAGCCTTCTTCTTGGAATTCCGGTTTTTGGCTTGCTCGTTGCAATGCTGACGTCTTCTGGGGCATCTCCCGCGCTGAGTACGAAGCCATCATGAACAATGACAGCGTGCCGTACGAGGTTCCAGAGCCGGTTATCTCCGTCAATGCCGATGTCACCATCTCCTGCGATAAGGCTTTCGCGCATATCTACTATACGACAGACGGAAGCGAGCCGACAAAGGACAATGGAACGCTATACGAAGGTCCGTTCTCTCTTGCTGATGGATTTACGGTGAAGGCTGTAGCCTATGTCGGCAACGGCATCTACAGCGCTGTCGCCGAGACGAGTGGGGAATGATTGAAAAGGGTTATGGTTGATCAGGACTGGCATCCTCTGGATTTTTTCTCCGGGAGCCAGCCCTGTGATATCTTAGGACAGCAATAAAGGATAATTTTATGAAATATAAGATAATATCTCTCATTCTCATGGTTGCCATGCTTTTCGCGGCATGCAATCCAAATACGAATAACAGTGCCGTCAACGGTACTGCTTCACTCTCAGTATCCATATCCGACGCGCTCGATTCCAAGCTCATCCAGCCGGATGCGGATAACGTCGACGTCTCCCATTACCTCATCACGATCGATGACGGGGTAAGCGCTGAGTTCAGCTCAGGATACCTCGCGAAAGGCGCGACGGACTACGTCTTCACCGGCCTCAGGGAAGGAAGCTGGAACGTCACCGTCGCCGCTTATGTGAATACCGCTGGAACCGATTCGGGATTCTCTATGGTCAAGGTCGCCGAGAAGACCGAGAAGGCTGATGTCAATGGTAGCAGCTCCGTTACGGTTACGCTCGACGAAATCCTCACTGAGAAGGCCGGCTCGGTAACGATAAGCGTTGAAGCCGACAGCAGCGCAGTGGGGGGGGGTACTAGCGGAGCATATGATTTCTGGTACAAGGTAACCGACCTCGAAGGGCAGGAGGTGGAGCTCGGGAACACAGGAAGCGAGGCAGAGCCTCTTTCCCTGAGCCTTTCGGATGCTGACGGCACGCTCAGCGGCACGTTCACCATCAGCGGCCTTGATGCCGGAAGCTATCTCCTCTTCGTGACCGTGAAGCTCCCGGACGGGAACAGGACCGCAGTTGATGCGATGAGGCTTCTTCCAGGCGTGGATGCGGCAGGCACGCTCACGGTCGTTTCAATGAACGAAGGGGATGTGACGGATGAAGGATTGACCGTTGATGATCTTGTAGGAGATTTGCTTGAGTTCAGCGTCAAGGATGGAACGACATATAATATCACGGATGACCCGGATGATAGGACTTTCAACGGAAGTCTTAAGATAGGATTTCCCAGTGTCTATAGGTATAAATTCTATATCGATGGGGTTGAGTGGACTAGTGTTGAGCATGGAGGTTCTGGTGAGTCGTCATTCTATCAGATAAAAGAACTCAATTCCCTTACGCCTGGCAGGCATGTGATGTCAGTTGTTGGATATACATCATCAACCGCAGCTGAGGTCGGTTCGGTCGATATTATCCTCGATAAGCTGGAGGTGGGGCTGGAGAAGGAATGGATTTTTGAATTCAGTCTTAGCCGAGATGGGACTTCATATACAGTTACAGGTATAAAGGATGAGATGATGCAAGAAGTTCCCGATGTGCTAAGAATTCCTTCAGAGTATAAAGGGTTACC
>CALXLE010000068.1 GCA_944389115.1 uncultured Spirochaetaceae bacterium
CGATGGTGATGAGTACGCTGTATACCGTTGATTACTCGCTTGATAGCGACAGTCTTGTATCGGAGGCGGCGCCAAGCCAGCTGTACTTCATACCTGTTGCCGATGAAAGCGGTGCATTCACGATCGGGGCGATAATGATCGCGGTGCCGGATACAGCAGTCTCTGGCTACGAGAACCTGATGAGGACGCTCCTCATCGGTGCAACGGTGCTTTTCCTGGTGATTGCATTCATACTGATGTTCACCAGGGACCCTATGACAGGATTCCTTGTCCTAGGACTCTTCATTATCGTAGGTCTTTTCGTAGCGTTCCCGATATTCGAGGCGATAAGGCTGTCATTCATAAGGGATGGACGCTTCTCGCTGCAGACGTGGAAGGAATGCCTCTCTCCGACTTATCTGCAGGCTTTGTGGGGATCTCTCAAGCTTGGAGTCCTTACGGCAACATTCTCGACTATTGTTGGGTTCCTGTTTGCATTCCTTATCGAGAGGACATCATTCAAGGCAAAGAAGCTTATGACAACGCTGGCTACGATGCCTGTCATATCGCCGCCTTTCTCGCTTTCCCTTTCGATAATCCTTCTCTTTGGAAACAATGGTCTGATATCAAAGCAGATACTCCATCTTGATGCATCCATCTATGGTCTTGGAGGCCTTGTGCTTGTAGAGACAATCGGAATGTTCCCGATTGCGTTCATGACGCTTTCCGGCATTCTCAGGCAGATTGATTCGACGGTTGAGGATGCAGCTCTCGATCTCTCTGCGACAAGATGGCAGGCATTCTGTACAGTCACTCTTCCGCTTGCTGTCCCTGGCGTACTCTCTGCATGGCTTCTTGTATTTACCAACAGCCTTGCGGATTTCGCGAATCCGCTTCTCCTTTCCGGTGATTACAGAGTCCTCTCAACCGAGGCATATATGCTCGTTACTGGAAGGAACAATCTTGGCGCAGGCTCTGCGCTTTCATTCCTCCTTCTGCTCCCGACGCTCACAGCATTCCTTGCACAGCGCTTCTGGGTATCTAGAAAGAGCTATGTCACCGTTACGGGAAAGCCTTCGACAACGCTTACGGATCTTACGAACCGTCCTGTCCGCATAGCGCTTGAGACTGTTTCGTGGCTGATAATGTCATTCATCCTTATACTGTATGTCACGATTGTCGCGGGATGCTTTGTGAAGAACTGGGGCATCGATTATACATTCACGCTTTCAAACTGGGGCGAGGCGCTCTCACGTGGATGGACTGCGATACGCGATACAGTGACGCTCGCAGCCATTGCAACGCCGATAGCGGGAATACTTGCGATGATTGCCGCAATGCTTATTGTACGGAAGAAATTCCCTGGCAAGAGGCTTCTTGAGATCCTGATAATGACTCCATATGCCATTCCCGGAACGCTGATAGGAATAAGCTATATCCTGGCGTTCAATAAGCCTCCTATCCTTCTTGTTGGAACGGGCGCGATCATCGTCATCAACTACGTGATACGAGAGCTCCCGGTCGGTGTCGAGAACGGAATAGCCGCGCTTCATCAGATCGATCCTGCAATCGAGGAGGCTGCTTCCGATCTTGGTGCGGATGTCAATACGGTATTCAGGACGATAGTGCTTCCTCTTGTAAGACCGGCATTCATCTCATCGATGAGCTATACATTCGTCCGCTCGATGACCGCCGTATCGGCAATCATCTTCCTTATAAGCGCAAGATGGAACCATCTTACCGTCCTTATATTCAATTTCTCCGAGAACCTTCGTTTCGGACTTGCCAGTGTCCTTTCGACAGTTCTCATCGCAATAGTCCTGGCTGTCTTCTTCCTGATGAATGCTATCGTACGCGATGGAAAGCTTACAGAGAAGACGATCTCAACGAGGTAGTTTATGGAAAAGAAGAGCGTATCTGTAACGCTTGAGCATGTTACAAAGAGATTCCGGAATGTCAAAGGCAAGGCCGATGTCATTGCTGTGAATGATTCCGATTTCGTGATCCAGCCCGGTGAGCTTGTCACGCTTCTCGGTCCTTCTGGATGCGGTAAGACGACAACCCTCAGGATGATAGCGGGGTTTGAGCTTCCTACAGAGGGGCGTATCCTCATCGGGGATCAGGATGTCACGATGCTCCCTCCAAATAAGCGCGATACGGCAACAATGTTCCAGTCATATGGCCTCTTTCCGCATATGACGGTCTTCGACAACGTTGCCTATGGACTTAAACTCAGGAAGGTCGACAAGGCAGAGATAAAGACAAGGGTTGATGAGATGCTGAACCTTCTTGGACTTGGGGATCTGGGGGAGCG
Source organism: uncultured Spirochaetaceae bacterium (assembly GCA_944389115.1). GTDB lineage: Bacteria > Spirochaetota > Spirochaetia > Sphaerochaetales > Sphaerochaetaceae > Ornithospirochaeta. Next base: position 2,294 of record CALXLE010000068.1, read on the forward strand.
ACCACCATCAAGGCTCTCCGGAGGCCAGCAGCAGCGTGTAGCCCTTGCGCGTTCTCTTATCGTCGCACCGTCTGTCCTTCTTCTCGATGAGCCGCTTTCAAACCTCGATGCGCTTCTTAGGGAGCAGATGAGGGTCGAGATCAAGAAGATCCAGAGAGCGCTTGGTATTACAGCAGTCTATGTCACCCACGACAGGACTGAGGCAATGTCGCTCTCGGATAGAGTCATCGTTATGAAGAATGGCGTCATAAGGCAGATTGGCACCCCCTCCGAGATCTATCAGTCGCCGGATTCGAGATTCGTTGCAGGCTTTGTAGGGAAGGCTGCATTCTTCCCGGTGACCATCAAGGGACATGATGGTGAGCACTACAAAGCAGATCTCGGCGGAAAGATCGTTGATGTCAAGCATGCCGCTCCTGGGCTAGGCGAGGGAAAGGCCGTGATCATGGCACGCCCCGAGTCTCTCAGGATAAAGGGAAAAGGCGAAGGCAGCATCGAGGGCCGGGTGAAGCTCAATGTCTATCTCGGATCAGCTATCGAGTCCTTTGTCGATACGCCTCTGGGCGAGGTCCTTGTCGAGATTGATGACCCATATGGCAGGAAGATTTACAGTGAGGGCGAGGAAGTATCGATAGATTTCGCTCCGGATAGGGTAAGACTTCTCGGAGAGAGCGAGGAGTAATTGCCGAAATCTCCATAAGCGCATATAAAATAGCATATGCGCGCGGAGATAGACTTTACAGAAGGATCAATAGGGCGGAAGCTTCTTGCTTTCGCTCTTCCTCTTTTCCTGGGCAATCTGTTCCAGCAGCTTTACAATGCCGCCGATTCCCTTATAGTAGGGAACTTTCTTGGGCGTGAAGCTCTTGCCGCTGTCTCATCTTCCGCCCCGATAATCTTCATGCTCGTCGGATTCTTCAATGGTCTTGCCGCAGGTGCAGGCGTTGTGATATCGAGGGCATATGGAGCAAAGGATAGCGAAAGGCTCCAGAGAGCAATGCATACGGATGCGGCATTCGGCGTTGCCGCGGGGATTGCCCTGACCATATTCGCCGTATTATTCACTCCTGTAATCCTCAGGCTTATATCGACCCCGGAGGAGATAATGCGCGAGAGCATTGTCTACTTCAGGATTTACTCTGCCGGGATATTCTTCTCCGTCATGTACAATATCCTGATGGGCATAATGAACGCTGTAGGTGACAGCCACCATCCGCTCTACTACCTTGTATTCGCATCGATATTGAATATCGTGCTGGATATCATCCTGATAGGTGGCTTCGGTATGGGGGTCGGGGCCGCCGCAGCTGCCACGATCATATCACAGGCTCTGAGCTCTGCCATGTGCTTTCTGCGCCTTATACGCTCCCCATTCCCAGTTGGAATACGCCTTGCATCAATGCGCATACATCGTCAGGATCTGAGGAATATTGTACGTTTTGGATTCCCTGCGGGATTCCAGAACTCAATCATAGGACTTGCCAACACAATCGTCCAGGCAAGCATAAACATGTTCCCTGCTGCAGTGATTGCAGGAGCGGGGGTATATGGAAGGATTGAAGGCTTTATCCTTCTCCCGATAACAACCCTCTCACTGGCACTGACTACAAGCATCGGACAGAATCTCGGTGCAGGACGATATGACAGGGCTCTGCAGGTATCGCGGTACGGGATGCTCTCCTCTGTAATCATCTCAGAGATCATAGCTGCATTGCTTTTCGTATCAGCTCCATGGCTGATGTCCCTTTTCTCATCCGATCCGGATGTAATCAGCGCAGGAAGCATGCAGGCGAGGATAGAGGCATTCTTCTACTGCCTTGTCGCTGTATCGCATTCGGCTGCGGGTATCCTGAGGGGCGCCGGGAAGCCCGCTGTCCCGATGGCTGTAATGCTCGGCGCCTGGTGCGTCTTCCGTGTCATATTCGTGAATATAGCGATAAGCATATACCATTCAGCGATAGTAATATACATCACATATCCCGTCACATGGCTGCTTTCGACAATCATATTCGCTGTCTACCTGACAAGGAGCAACTGGCTCCATGCTATGGACAGGGCCCATATTTAACAGAGTTTTTACATCGATTGAACGTATCGATGTTGAGGCAGATGTCGTCTTTCTGCATAATGAATCTGTATGGGTGGTTCAATAATTAAGAAAATAGGGATAGCGTTCCTGATTCTTCTTGCAGGAGTTTCCTCGCTTTCCGCAGAATCGGACTGGCATTTCATATGTGATTCGGTCGATCAGCATACGGAACTTCTCTGGGGTTTCCTTCCTACATATATCTATGGCGGCGTAGGATACCGCGGTCTTAAGATTCTCGATGAGAACACTACCGACCTTCAGCTTGTGCTTGGAGCAGGATTCATCCAGAGAAAGCTCTGGCAGGACCCTGTTACCGGTGAAGATACTACTGAGATGATGCAGAATCCTATAACCTACGATGTCCTTGCAATCGAATGGGGACTCAGGTTCAAGCAGGGATTCTTCCATTCTCCATGGGATATCGGGTCCGATCTTCTTACTGTCACGCTTGCATATGAAGGAAAGTATGAGCAGAACATGGACTCCATGGTAGTAGGGCAGGAGCGTGAGAACTGGGGAGGAATGTTCCCTGTGAAGACGCTTGACCAGTATCTGGCCGGGAATGAGGTATCGCATATCTATCCCGATCTTCTTGGAGATCATAAGTTCCTCAGTACGAACTTCAATCTTGGCTTCCTTGTTGATCTTATGACCGATGATGTGGAGACCAATGATGGACTCCTGTTCTCTCTCGATTTCGACTGGTCACCATACGCTCTCAATGCAGCTCTCGGCGGCAAGGCCGATTTCTATTCAATCGTCTTCAACGCAGTAGGCGCAAAGACGCTGTATCAGTACAAGCCTAAGGATATAAGCTGGTTCTCGATGCAGCTTGTAGACAGGGTGAATATAAACTGGACATCGGGCGACATGGTTCCTGTATACGCCCAGAAGCTTGGCTCTCTCGGAAGACTTGTCCGTGGCTATGCGAATTACAGCTACAATACAGAGCTGACAATCGTCAATAACCTAGATCTCAGACTTGTCAGCCCTCCGCTCGGACTCAAAGGTCTGTATATAAGAATGAATCTCTTCTTTGATATCGGATACGGTGCAGGAAGACTCTACAATTCAGATGTATCCAAGAATCTCTGGATTGCATCGACGGGCGCCCAGATAAGCATCTGCGTCTTCGATTTCATCGATCTCGGCTTCCAGGTCGCATATCTTATCAATGGCAGGAACTACGCCAAGGGCGATACCCCGATATCAACAGGATTCTTCTTCTTCCTCGATTTCTGATTGCCATCCACAAAGCATCCAAGCCCTCCACGCTATCAAAAGCTAGGAGGGCTATTTTTACAGCACTAAGTGAAGTGCTATTTCATACAAATCTGTCTGAATAAGAACCTATATTTCATAAAGTACTGATTCATATAATAGGTTATATATACGAACCAGTGCTTCAGGAACAATCATTCCTCATCCTCTTCATTATCCCTATCATCAGAGGGTTCTTCAGATATAGCTGCCTCCAATGCCTCCATCCTCCTGTCATGCCTCCTGAACACATCCGATACAGGGATGTCCATGGGCCTTATGTACCTCATCACAGTGGCAAGCGCAATCTCCCCGTCCATCCTCCCCATCATCCTTATCACATTCGGCTTGCCGTTCCCCGTATCCCTGCTTATCGACCCCTTCGTGTTCCCTTCCTCCCTATGCATCATCCATAAGGTCTCCATTATCCCCACATATGTCCTTCCCCTGAA
>CALXLE010000069.1 GCA_944389115.1 uncultured Spirochaetaceae bacterium
TTTACTGTCTGATTTCTACGTCCACACCTGCAGGGAGTTCAAGTTTCATCAGGGCTTCCACTACCTTCTGCGTGGGATCCAGAATGTCAATCAATCTCTTGTGTGTTCTCATCTCGAACTGCTCACGAGCCTTCTTGTTAACATGCGGCGACCTGAGGACAGTATATTTGTTGATACGAGTCGGGAGAGGTACTGGGCCCGAAACCTTAGCGCCCGCCTTCACAACTGTCTGAACGATAGCCCTAGAGCTCTGCTCTACAAGCTCAACGTCAAATCCTCTCAACTTAACCCGGATTCTTTCATTTGCCATTTTCCAAAAATCTCCAAAAAACAATCGTCTGCCGGGGAAGACCCCGGCAAGACTTAAAATTCAGATTACTCTGTAATCTCAGTAACCTGGCCGGAAGCGACTGTTCTGCCGCCCTCGCGGATAGCGAACCTGAGACCCTTATCCATAGCAACTGGGTGGATAAGCTCTACATTGATCTCTGTGTGATCACCAGGCATTACCATTTCCTTTCCAGCTGGGAGGTGAACAGTACCTGTGATATCAGTTGTTCTGAAATAGAACTGAGGTCTGTAGCCATCGAAGAACGGGGAGTGTCTGCCGCCCTCTTCCTTGGAGAGAACGTATACAGTTCCTGTGAACTTCTGATGAGGTGTGATTGAATTTGGCTTTGCAAGAACCTGGCCACGGACAACTTCCTTCTTGTCGATACCGCGGAGGAGTGCTCCGATGTTATCGCCAGCCTGGCCCTCGTCGAGAAGCTTGTTGAACATCTCGATGCCTGTAACAACAGTGTTCTGAGTCTCTCTGATACCGATAATCTGGACAGGATCGTTGAGGTGGATAACACCGCGCTCTACCCTACCAGTAACAACTGTTCCACGGCCGGAGATCGAGAAGATGTCCTCGATAGGCATAAGGAACGGCTGATCAACAGCTCTCTCCGGAAGCGGAATGTAGCTGTCCATAGCATCAAGAAGCTCGTCGATGCACTTTGTAGCCTCTGGATCATCTGGCTTTGTCATAGCAAGGTATGCAGATCCTCTGATGACAGGAGCGTTAGCACCATCGAAGCCATACTCAGTAAGAAGGTCCCTCATCTCCTCCTCAACGAGGTCAATGAGCTCTGGATCGTCAACCTGATCGCACTTGTTGATGAATACGATGATTGCAGGTACACCTACCTGGCGAGCAAGAAGAAGGTGCTCTCTTGTCTGTGCCATAGCTCCATCAGTTGCAGCTACTACGATGATAGCTCCATCCATCTGGGCAGCACCAGTGATCATGTTCTTGATGTAGTCTGCGTGTCCCGGGCAGTCAACGTGTGCATAGTGCCTGTTCTTGGACTGATACTCAACGTGTCTTGTGTTGATGGTGATACCGCGAGCCTTCTCCTCTGGTGCATTGTCGATTGCATCATATGCAAGGGCCTTGTCACCGAAAAGCTTTGCGCAGTGCATTGTGATTGCAGCTGTGAGCGTGGTCTTGCCGTGGTCGACGTGTCCGATCGTACCGACGTTTACATGTGGCTTCGTTCTCTCGAATTTTTCCTTAGCCATCAGTTCCTCCTTGCGGCATTGCCGCAAATCAAAAGATATCTCATAAAGGCCCATGCCTTTATAGTTTCCGAGACATACTGATTGCTTGAGAACTCATCAAATGGTTTCCAGAGGTCGGCACCGCATATGAGTGACGACAATAGAGTCATACTGAAAAAGACCTATCATCCGGAACCACCTTATCGCCTGAAGCAATCGGTTTGGCTCTTTGTCAGACCCATCCCAAGGGGCATGGTCAGACACCTTGACCAATATACGGAAACGGATTCTCTTTGTCAATACCTATTTATTCTTTTTCCTGCAAAAGATTTAATCAAGGCATTCCAGCTGCATTCATAGGCACGGGAGATTATCTGAAAATGCATTTATACCTCTATATATAGTGCTGTATATACCAGAGGGCACAAAATACGCTTACCTCCGGATGGCATGCAACCCGAGAAGGCTACCAGAAGAAAGAACATGATTGCCATAACCATCTGATTCAAAGATGTCCTAGCTAAAGAACCACGAGAAGCCTCCACGCTTCACTCAAATGGATTCTTCTAAATATATGACACAAAATCCTTGCACTGAATTTTGAATTACAGCGCCGTTTTAGGATGCCGTAAAATTAAATAAGTCGATTTCAAAATTAGAATAATTGTTCCCCATAATAAAGAATAGACGTATCCTACTATTAGCGATAGCATCATTTATATGAAATACCTGAAATATATCCTGATTGCCTTTTTGGCTATTTCTATTTTGGGCTGTACCCCTAGCCCAACTGGGACATCAGATACAACGGATCCATCAAATCCGCATGTTTCGTCATCACTTACAATACTGTCCAAGAATATATCAACGATTGCTCCCTCATCCTATGCAGGAGCCTCAATCGTTTCAGAAGCCTCAAGAGATACTGGTATATACACTAGTAGGGCTACCCTATCCAAAGATGAAACATATCTTTCCTTCATCGGCCCGGATGGAACAACATTCCAGCCAATGGTGTTCGAAAGCTCTACCGGCACGAAGGTGGTATTCAGAAATGTCCTCATGCACGATATCGGCGATGGATATTCCATCTGCTTCATGCGGAACCTCGAGACTGTGAAGAAAGAACCGCAGGTGATTTATAAGGAAGCAGGAATCGACGAGGAAACCAAGGAAATAATATATGAGCCTGTTGAGATCATAATTGACGTAACGAGGGATTATGGGGAGAACACAGCCCTTATGGACTTCAATACCGGAGAGGTATATCTCCTCGTCAATCCAGAGGACTACGCGGGTCTTTTCGTTGATTATGCGGATTACAGTCGCACTGTCTTTGGCACTGAGAATGCAATCTATATGGTTGCCCAGAATTATGGATACAGTGAAGGTGCATCTATCTACAGGATTGCCAAATCAGAGCTGTCATCAGGACGCCTTGTACCGATGAGCAATCCTATGACCATCGATTGGCCATGGATTGATATGGTGTCAGACAGCACTGTTGTATTCTCCGGGAATGAGAAGAACGGGACAAGTCATCTGACTCTCATAAAAGATACAGGAAAGGATTCTGCCCCAATTTCATTTGAAAAAAACAACATAAGATTCACCTATACCACTGGCAATGATGAAAACATAATATATCTCGAAGAGTTCCAGATGGTTCTTGATGATAATATTATCCACTGCATGCAGATACGCGGAGAATATCTGGTTATAATGGATATCACATTCGAGAATGACCAGCTTTCATACGGTGATATAAAGACATATAAAACCAGCAGCGGCATTGCCCCATATGATTTCCAAATAATGGATCAGGAAATAACCCCAACAGGCATTAATGTGATTGCAAAAGCAATATCAGAAACACAGACAAGCCTCCTGCAGATCAGGTTCTCAAACGGGAATGTTTCCTTCGATGAAATTCTTATCCCTGAATCCTATTCAGATACGGACGAGTTCATACTCGCCAATGGACGCATCTACTGGCTCTGCAACGCCTTCAGCGGGAATGAATCCATCTGCTACACTGATTTCAACTCCAAGCAGATAAGAACATTCACATTCGGTGGAAAATCAGTAGCAAGCTCAAAGATCAATGTTCTTGATGATGGCACAGTCCTATTCTGGCAGTATATGTCTGGAACAGAAATCGCCACATTCTCATGGAATCTCGACAAGGAGCCGTATCCGACTCTTCTCATGACTGACGATATGGATGTGAAGCAAATCATAAACATCGATACGCTGTGATAATCTGCTATCAAGTTAGAGAGACCGTCGCAAAAACGCGGCGGTCTTTTGCTGTCTGAACATTACAATATAATTTCTTCCAATGAAACAGCTTTCTGAGATAAAATATCTGGAATGAAGCGGCAGTGCACAACCCCATTCCTCAAATGAGTTTGTTTATGGTGTAATCCATAAAACTATGAAAACTAGCTCAATGAAATCCTTGACAATTGATACTTCTTCAGAATTCTCCAGGAAGCAGATGTTAAGAGGTAAAACAGAGAGTAATCACATGGCATGATAGCGAACTCGATATTGCCCTTAGCCCATGTATGAAAATAGTTCACATGTGGCTATACACAGCAATGTAACTTAAAAAAGCATAAATTAAATTGAAATCACGAGGAAGTTTTCTGAGCGATTTTCTGGAAGTATCGGTGGAATTATTCACCCGGCATTAGGAATGCGCTAAAATGTGGAATATGGGTGATTTGCTGTTTAATATCGTTGGTATAGCTGTATTCTTGTTATGTGCTTTAGGTCTGAGCAAGTTTATTGAAATGGAGAAAAAGGCAGATTCGTATGACAGGACGGTCTTAGCACAGCTCTTTGAAGCAATGAATAAGAATTATCGAGAGCTGAGAGAGCTTGTGAATGAGGATGCAAGCGTTATGTTTATACGCTATCTAAATGCAAGCGAAAATGCTTATGATAGGCTTCCTTCTCCCGGCAGCGTGGAGGCTAATATCAGCGTTAAGGAATGAATCAAAAGAGTAAGCGCTGTGATTGATTTACAGAATCAGGCTAGGGACCTTTACAAAAAGACAACAGATCCTGAAGAAACAAGGAAAGCATTGGACGAATTCTACGGAAAAGCATAAATATGCATCTAGTATTAGAAAATACTGGGTAAATATAAGCGTGATTGCATATTTTATACAGAAATTTTTTAGAAACTGCATATTCATCGAAAACAAGTGCATAAAGGCGCTTCAGAAGGTGAAGTCGTCGGGCATTTCGGCCTTTCCGGGCTGGTCCTTCGTGAATCCCTTGCCTAGCATCTGCTGCCTCCTCCACTCCTGGTACCGTGCCTCGACGTTCGCAGGATAGTACCTGTTATTGTGATTCGTCCTGAACGTCTCCGGTATCTCTATCCTCGGGTCGATTAGTTCATCACACGCAATCCAGAGGATAATTGCTATGGTGAGGCACCTTGACGGCCTGGGCTCGCATTTCTTGGCCTTCATGTCGCAGAGATTCCTTCTGTTTATCCCTATCAGCTTTGCCATCCTAGCTTGGCTCATGCCCGTATTCCTCCTAACGACATCAATCTTCTTCCAGAGAAACTTCTTATATGATTGGCAACTACACAAAGATTCATACTATACGCCGTTAGATATCTCTATCAATATAAATTCATATTTATAATTCCTAATACGGATTAATATTATGTAAATATATTAATAAATTCATTATTTGTACAAATTATGAGAATTCTTTTCCCAGAAAGGAATTTCTGCATTATAATCAGCAGGACTTAGGAGTTGACTATATGCCAGGAAAGAGAATCGATCATATAACATGGGATGAGTACTTCATGGGAATTGCTGTACTCTCATCACTTCGCA
>CALXLE010000070.1 GCA_944389115.1 uncultured Spirochaetaceae bacterium
GGATTCTTTTAAGTAAGCAGATACTTCCATATAGGCATGACATGGATTGTCTTGCCTTTGATTGATACTTCTTCCTCGTTTTCTGTTGTTAGGATATATCCTTCCTGCATGGAAAGTTCTTCAAGGGATGCAAAGATGCCTCTGATTTCCCTGTCTCGGCTATCTTTGAAGTTATCTGTTACCTGTATAAGGGAAATAGGGGTGAGATCCTCATCTGCAAGAAGGAAATCAGCTTCATAATCATCTTTTGTACGATAGTAGAATATCCGGAGATTGCTTCGCTGCAGATGGGCGAATACCATAAGCTCTTCGCTTATGCCTTCCATAGGGGAGAACTCATTCATATATTTAACCAGGGCATGGTCCACTGCGTAGTACTTTACAGGATTGTTCTTCTGGATCTTCTCATTGCCATATTTGGGTACAGATGAGATGATTGCAGCTTCTTCCATCATTTCGATGTAAGAGGAAACCGTTGGAGCAGAAAGATTATGGCCGGAGGATGCCAGGATATGCTCAAGTCTCTTGAGGCTCTGGGGAGAAGACGATGTCTTTATTATCCTTCTCATCAATGCCTTGAGCTCACCGGCTTTTGCAATATCAAATCGTTCTATGAGATCTCTTGAGAACATGAGATCGAAGTATGAGGACAGTATTTTATTCCTTAAGGTGCGGTCGCTGATGGTTGCCAGTTCTGGATAGGATCCATGCTCATGGTAGAGTGTGAACATATTCTTTATCATGGCTTCCTCTTCTGATGAGTAGGCTTCCTTTCCTTTGATATCTATTCCATTAAAGAGCATGAATTCCTGAAAGGATAGAGGATAGAAATGATCGGTTAAGGCTCTTCCTCTGAGTTCTGTAGCGATATCAAAAGAGAGGTAGCGGGCGCTGGATCCAGTTAATATGACTTTCACTGGATGCCTGTCAATAAGCGATGTTATACCTGCACCCCAGTTCTTCAGCACCTGTATTTCATCGAAAAGGAAAACAACTTCATCGTCATTATAATATTCAGGGTAGAGCTCATAATAGGCTTTCTCTATCTGTGACACCGTAACATCTGAGTCAATGAAAGCATCATCGAAGAAAGTCAGATAGCAAATCTTCCTATTATCTGTGCCGGATTCAACCATTTTCCTTGCCATTAATCTCAGCTGAGAGGTTTTGCCGCACCTTCTTGCACCTGTAATCACATTAGCTTTTCTTGGGAAGAAGGACATGCTGAAATTCCTATCTATAAGCTTGTCTTTGAATATGAGGGATGAATCATCCAGTATCTTCTGTTTCAGCTGAGCTATTTCCATACCAATATTGTATCCTTGAAATCAAATAGTGTAAAATGTATTTTACACTCCAAGCATAAACCATAAAATCTATTTTACGCTTTGCTTGTGAAATACAAAATGAATTTTATGCTTTCCTTGCTTGGTGTTATTCATGATATTTCCCCTTAACTTGGTTTATACTTGCTTCAAGGAGGTGTGTATGCTTAAGGATCTTGTTCTTAAGAATAGAAGCTATCGTGGTTATGATAGAAGCGTAAAGATGACTAAAGAGGATCTGCTTGAGCTTGTTGATCTCTGCAGGCTTTCTGCATCAAGCATGAACAGGCAGGCTCTGAAATTCCATATCGCATACGATGAGAAAGAGGTTGCAGCAATCCAGCCACTTACAGGATGGGCGAGGAGACTTCCTGAGCTTAATCTGCCATATCCAGGGACTGAGCCAACTGCTTTCATCGTTATCTGCATTGATAATTCTCTTGGTACCAAAGCTGCATTCCAGAGGGATGTAGGTCTTTGTGCAGAGGTTATGCTTCTTGGGGCTGTTGAGAAGGGCTTCGGCGGCTGTATGCTTGGTACATTCAAGAAGGGAGAGCTAGTTAAACTTCTGGGACTTCCTGAGAATATCGAGCCAGATCTTGTAGTAGCTTTCGGAAAGCCTGGTGAGAAGATTGTTCTTACCGATGTAGGTGAGGATGGGGACACAGGATACTACAGGGATGCAGATGGCAAGACCCATTATGTTCCTAAGAGGAAGCTTGAAGATTTGCTGATCTGAGGAATAATTGCAAATCCATAGAATTTACACAGAGGACTTGAACCTTGATTCTGTCCTCTGTTTTCTATGTTTATGTGAATAGTTTTTCCATTAAGCTGTTCATAAGATAATTTCTATATTATCCATGTTTTCTGTGATATTCTATGCAATAATTGACAATTAACCTTTCATATGTATACTCTTGGCGATTTCATCCTTTGGAGGAACAATGAAGAATAGAAGCTTCATCGCAATCGCCATACTGGCAGTGCTGCTTGCTCTGACAGCATGCCAGCCACGTTACATCATCTTCCCGCTTCCGGGAGATGATATTGGAAGTAACAATGTCATAAGCATCAACTCGATTGATGATCTTAAGAATGCTGCAAATGCCCCGGACGGTAGTCAGCTTATGCTTAATGGTTTCAGCATTGATACCAAAGCAGCTGATCTTCCGATAACCTTTGCAAACAATGTCAAAGTCTCGGGATCTATTGATATCACAGAGGGAACGAGCACCTTCATGAGCAGAAGTACTGATGAACCTTCTGTTGTGATATTCAGGATTGAAGGCTCGGCATCTGTCGATATTGCAGATCTTACTGTGAAAGTTGCTGAAAGCGTTGCTGATACAATCAAGGGAATTGTTGAGGTGACAACAGGAACACTCAATGCCAGCAATTACAATGTTGTGACAGTTGATTCAACTGGCAATACATCTTCAGAGAAGACAACTGCAGGTATTGCGATTGGTGCTGGAGCTACTCCTGAGAAGATTCAGGTCTCTGATTCCAGTGTTTCCGTCACAATCGATGCATCCTTGGATGCAAGTGATTTCAATGAGTCCTTTGACAACGTTGGTACAGGTGATTCTGGCATAACCATCACAACACCATATGATGCAAAGGATGCGGAATCTTTCGCTGCAGTATTCTCAGAGTATGGAAAGGCAAGGCTTACTGCTGATATTGATATCACAGAGATAACATTCAATGGTGATCATAATGAATTCACGATAGATCTTAATGATAGGACTTTGACGGTAACAACTTCGGATCCAATCAGGTTGCCTTCTGATAAAACAATAACAATCAAGAATGGAACACTGACTACAGAGCTGGAGGGAGCAGGTCTTTCGAACGCGAATATCATCTTTGGTCAGAATGATATTGTCCTTTTTGATAATGTCACATATGAAGGTAATGCCGGAGGCTTAGCTCTTGGTACAGATAAGGATAGTGCTACAGGTTCTAAGCTTACAATAAAGGATTCAGAGTTCTCTACGAAGGGAGCCTTTTGTGTTGCAACCAATGCAAATAAGGATAAGAATGGTCAGGTTACTGACAATGTATCAATCACCTTGATTGATTCGACTTTCATATCAACCAATAATTCCTTTGATAGTTGCCCTGTATTCTTCAATATTACAACTGATCCTACAGTGAGCGGATGTACAATCACTGGTGATAGACAGGCACTGTTCGCAAGAGGAGGGACTGTAAAGATCTATGATACAGACCTTATCTCTACCGGTAAGTTCAATGGTGAGAATTACCTTGATAAGAACTGGGGAGCAGGAAATGAAGCTCCGAATGCCGCGCTCGTCGTTGGCAATAGAAGCAGTGCAGGTGTCTATGATTACGATGTGAATGTGTCAATTGACGCGGCTTCTTCCATCACTATTCAGGACAGAACAAATGCCGCATTTGAAGTGTATATATCAAGCTGTAATGATGGCAGGACAACAACATTCACATCCCCTGAATTTGCAAATGCTGTTATAAGCGGTGAACATTATTATCAGGGAGAGGGTAGCACACTCATCATCCGTACCGATGATAATGCTTCGAATCTTGTACCTGCAGGGAATATGGAATAAGTAGATTCCGTATGCAATTTCGGGCTCTTGGAACAATATCCAAGGGCTCTTTTCTTTGAATTTGATTGCTTATTTAACCTGGTTTTTATTATTCCAAGTTAATTCTATATTTTATATGTGGATACTGCATTATGTATCAGCTACCCGCAGAGTATCTTTTCATAAAATTACCAGCTACCCGCAAAGTAAAAGCACCGGAGAATATGATTCCCCGATGCAGATCTATGCTATCGTTGGGTTACGATTGCCTCAGTTGATTTCAACCTTCAGCTCGTCAAGCTTCGGGTCAACCCATGAGCGGTCGAGATGGCTGTTCACAATCTGGTCAAGCATCACCTCTTCCTTTGCAACAACTTGCTGGGCAGCTGCAGCGACATCCTCAGCGACGTCCTGAGGGATTACGATCACGTCATCGCCATCTCCGCAGATTATGTCTCCAGGACATACAACCTGTCCTCCTACAGAGACCGGATAATTGATCTCCCCTGGTCCATTCTTGTAGGGGCCATTCGGGCTTGTGCTTGTTGCATAGACAGGGAAATCAGCGATTCTTGCGATTTCATCAGCATCCCTGATTGCACCATCCACAACTATGCCGCCAAGACCAAGGCCAAGCATCTCCCTGACCATGAGCCCGCCGAAGATAGCACGCTCCGTGCTCTCTTCGCACTGGATCACGAGTATGTCACCAGGCTTTGCGAGTGACATGGCCTTGTGAAGCATCAGGTTATCGCCATAGGGAACCTTTACAGTGAAAGCTGGTCCGAGCATTTCATGCTTTGCGAATGGACGGATGCGGCTGTTCATGGATGCCATGCGCTGCATTGCATCATCGATGTTCGCTGCAGGAATACCTTTGAACTTGCCGATCAGCTCTGCTTCCGGGCGTTTGAAATCAGTGCGTATTCTTTTGTTTACCGAATTTGCCATATCCTTTGTCCTTATTTGTTGATCTTGCGGATGGCTTCATCCATTCTTCTCAGAGCTTCCCTGAGATCCTTCTCAGCTGTTGCGAATGACATCCTTACACAGCTTTCACCGCCAAGGCCATAGGCATCGCCGGGAACCGTTGCCACCCGTGCTTCTTCGAGAAGATATGAAGCGACTTCCTGGCTGCTTCTGCCTCCGATATCCATCTTTGCCCATGCGTAGAATGCGCCTTTGGGGAGATGGCAGGTGACTCCTGGGATAGAGTTGAGTCCCTCTACGAAGAAATCCCTGCGGCGGCGGTAGCTTTCAACCATCTCATCCATCTCCTCTTTGCAGTCGAGGGCAGCGAGGGCTGCTTCCATGGATATATCGCTGAGGCAGCTGATCGTATGCTGGTTCAGCATCTGCACCATGTCCACGATTTCCTTCGGAGCGCAGAGGTATCCAAGTCTCCAGCCTGTCATTGCAACGCACTTTGAAAATCCATTGATGGTAATTACATGGTCCGCAGCACGTTCGATGCTTGCAAGGCTTACATTCTCTGCTCCATCATAGACAATCCTTCCGTAGACCTCGTCAGCCAGGACAAGAACATCATGGGCGATAGCGAAATCCGCAAGGATCTCCGCTTCCTCGCGCGAGAGAACACAGCCTGTAGGATTGGTGGGGTAGTTGATGATGAGGAGTCTTGTCTTATCTGTTACGCATGATTCAAGGATATCACGGTTGATGCGGTAGTTGTCCTTGAATGAGAGTCCTACACCGACTGGTACACCACCTGCCGCCATTACAATAGGAGCATAGGAAACCCAGCATGGATTGAGGATCATTACCTCTTCGCCTGCATTCGGGTTTATAAGTGTGCGTACTGTCTCGTATATTGCGTACTTCCCGCCGGGAGCCATGAGGATATTGCTGGCATCGCATGCAATGCCGCAGTCTTCCTTAAGCATGCGTGCGATTCCTTCCCTCAGTGGCTTGATGCCCCTTGATTCCGTGTAATGTGTATGGCCCTCTGCGATAGCCTTGATGCCTGCAATACGTGCAGCATCTGGGGTATCGAAGTCTGGTTCGCCTGTAGCAAGCGTGATGAGATCAACGCCAGCAGCCTTAAGAGCCTTTGCCTTCTCTCCGATTGCGAGAGATGCCGAAGGCGGGATAGTCTTGAGTGTTTCGTTGAAACGATATTCCATTACTTTGCCTCTCCTGTTGTTTTCTCAAAGCGTCTTCCGATACCTGTCAGGATACTGATAAGGAACAGAATGAAAAGCATCATGCTGTGGAAGTTGTACGGGAGATAATCAAGGAATGAGAAGGACTCGCCGACAACGCCGCTTGCGATGGCAAGGCTTACAGCATTCATGCTGATCGGGTTGTAAGGTACGCATCCACCAAGTCCCGTGCAGAATCCATCCATGATGTTCGATGCACGTGTGATTTCAAGATTATATGGCTTGAAGAGCTTCTTCACGATTGGTCCTATGACAAGGATTGAGATCGAGGCAGCTCCTGTTGCTATGCTGGCAACAATACAGATGAGCACGCATGTGAGCTCTGCTGAGCGAGGGGACTTGCTGATGCTCGAGGCCTTCTCGAGAAGCATCTCGAATACGCCGCTTCTTGTGAGCATCTCAAGGAGCACGAAGATGAAGAAGCTGAAGCAGATTACATTCAGCATGCTTGTTATTCCACCTCCGATCGGGCCTGCTGCGGAGAACATTGTCGATGGTGTAATAAGTCCCATTACCAGGCAGAGAATGAATCCTGCAAGATCACAGATGATAAGTGTAGAGATCAGGTTCCAGCCCTTAAGCATGAGGACTATCATGATGACAGGGATGATCAGGAGCACGAGCGACTTCGCATATGATGCATCGACAAGCTCTGTGACCGTACCTCCGTCAGTCGTACTGAATCCAATGATGACAAAGAGTATTGCGGATACTACGCCGCCGATGAGCGAGTAGGGAAGACGTGTGCGCACGACATCACGGACCTCTGCGCCCTGAGTCAGCGCTGATGCGATTGTCGTATCTGAAATCGGTGCGAGGTTGTCACCGAATACTGATCCGCTGACGATAGCACCAACCATTACTGCAGGCTCAGCACCAAGGCTGACGGATACAGGAAGAAGCACTGGAAGCACTGCGACAATTGCTCCATTCGATGTTCCTGTAGCGGTCGAGATCAGACAGCAGGTGAGGAATGCGATAAGAGGCAGAAAGCCTGCATGCAGATTGACTGCTGTCATCAGCCATGTAAGGCCTTCGACAAGCCCACTCTGGCGAAGCTCCTGCGAAAGGACTCCTGCGAGAAGGAAGGCGAATACGATAACGCAAAGCGTATCATTCTGGATGCTCTTGATTACAGCTTCCTCAAATTCCTTCTTGCTCTTTGCCAGAAGGAATGCTGTACACATTCCTGCAAGTCCTGCCATGCAGAAGAGAACAAGCGATACCCTTCCTGTCACTGCAATGACAACCATAAGAGCCAGGAATACCAGGAGTGGTAAGCATGCCCCGAAAAGGCCGCCATAGAATTCCATGCGTTTCTGCGGTTTTTCCATAGGATAAATCCTCCATTTCCAAGTCAGAGATACAGATAGAAATACACAGATTTCCTATCTTGGGTGTATTTTCAAAACGCCTGAATGCAACCGTCAATAGCAGGAATAGGGCATTCCGATGATTTTATTGCAATTTCTGCAATCAGGAATTAAAATATTGCCGTAACAACAATATTTGTTGTTGCTACGCTGACAATTTTCACGGAATTGCTTGTATAGGAGATAGTTATGAGCCTGGATCTTGAGGAGCGGATAAAGAATGCAAGGATGACTAAGACAGAGCGGCAGATTGCTGACTTCTTTCTGGATAACAGAGGCTCTCTGTACTTCATGACCTCTAAGGATATTGCTCTTGCACTACATGTCAGCGATACATCTGTGATCAGGCTTTGCAGGACACTTGGCTACAGCGGATTCAAGGATCTGCAGCAGCGTCTGCAGAAGGATCTTTCTGAGACATTGGATAATGACAAGTATGTCCTGCCGTATCAGAAGCTTCCGGAGAAGACTGAGACTTCAAAGGATATCGGGAGCTTCCAGTTCCTTGAGAAGATACAGCAGAATCTGGCGAATACATTATCGAAGAATAATAACAGGTCAATCCAGCATGTTGTCGAACTGCTTCTTGCAAGTGAGCATATATTTGTTGCAGGCTTCAGGGGATCTGCCTCTGCCGCATGCTATCTTGGAGTCCTGCTCTCGCAGTATATCCCTCATGTAGAATACGCTGTCAGTGCCGACTCAGGATGTATAGAGACATTCCTTGGCTATGGTGAGAAGGATTGCGCCATCTTGATTGGTACTGAGCGCTACTCAAAGATGACATGCACATTAGCCGATATGGCACGGAACGCAGGATGCAGGCTCATCGCCATTGTTGATAAGCTCACATCCCCATTGGCATACCATGCCGATGAGGTGCTGGTTGCAGATGTATCAAGTCCCACAGCATTCAATTCATATCTGGGCATATTTTTCCTGATTGAGGCTATAAGCAATGAATTGAACAGATACTCTGATACCCATACAGGCGAACGCCTGCAGCTGATTAACAGCTATCTATCCAAGCTGGGGCTTTACTGATTACAGAACAATTATCAAAAATCTTCAAAAAACTCCTTGACAAAACACAACCGGGGGGGGGTAGCCTATCCGTGATATTAATCAGAGGAGTAGAATCAAATGAAGAAAACGATTCTTACAATCATGGTCGCGGCTATGATGCTTGTTGCATTCACAGCTTGCGAGCAGGCTCAGATGCCGACTTATCGCAATGTCGACTATATCACAATCAAGCAGGTTGCTGATTTCGTCGAAGGTCAGCCATTCGATGCCGCTAATTTCCAGGTAATTGCTCACAATACTGATAATACGGAGACTGTCATTGATGGTCAGGGTCTTGTCACTATTGATACAGCAAGTGGAAAGAGCTGGGAGAATGGAGATGTTGTTGCTACGCTTGGAACTGAGAAGAAGCTTACAGCAGGCTATCAGGTAGCATTCAAGAAGGTAACATCTGTTGAGTTCAGTGGAATTACATCTGTTACAGCTGCTGAAGGTGCTGATATCACAACAATGGCTGGTGTAAAGATTGATGGTTCTGCAGATGCAACTGTTGCTCTTAACTATGATGGTGGTTCCGTCACAGTTCCTCTCACAGCAATTTCTGAGACAGTCTTCAATGTTTTCGATGGCACAACCCGTGTAACAAAAGCAGGCAAAGAAGGTGATGTTTATGATGTCTATATCGTAGACAGATATCAGTTTGCTGGTGAGGACGAAGTGCCCGTTACAGCACCTATTGCTACGAACCTTGAGCTGAAGGTTGTTGCAAAGGGCGCTGCAACTACATTCGATCACTACACAGCTAACCCAATCAGCAATACAGCAGAGAATACCTACTTTGGTGATAAATATCAGTGGAGACTTGCTGCTGTAGCAACTGATGATACAGAGCTCGGCGCTTGGGGACTTGATACATTTACAAATGGATTTGAAGTAATCTCAATGGTATATACTGATGCTCCTGCAGGAACGGCTGCTCCTACACAGATACCTACAGCATATGGCCAGTACACTGTTAAGGTTACAGCTATTGAAAAGGCTCATCCGGAGAGAGGAGTGCAGACATTCACATTCCCTTCAGGCCCAAACTATATTTCTGATGTCAAAGGAGTAACATCTTTTGCAACGGGTGTGACAAAGGCTCAGGTTGAGGCAAAGACAATCACAGCAAATCAGCTCGTCTATAATGTAACAAAAGCTAATACTACTGATACGACAACAAATCTTGATACATCAAAGGTTCAGATTCTTGATCAGCAGATTTCTGGATCGAACTGGACAGCAAAGATTGTTGTTTACTACGGAAAGGGCAATACAACAGCAAAACTTATTTCTAATGTATCCCTGCAGGTTCCAACAACCTGATTCTATGGGCTTAAAGTTGCCTGCCTATTTTAGGTAGGCAATGATTAAAGGAGGACGCTATGGAAGATAAGAATACGTCCCTCCGGCACAGGATTCCAGCTGAGAAACGTAAGGAATGCTTAAAGCTCTTTGAAGAGGGTTACGGTTATAAGAAGACGGCGCAGCTTGCAGGACT
>CALXLE010000071.1 GCA_944389115.1 uncultured Spirochaetaceae bacterium
GCCCAGAAAAAGGAACTTGAAGCTATTGGTAAGATAAAGGAGAAGGATATCAATACAAAAGATATCCCCGAGGTAGATTTCTCCGATGCTATGTTCCATTATGCCGTGAAAGTTCCTAAGAAAAAAACTATACGGCAATCTCAGAAGACAATCTCGAATGGTTGAAGAAAGGCGGCAAGGGATATCAGCAGCGTCTCGATAATGTAATCAGATGGGCCCGATCTAACGGTTGCCCGCTCTGATGATATGACGCGGATAATTCATAGCACTTTATGGATTGTCCTGAAATTTAAAATTACAAAGCAGGACCAGGTCCTGCTCTGTAATTAATTAGTGAATACTGTTGATTTCCAAAGATAATTTCATGAGACATAGTGAATAGGTAAAGCTATCCATTTGTTTCACATCATTATCTCGCCATCCTTCGAGAACTTATTGAAGAGCAAGAGCGACACCACTGTGAAAATCATAAGTATGGTCGACAATGCGCATGCCCTTCCATCTGTCCCCTTGGACACAGCAGAGTATATAGCAACATTCAGAGTCTGCGTCTTATAGGAATAAAGCAATATCGAAGAGGAAAGCTCGGTTATGAGCGTAACCCAGCTCATGATTGCACCGGAGAAGATTCCACTTAGCATCATCGGAACGGTGATAGTGCAAAGTGTCTTTATCCTTCCAGCTCCCAGGGACTCCGCAGCTTCATCAATCGTAATAGGAATCTGCCCAAGAATAGCAACCGAGCTCCTGATTGTATAAGGTATTCTCCTTATGCACATCGAGACAACCATGATTGCTGCAGTTCCGACAAGCGGAATATACCTGTTATTGAATGAGATTATCAAAGCAATACCGACAACTGATCCCGGAATAACATACGGAACCATTGATAGTGCATCTATAATCCCGTTCACCGCATTTCTCCGTCTTACGACAAGATAAGCAATAAGTATAGCCAATACGATTATCAGGACGAGCGAGGTACCGCAGATCCTTAGAGTATTCCAGATTACGTTGCCCATCTTCCGGAAGACTTCCTGATAGCTTTCAAGGCTGTAGCCCGGCATGAATACAACACCGCCTACGCCTGTCTTCCTGAAAGAAAGGTAGACAAGATAAGCCTGAGGAAGCAGTGATACAGCAACAACACCATAGGAGAAGATATGGATAAGCATCGATGGTAAGAGGCGTGCCTGCTTTTTCTCTATATTGTGCCGCATCGTGCTCATGCTGAAACGATATCTGCTTGAAACAGCTTTCTGAAGAAGGAAGAACATCATCGTCAGAAGTATGGCAATGACACTTATGGCCGCTGCAAAATTCTGATTCGTTCCAACCTCGCCTACATATGAGTTGTAGATGAGAACAGGGAATGTCGAATATCCTTCACCTATCATGAGAGGAGTACCGAAATCCGCCATTGATCTCATGAATACCATAAGTACTGCAGCGAGAATCGAAGGCATACAGAGTGGGAGGACAACCTTGAATACCCTTTTCAGCCCGTCGCATCCCATATTCGCAGAAGCTTCCATAAGGGAATTGTCCATCGTCTTGAGTGCCCCGCTTACATAAAGGAATACCATAGGGTACATCTTCATAGTAAGGGCAAGCACAATGCCTTTGAAACCATAGATGCTCGGTATTGTCACACCGAATGCTGCTTCGAAGAACTTGGTTATAACACCAGATCTTCCAAGAAGCATAATCCATGCATATGCACCTAAGAATGGTGCTGACATCGAACTGAGGATTATCAGCATCTGCAGGGCTTTTCTTCCTCTGACCTTATACATGTTATACAGATAGGCCAACGGAATACCTATCAAAGTCGATGTCACAGAAACCGCAATCGCGACCTTGAAGCTGTTGATCATCGTACCCGAGTAATACGGGGTCGAGAAGAACTGCTTGAAGTAACGCATGGAGAATCCACCTGAATCAGCATCCACAACGGACCGGGATACAAGCTTTACAAGCGGATAAACCATGAATAGGAGGTAAAGGGCAAGCACTACAAGACTGGCTATAACCCAGAAATTGAAGGATTTCTTCTTTTCCATCCGAATCCTCCTATTTCACTACAGACTTCCGTCCGTCTTCAGTAAAGACGTTGATCTTCTCAGGATTTACAACAAGGTTGATTATCGAACCATTCTCAATGATGTCATCAATCTGGGATTCCTGTATTATCTCAGCTCTGACCCCATCCTCGAACTCTACCATATAGTGCGTATTGAGGCCGAGGAATGTACTATAGACAACCTTTGCTTTCATACCATTGCCATCTGTCCTGATAAGAAGCTCCTCCGGACGCACAGAGACAATGACATTCTGTCCATCGGCGACATCGATGAGATTATCCATCGGCTGCCTATATCCCTCATCAAAGCTTATGCCCTTCTCATTTCCATCGACATAGATTTTTGCAGGCATAACATTCGACCGGCCGATGAACGTTGCAACGAAACGGTTCACTGGCCTCTGATAAAGAGCTTTAGGTGTTCCAATCTGCTGTATCACACCTTCAGACATGACAGCTATACGATCGGAAACAGCCATGGCCTCTTCCTGGTCATGTGTCACATATACTGTCGTGATTCCAAGCCTGTTCTGTATATCCTTGATGACTGTACGCATCTCGACCCTTAGCTTCGCATCAAGGTTTGATAGCGGTTCATCCATCAGGAGGACATCAGGCTCAATAGCAAGAGCTCTGGCGAGAGCAACACGCTGCTGCTGACCACCGGAAAGCTTTTCAGGAAGTCTGTCTGCATATTCACTGATCTTCATCAGCTCCATGAACTTATCTGCTTTACTGTGGATCTCATCTTTCGGAAGCTTTCTATTCTTAAGGCCGAACTCCACATTCTTTCTTACTGTCAGATGCGGGAATATCGCATAATTCTGGAAAACCATTCCGATATTCCTTTTTGCAGGATCAAGATCGTTAATCCTTCTATCTCCGAAATAGAAATCACCACCCTCAATTGAATTGAAACCCGCAATCATTCTGAGCAATGTGGTTTTACCGCATCCGGAAGGGCCAAGAAGCGTAAAGAACTCTCCGCTCCTGATATCCAGAGAGAGATCCGGGATAGCTGTGAAATTCCCGTATTTTTTTACCGCGTGCTCTATCTTTATGCCTACATTCATAGCTCTCACCCTCATCATTGAAGGATTCTGCCGTCTCCGGCAGAACCCTTAGACCATAATCAATCAGTTATTGCCGTACTTTGCCCAGTACTCATTCCATCTATCGCAGATTGCAGCCTTGTTATCCGCAAGAGCCTGTGTATCTGCAGCCTTCACGAGGATAGTATCAAGGTCGACCATGTACTGGCTGCCGCCCTCGATCTTGTGGGTTGTTATTGGGCGTGCACCTGCATCAAGATATGTCTGCTGACCAGCATCGCTCTGAAGGAAATCCATGAAGAGCTTAGCATTCTCAAGATTCTTTGCGCCCTTGATGATTGCAGAAGCGAATCCAACAGATGTCGTTCCCTCTTCCGGGAATACCATGTGAGCACCTGTCTGACCGCCATCAAGCATCTTTACAACTGAAGGCTCATATGTAAGACCTACAACGTACTCTCCAGAGAAGGTACTTCTTGATGGGATTGAAGAAGAGCTTACAACAACAAGACCATTCTGCATCAGCTTGGCGATATAATCCCATGCTTCCTCGCTATCCCATCCGCCAAAATCGGTAAGGATGCACTGGAGGTTATTCCATGCAGAAGAGGATGATGTAGGATTAGCTGTAACAATCTTGCCCTTGAGAGCTGGATCAAGGAGCGATTCCCATCCAGTGACCTTTATGCCAAGCTCTGCTTCAAGAGCATCATTGACAATAAGACATGGAATCTGGGAATCATGGAATGTGAGCTTACCGCTTGTGTTCCTGTATTCCTCAAGCATCAGTTCGTCATTCTTTGATACATATGTCTCGAAATACTGACCGTATGCGTCAAGATCAGCATACTGCAGACCGCCGAACATAAGATCGGCCTGTGGATTTGCAGCCTCTGCCTGGATTCTAGCTTTGCACTCTCCTGCTCCGCCATATGTACTATACACGGTGATATCAGGATAGAGCTCATTGAAAGCAGCCATAGTAAGGTCGTAATGCGTATCAGAGACGGTAGTGTAGATATACAGCTCTCCCTTTCCGGCCTCACCAGAAGAATCCGAAGCACCACTGGCAGCAAGCCCAGTGATAGCAAGCAGTGCAATAAGTACAATGCTCAGGACTTTTCTCATATTTTCTCTCCTTTTTATCTATAGCCTCCCGGCTACATATTCCCATTCATAAATGCCAGAGCTTTTTCCTTATCCGGAATTCCAGCCCTGCCTCCGGCTTTCGTACATTTCAGCCCCGCGACCGCAGATGCAAAACGTATGTTCTCACGCATGTCCATTCCATCAAGCAGACCCGCGATAAAAGCACCATGGAAGACATCACCAGCTCCAGTTGTATCGACAACATTGACCTTGAAAGCAGGAAAAGACTCTACTCGTCCATCTATAACGGCTTTAACTCCATCCTCACCAAGTGTACACATCACAATCCCAGGTCCCCAGGAAGAGATTTCAAGAAGCGCATCATCATAATCGGCTACCCCTGTCACACGAAGTGGATATTTCTTGTTCATGATCAGGCAGTCTGCCATGGATGCAAGCTTCCTGTTCCGGGTATTGTCACCCTGCATCGAACAGCCATCTAGCGAAACCATGACACCATAATCACGAGCTATTGATGCTGCTTCATATGCATTTTCCCAATTCGTACCATCAAGATGCAGTATTGATGCATTTCTGATAGCGTCTTTCAATTCTGGAGTCCATTCAATCGGTGGATTGACATCCCTTTCAGGAAACTTGGTGCGAGAACCGCTTGCAGGATTAACCATAACGAATGACTCAAGCCCAAATGCATCAGAACGCCTTGAAACATAACCTGTGTACACACCATCGGCTTCAAGAAGACGGATGATCTCATCGGATACGAAGTCTGTCCCAGTATTTCCGATATACCCAGATTTCACACCTAGCCTCGATGCCGCAGCAAGAGCAGTCGCTACAGCACCGCCGCCCTGGACAGTAATCGATGTTATATGCGTTGAATCATCCTCTTTCGGATAGTTCTCTATCATGCAGAGCCTATCGAGACAACTATGACCAACACCTATGACCTGCAGTCCATGTTCCATCATCGTTCTGATTCAAGCCTCCCGGTCTATTTCCAGCAATCAAGCCTTCCCTACGCTTCCGAAAAGCTCCATCTTCTTCAGGCACATGAGTTTTGTAGCTTCAAGACCTGGAGCCAGGACATTGCGAGGCATATATCCCTTGCTCTCGTAATCCTTCTTTTCCTCAAAGTACTTCCTGGTTGCCTCGGTGAATGCTATCTGGCACTCGGTATTCACATTGATCTTGCTAACGCCAAGGCTGATGGCCTTCCTGATCTGATCATCGGGTATGCAGGAACCTCCATGGAGAACGAGAGGGAGATTACCTACCGCATCCTTGATTTTCTTCAATAGATCAAAATTCAGACCCTTCCAATCTGCGGGATATTTCCCGTGGATATTCCCGATTCCAGCAGCAAGGAAATCAACACCAAGATCAGCAATCATTCTGCATTGAGCTGGATCTGCGCACTCTCCCATCGCGATATGGCCATCCTCTTCGCCACCAATACCTCCAACCTCAGCTTCGACAGAGATTCCTTTCGCATGGGCAAGACTGACCACGGTTCTGGTCTTCTCGATATTCTCATCGATAGGAAGAGATGATCCGTCGAACATCACGGATGTGAATCCATTTTCTATGGCATCGAGTGCCTCGGCATATTTTCCATGATCGACGTGAACTGCGACCGGCACAGTAATCTTAAGGAAATCAACAAAATCCTGCACCATATCAGCAATCGTACGATAACCACCCATGTATTTTGCTGTACCACCGGATACTCCGAGGATAATCGGCGAAGAAGCTTCCTGTGCAGCAAGAAGGAATGCCCTGACACTTTCCATATTGTTAAGATTGAAATGCCCGATAGCATAGTGCTCCTTCTGAGCTTTCACGAGCATATCCTTTGCAGAAACCAGTTTCATCTGTGCCTCCTGAATGACAAGCCCATGTTAAGTCCAGTTTTCTGAGTTGTAAACAAAATTTTTTACATTTTTCTGCTAGTTTTAGTGCATAATTTTTCTAAAATTTGCCATATCAGTGCAAAAAATGCTCAATTCTCTATTGACCTGCGGAAAAGAAGCATTGATACTTTCATTATGGCAGAACGAAACAAAATCGAAGAGCGAAGAAGGAAAATAGCAAGATATATCGACGTTAATGGCAAGGCTGAAATAACAGAACTGGAGAGAATCCTTGATTCAACGGAATATACGATAAGGCGTGATCTCATAGCACTTGAAAAATCAGGTATAATAATCAGAACTCATGGCGGTGCAATAAAAAAGGAAAAAGAAAAATCCATCTGGCAGACTACAGCAATAAGCAGCCGGCTCAGCAAGAATGCCGATTTGAAGGAAAAAATCGGAGAATATGCTGCTTCGCTGATAAACGATGGGGAGAGCCTTATGATCGATGGTGGCAGCACAACGCAGATTTTCTCCGCGCACCTGCTTGATAAGCACAATCTCCTGGCGGTGACAACTTCCCCAGGAATTGCAGAAATTATGCTAGGTTCTGACGATTGCCATGTAGTTCTTATCGGGGGAGAACTTCTTAGAGGTACGCATATGGTATCTGGTGCCGATGCAGAGGAGCACCTCATGAAATACTATGTCGACAAATGCATAATAAGCGTTACGGGGGCTGAGCCAGAGATTGGTTGCTATGCCGCAATTCCCAATGAGGCAAGGCTGAAAAAGCTTATGATCGAGCATTCCAGAAACTGCATATTGCTTATCGATCATACGAAATTCAGAAGAAGAGGCTTCTGTCTTGCCTTCCCCTTTGAGAAAGTGAATACAGTCGTAACAGATTCTATGATTGATGAAGATACTGTACAGAAGCTTGAAAGCAAGGGAATCAATGTCTGCATAGTATAATAATCCCTCCATGCAATCACACGGAGGGAGATTTGCAGATTATAGACTATCAGAGAGTTCCATCAAGGATTGCATCGACAACCACGGATCCTACCTTGAAGTTGTTCTCCATCGCAGTTGCGAAGATATCAGCAGCTTCGATGGAATCCTCATCGGAGAGGGAATCGGAGGATCTTGCAGGATCCCAGAGACTTTCTGGTGTCACACCATTCATGAATACGACCATGTTAACGCTGTCGCGGATGATGATGTATCTATCAAGGAGTCCGAAGCGATCGAGGACGACTGCAAGTGCAACATCCTCCATCTCGGAAAGGGCAAACGGATCTGGAGCGCCATAGACTTCGCACATAGCCCTGGCATTCTGCTGGTCATACTCACCCTTCCAGTAGTTGTCAGCGGTGACTGTAGTGCCTCTGAGAACCATAGGATCCCTTACAGCCCAGTCTGCATTATCGAATGTATATGCCATGAATGCTCTTGTCTTCTCTGTTGTCTCAAGCTCAACGTCCTTTACCATGCTGTAGATGCTGTCCATGAGATCCTGATCAAGGAGCTTATAGGATGAGCTGTCATAGCTTGCATCGTGGAACCATGTTGGAGCATCGGGATTCTCCATCTCCCTTGGATCTGCATGATGGCCAAGGTCATAGTCAATCGCAGCTGTGATTACAAAGACATCTCCCATTACTGAATACTCGGTTGCAGAACCTGCGCATCCTGTGCTGATGAAGTAGCAATCGGAGAAATCGAAGCGAGGATCAAGGAGTATCGAATTGAGGCTCATGGCTGTGTTGATCTTGCCCATGCCTGTGACATAGAGGGCAACCCCATCCTTCATGTAGAGCTTTGATCCTGGCGTTCCGCCTTTGATATCATACTCATCACTGCCGATAAGGTATTCCTCATAGTAGTACTGTGCCTCTCCAGGGAAATCACCAGCCATCTCACCATTCTCGAACTTCGGCAGGATAAGGACCTTTACAGGAATTGCGCCATCATCGGCAGCGACAGCCGATGAGATAACGGTAAAAGCAATAAGCAGAAAAACAAGAGCCTTTCTCATATGCCCTCCTGGGATTGTCATATCCAGAAAAGGCACATGCTGTCAATCCACATGTCCTGCGGCATCCAGGCGCCTGAGCATGTCTTTCTGCCTGATTCCAAGCTTGTACCGCCGGAAGAAGACAACAAAGCATGCCATATGGGCAAGGAATGTAACAGCCCAGGAGACAGGATAGGAGACATAGAGCACAAACAGGGATCTGTCGACCTGGAATATCGTGAAGATCCAGAGAACCCTCAGAGCGCATGCGCCAAGGAGAGAGACTATTGTCGGGGTTATCGAATAGCCCATTCCCCTGATTGAACCGCAGGCAACGTCCATCATTCCGCAGAGGAAGTACGTTATGCTTATGATATTCAGCCTTATAAGCCCATAGTGGATAACCTCTGGATCAGAGGAGTAGATATGGAGAAGCTCAGGCCCAAGAAGCATTGCGCCAACGCCAAGGATAACACCTACAGCTGCAACAATACCGAGACAGCAGATAAGAACACGGACAATCCTCTCGCTCTTTCCTGCTCCGAAATTCTGGCTGGTGAAGTTTATCGATGCCTGATACAGCGAGTTCATGGCTGTATATATGAATCCCTCGATATTCTGCGCAGCGGCATTGCCTGCCATGGTTATCGATCCAAAGGAGTTCACAGAGGACTGTATCAGCACATTGGATATCGAGAAGACAGCTCCGGACACGCCTGCCGGAAGGCCGATCCTGACTATCTGCACGAACTTCTCCTTTGATATCCTCAGCCGTGAGAGTGTGAGTTTATAGGCAGAATCGGTATGTATAAGGCATCTCAGCACAAGCAATGCCGAGATGTACTGCGAAATAATAGTCGCCAGCGCTACGCCGGCAACCCCCATGCCAAAGACTATGACGAAGAAAAGATTGAGCACAACATTGATGATTCCCGCAGCGGTAAGGAACATCAGAGGACGCTTCGTATCCCCGACAGCACGGAGGATGCCGGACCCGAAGTTATAGATCATCAGGGCAGGCATTCCACAGAAGACTATCCTCATATATAGCTCAGCAAGCGGGAGCACATCATCTGGGGTACCCATCAGCAGAAGAAGAGGACCTGCGAGAGCTATACCGACTACGATAAGCACTGCGCCGGAGACAATTGCAAGAAGAATCGATGTATGAACAAGATCATCGATATTCTCCCTGTCCCTGGCTCCATAGTACATCGCCATAAGCACACTGCTTCCAGTAGATAACCCAATGAATATGTTTATGATCAGATTGTTCAGACTTCCTGTCGATCCGACAGCAGCCATCGCATGGCTTCCCGTGAACTGCCCTACTACGATTATATCCGCAGCATTGAAAAGAAGCTGGAGTATGCCTGAGAGCATTAATGGAATAGAGAAACGTAGTATCTTGCCGAACAGTGGTCCATTGACCATGTCAATCTCGTACGATGCTTTCTTCATGGGAATCCTCAGAACCCATCATAAGCTCAAAAGCTTTCCCGTGCTACTATATTCTTATGATAACAACCAGAGAAGAACTATGTGATGCTGTCAATAGATTCGGAGTGCTTCCATTCTTCCGCTCCGTGGTGAAAGGACTCTCCCTTGAGGAGCTGGCTGACAAGAGCATATGGTTCCCGCCAGACGGGATGGGAGCCTGGGACTGGAAGGAGGATATCATCAGGATGACAGGTGGGGCATACGGCAGCTTCTTCTGCTCATGCCCGGGATTTGTATCGAAGGAAATGCTCTTCCCCCTTCTGGCATACAGACGCAACGGCTACGATTTCGAAGGATTCTCCAATGATGGCCATGCAAGGTCGAATGAGAGGAAGGTCTATCAGATCCTTGAGGAGACAGGAGAGGAGAACTCGACGTTCCTGAAAGCGAAATGCAAGCTCTCAGACTCCTCCTTCGGAGAAGCGATGAAAGGGCTGCAGATGAATGGCTATGTCATTGTCTCAGGATTTGACTACAGACTCACCAAGGACGGAAGGAAGTATGGCTGGGGAATCACACGGTATGCTCTTCCCGAGGCCGTATTCGGAGATGATACGGAGAGCATGATAGATTCCTATACTCCGGAAAGCGCATTCAGCATCATGAAAGAACACCTCATGGCATACTTTCCGGGCGATGAGCGCCATATCGAGATACTGATTGGAGGAAGGAGGACCTGACAGTCCTCCTATAATCACTCCATGTATCCGCCCTTCATCGGGCTCACTGCATGCCTGATGAAAAGACTGAGCACTCCTGACTTATACCTTGATGGCCTTGGCTTCCAGGCCTTTCGGCGCCTCTCAAGCTCTGAAGAGACCTCCTCAGGACTGATTCTCCTTCCCTTCACACCTACTATATCGAGCTTCCTGTCAGGTATGGATATCTCGATAAGATCATCGGGCTCCACAAGGGCAATAGGCCCACCTTCAGCGGCTTCCGGACTTACATGCCCTATGGCCGGCCCCTTGCTTGCTCCTGAGAAGCGTCCGTCGGTTATAAGCGCGATTGTTCTGCCCAGCTCGCCATCACTGGAAATTGCCTCTGTTGTATAGAACATCTCAGGCATACCAGATCCTTTCGGCCCTTCGTATCTTATGATCACCGCATCCCCAGGCTTTATATCATGTGAAAGAACTGCCGCAATTGCCTCTTCCTCCGAATCGAATGGACGCGCTCTGAGAACGGCATTGAACATCTCCTTAGGCACAGCAGAATGCTTCACCACAGCGCCATCGGGGGCAAGATTGCCTCGAAGTATCGCAACGGTTCCATTCGTCCCGATAGGTGAATCGAAGGATCTTATCACATCGGTCCTTTTAAGACCTTTCTCTGAAAGATATCTGCTGCACCTATCATAGAATCCATTGCGCTTAAGCTCATCGAGATTCTCTCCAAGAGTCTTCCCCGTAACTGTCATCGCATCGAGATGAAGCTGGGACTTTATTTCCTCCATCACCGCAGGTACACCTCCGGCATAGTAGAAGAACTCAGCCGGCCATTTCCCTGCCGGGCGTATATCAAGGAGATAATGGGCGCCCCTGTGCATTCTGTCGAATGTATCGCTATCGATCTCGAATCCGAATTCATGGGCAATAGAAGGAATATGAAGCAGGCTGTTCGTCGATCCAGAGATTGCCGCATGAACCATTATCGCATTCTCGAAGCTGTCCATCGTAACGATATCGCTTGCCTTAATACCCTTTCTTGCAAGGACAACGGATTGCCTTCCAGCAGCATATGCTGCCTCAAGCAGTTCCTTGCTGGTTGCAGGCATCAGCGCAGTCCCAGGAAGCATAAGCCCAAGGGCCTCCGCCATTATCTGCATAGTGCTGGCAGTCCCCATGAATGAGCAGGCACCGCAGCTAGGACATGCATTATGCTTATAATAAGCAAACTGCTCCTCTGTAATCTCCCCTCTCTGGCACATCGCGGAATAGGCTCCTATCTGCTCAAGAGTAAGAAGATCGGGCCCGGCCTCCATCACTCCACCGGTTATGAATATCGAGGGCATATTAAGCCTTCCAAGTCCCATGAGGCACCCAGGCATGGATTTATCGCAGGAAGCAATGAAAACACCAGCATCAAATCCGGTGCTTTTCCCATGGATCTCAATCATATTGGCAATCATATCCCTGCTAGCAAGGGAATAGTTCATGCCATCATGCCCCTGGGCAATCCCATCGCAGATATCCGTGGTGAAGTACCTTGCACCTCTGCCTCCTTCATCGGATATTCCTTTCATTGCCTCATTGACCAGCTTGTCGAGATGTGCAGAACCCGGATGACTATCGCCGAAAGTGCTCTCAACCATTATCTGCGGCTTATCCAGATCCTCCAGCGTCCAGCCCATTCCGATCTTAAGCGGATCATTCTCAGGCGCAAGCCTGCGCACTCTCTGACTATTGAGTTCCATTAATAACCTCCTGAAAAAGAAAAAGCCCCAGAGCATGGGGCCTCAATGCTATGCAAGCATATCGGATAGCGTTGCCACCATCACCGCTTTAATAGTATGCATCCTGTTCTCGGCTTCATCAAACACAACCGATGCAGAGCTTCTGAAGACTTCATCGGTGACCTCCATCTCATCCAGTCCGAACTTCTCCTTCACCATCTTCGCAGTCGTTGTGTTCAGATCATGGAACGAAGGCAGGCAGTGCTCGAAGATCGTATTGCATCCTGTTGATTTCAGAAGATCCATCGTCACCTGATAAGGCTTCAGAAGGGCAATGCGTTCAGCCATCTTGTCCTCTTCTCCCATTGAGCACCAGATATCCGTGTATATGACATCAGCACCTTTTACTGCCTCATACGGGTCTGTTGTGATTGTTATCGAAGAACCATTCTCATCTGCCCAGACCTTGCACTGTAAAACGAGGTCCTCTGCAGGATTGAGTGATGCCGGGGTAGCAACCGCATAGTCCATACCGACCTTCGCAGCGCCGATCATCAAAGCATTGGCGACATTGTTCCTTCCATCACCTACATACGCAAGCTTCATCTCCTCAGGCTTCTTGCCTGTATGCTCGATAGCTGTAAGGAAATCAGCAAGGAACTGGGTAGGATGATCATCATCGGTCAGCCCATTCCATACAGGTACGCCTGAATAGAGCGCCAGATCCTCTACGATCTTCTGCTCAAAGCCCCTGTACTCTATACCATCATAGAGCCTGCCAAGGACCTTTGCTGTATCCTCAAGCGACTCCTTCTTCCCCATCTGGGAATTCGTGAGATATGTGACATGCGCACCTTCATCATAAGCTGCGACCTCGAATGAGCAGCGCGTCCTGGTAGAAGTCTTATCGAAAAGAAGAACTATATTCTTGCCATCCAGCAGCTTCCCATCGACATTGCTGCTATGTGCCTTACCCTTCTTCTTTGCCTTAAGCTCGGCCGCAAGATTGACAAGGTAGAGAATCTCATCCTTCGTAAAGTCCTTGAGCGTAAGAAAACTTCTTCCTTTAAGTGTCATTGCCATTATCTCCTATATGCAGAATATACTAAATATTTATGCATAATATGTCAATATTTTGAATATTACTGCATATTTATTCATTAAATAAGACTCTCCAAGCACAAAAGCAAGGAGAGCCTAAAACATTACACAGTATATTCCACCAACACAGGGGATGTGTTCATAAGCGCCTTGCTGATGCTGTCAGGCTGGCTGAAGCCCACGCTGAAGATATACCTCCGGCCCATAAGCTTCTCCTCGCCCTCATCATCTACACTCAGCAGTGCCCTCCTGTCCACCTCGAGCTCCACCTCCTGCTTCTCTCCCTTCCTCAGGGACAGGCGCCTGAATGCCGAGAGGCTATGGTTCTTCACAGCATACGGCGAGTCAAGGTCCTTCACATACACCTGCAAGACGTTCTCCATATCCGAATCCGCACTGACCGTGGCCCTCACGATGATCCTGCCGCCCTCATCGGACACCTCCGCACTCTCAACAGTTGGCGTGCCGTACGACAGCCCGAACCCGAACGGATAGAGCACCTGGCTGTCATCCGCATAGCGGTACGTGCGGTTCCTCATCGTGTAGTCCGTATACTCAGGCATGCCATCAAGCGTCCTGTAGAACGTGATCGGGAGCTTCCCTGACGGCGAGCATTCCCCGAAGAGGATATCGGCGATGGCCTTCCCTCCCCTCTCCCCGGGATACCAGGCATCGAGGATCGCGGACGCATGCTCCGACGCATAGTTAAGGTCAACGGCCGACCCGGCCTCTATTATGACCACGGCAGGCTTGCCTGTACCGATCACGGCCTCCATCAGCTTCTGCTGCAGCCCTGGGAGCCTGAGGCTCGTCTTGTCAGCGCCCCAGCCGGAGTTGCCCATATCGTGCTGCTCGCCCTCCAGGGTCTCATCAAGACCCAGCACAAGCACCACCACGTCGGAGCTCTCCGCCACTGCAAGCGCCTCGCTCAGCCTGTCATCCTCATGCGCAAGGTCCTCATCCTTAAGCGAGGACAGCGTGCATCCGAGGCTGTACCTGACCGTGATGCCCCTCTTCCAGGCCTCGTCCTCTATGCCCTCAAGCGGCGTTATGTACCTCGATGCCGTGCCATGGTAGTTGCCGGCAAGCGCTATCCTGCTGTCTGCATTGGGACCGATCACCCCGATCGACGCGATGTTCCTCAGCGGCAGCACTCCGTCGTTCTTCAGCATCACTATGCTCTTCCTCGCAGCCTCCGTGGCAAGCTCCGCATTCTCCGGCGTGTCCACGTCCTTCTGGCCGAGCCCGTCCCATTCGGTCTCCCCGAACATCCCCAGGAGGAAGCGCGTCGTGAAGAGCCTCACGCATGAGCGCGTCAGGTCCTCCTCGCTTATAAGCCCCTTCCTGAGCGCAGGCATCAGCGACTGGTACGTGCATCCGCAGTTGACGTCGCATCCGTTCCTCAGTGCGAGCGCCGCGGACTCCATCGCGTTCCTCGTCACCTTATGGTGCTCATGGAAGTCCCTGATCGCCCAGCAGTCGGACACGAAGTGCCCCTGGAACCCCCACTTCCCGCGAAGGATTGACTGCAGCGCGGGGCTTCCGCAGCACGGCTCACCGTTGGTCCTGTTGTACGCTCCCATCACGGCCTCGACCCCTGCCTCCTCGACAAGCGCCCTGAACGCGGGGAGGTACGTCTCCGCCATATCCTTCCTGGTAGCCACCGCATTGAACTCATGCCTCAGGTCCTCTGGACCGCTGTGCACTGCGAAGTGCTTCGCGCATGCCGCGGCCTTCAGCAGCTTCCCATCTCCCTGCAGCCCCCTGACGAATGCGCAGCCGAGCCGGGACGTCAGATACGGGTCCTCGCCGTATGTCTCCTGCCCGCGCCCCCATCTAGGGTCGCGGAAGATGTTTATGTTCGGGGCCCAGAACGTCAGGCCCTTGTAGATGTCCCTGTCGCCATGCCTCCTGGCCTCGTTGTACTTCGCCCTGCCCTCGGTCGATACGGTATCGGCTATCCTCTCTATGAAGCCCTCATCGAATATCGCGCCGAACGCTATCGTCTGCGGGAACACCGTCGCCGTGCCTGCCCGGGCCACGCCGTGGATCGATTCGTTCCACCAGTTGTACTCAGGCACACCGAGCCTCGGGATCGCAGGCGCGTCATACCTCAGCTGCGATGCCTTCTCCTCCGCAGTCATCCTCGAGACAAGCTCCCTGGCCTTCTCCTCCGCCCATTTCCTGTCACGCATATCAGCACTCCTTCCTGATTATCTCGACATCCTCGTCAACAAAGTGATCAAGAGCCTTTGCTTCAAAAACATGACACATTCTGCAGAGGAACTGAGGCTTATAATCCTCATCAATCCTTGCGGAGTACTTCTTCCAATATTCAGCAGCCTTCTCCATATTCCTGATGCTCCCTGCCTTCTCAGAGGATTTTCCCTGATAGCGCATACGGTACAGACCGATTGCAGCAAGAATCTTATAAGCATAATAAAGGCCAAGATAGGACATAGATACGATATCCCTGACAGTTGCCTCATACTCTGCACTCTTGCCAGCGGTCTGAAGCTTTCCCGCATCCGAGAGAGCCTTCTCCGCATCTTCTATCATTTTAAGAGCGATATCATGCGGATTCTGCTTGCTGGTTATCCTGCCCTTGCAATACTCCTCGATGGAAACAAATCTATCTTTAGGAATTGCTACTCCTTGAACAAATTCATTGATATTTGCAAAGCGGAATTCATGGAACTGCTGTAAATATAGACAACTACCTTCCGGGTACCACTGGAAATCGAAATCATGCCAATGAACGCACTGCTGAGCAGGAACAAGTTTTGAAGCCGATTCCCAAGCTGTATAAAGAATCCCAGCTTCATCATCTGTAAGCTCAAATCGATCTTTCAACTCGAGAAGGAATCTATCTTTGGGAGCATTAATATCATAAGCAAGCTTTCCCCACATCGAGAAGAAATACCACATCTTATCAAAGAAGAATGGATTACTATCATCCTTTTTGTCGATATAAACTCTCCCCCAAATGTATCCATCCGCACCAAGATATACACCAGCTAGAGTATCTATAGGCATGTTACGAATATATGATCTCATGTATTCAGGGTCACCCCATCTCATCATATAGAAATCATCATTGCGGACAGTCAGCCATACTTTTAAGTCAGCCCTTTTCTGTTTTAGGAAACCATCTATAAAATGAGGCTTATCTGAAGAAAGCATATGAGCCTGAGAATACTTGAAACTAATTTCAAGCGGACGAGGCAAATCGCTGAAATTATCTACTATCTCCTGATAATGAGCCATCTGCATACGATGAAGGAAATGAAACTCTCTATCCGGCTGATCTGCCAATGCATCTTTTATTCCCTGTCCATAGCTCTTTGCAAGGAATGGGATATCGGTCTCGTCCATCCACATATTCTCTCCGGAGGTTATGCCAAGTCCCCAAAGATCCGGATAGGTCTTTATAAGGGTCCGTGTCGCTGCACGGAAATAATCAGCCGTTTCCCCATTTAGCTGATCATCGGCAATCCCGCCGTTATGTCCTTCTGTTCCATAAGTAAAGACATTCCAAGTTATTATCATGATTCTTATGCATCTAGATTTTGCATAAGCCATCACCTTCTTCCAGAACTCAATCTTCTCCTGGATGGTCATTTTCTTAACAAGCACAAGCTTACGTTCTTTATCATACATTCCATAACCGGTAAGCCGAGCGGCCTTTGGCTCTGCATAATTCATAACATCAGCAACACTTGCATCGGGATATTCTGGGATATCCACCATAGCAGGGAATGGATTAAGAGACCACAATGAAAGCAAGTTCAATTTTTCCTCTGCCATACGATCAAGAAAATGAGTCCAGAAAGAATAATCCCAGATATTCGGTAGATTCTTTATACAGCAATCAGATGAGTCAGAATAGCTTGGAACTCTAGCATCAAGGGATACATTAAACCTAAGCCCCCTTATTTTCAGAAACGGCTCTGCGGAATAGGCAACTGTATTATCCTTCCCTCTTATTCTGACATCCTCAGCAAGATCCAGAAGCCCATACATGAAACCGGAGTCATCTGATGCATGGATCTCAAAGACTTTATCGTCTTTCTTCACACGCTTATATCCCTGCTCCACAATTGCAGGATCCTTTATCAGCCTGGCATCAATGCCCTCTGGCAGTTTTGACAGTCCGAATTCAACACATGCTTCCATATAATCCTCCCTTTTTATTCGAAATCGATTGCCAGCATTTCCCAGATGCCGAGCGATGGTAATACAATAGTGATGGAATCATCAGCTGAAGAGAAATCAAGCTTTTCTCCTGATATCACAGCACGGACACGGACAGCTTTCTTTCCTGCAGGGATTCTGATAGTCACAGGAATCTCTGACAGCCTGATAGTATCCATAAGAGGTCTCTCGCCTACCTCATTCACCAGATGAATCAATATTGATGATTCCGTCTGATAACATGTGATCTGGACATTGCGAGGCGCAGATGATTCAACAACCATTCCTCCTGCATGCCTGATTATATTCTCTAGGAATTCCACATGCTGGACTAAATGATATACAGAGAAAAGCTCATCAAGACAGAACGGCATGAGATATACAGAACCTTTGCCGAATCTATTCTCACAGAGAAGCGGGATATCTGTATGAGGAACTGCAATCGAAGCTCTTTCTGGTGGTTTTCCCACAACCTCAAGAGGAGCAAATGGAGGAATAAGCGTTGCGATTGCTTTGCCTGTCGATAACCTGCAATATGCCATATGGCCTCTGAAGGCCATCTTATCGCATCCAATACCTTCGCCTGCCCACTTATCCTCGAATCGCAGATAAGCAGCCGTCAGATATTCACTCATCTTAGCTTCAGGCTTTATCCCCAAAAAATCTGCAAAATCAGCAAGCACATCCAAATCATTTTCCTCGCATATGATATGCCCACCATTCTCCGCATATTCACTTATCATTTTTCTTTCATTCTCTGGTATTGAGGAAAGAAATCCTGAGGGAATCAGCATAACCGGATACCGGCCCATTCTTTCAGCATCCATACGGAAATCATGCATCAGATCAAACTGAACATGAGCCTGCATAAGCATACTACCTATATTAAGGCTATGTTCTGACCCATCCCAAAGAGCAAGTACGGAAGCATAAGAACTTGCTCCATCCATATCCGATTCAACCTTCTCTGCCATATGGTTGACTTCAGAAGCCGCCTCCATAACATTCTTATCAAGAATCGTATCTGGATAACCTGTTACAGAATGCCAAAGCACTCCCTGGCTGGCAGG
>CALXLE010000072.1 GCA_944389115.1 uncultured Spirochaetaceae bacterium
AGAGGTGTAAGGAGGCCATTGCGGAGATCAAGCTCGAAAATATCCGTGCAAAGAAACTTGATGTAACAGAGGAATCCGACTGGATCTCAATCTATAAGGACGTGATGGCAGAAGAAGGTAGTGTTGATGTCGTAGTGAACAATGCAGGTGTCAATATCCGCCATGATATCGAAGAATGCTCTGTAGAGGACTGGGATAAGATGTTCCAGATAAATGTCAGGAGCGTATTCCTGTCCATCAAGCATGCAATTCCTATTATGAAAGCCCAAGGAGGCGGGGCGATAATCAATATATCATCGGTATGCGGACTTGTCGGGCATAGATATACAAATGAATCCTATACAGCATCAAAAGGCGCAGTGACGATGCTTACCAAGAGCATTGCCTCACGCTATGGCAAATACAATATAAGATGCAATTCAGTTCATCCAAGCACTGTAAAAACTGGATTGGTGAATGGATTCCTATCAAATCCTGACCGCATGAGGGAAAGGATTGAGGAAGTTCCTCTCGGGCATCTTGCTACTCCTGAAGATGTAGCCGCAGCAGTTGGTTTCCTGGCAAGCGACGAAGCCTCATTCCTGAATGGTGTGCAGCTCCCTGTCGATGGCGGAACGACCTGTGATTGATAATAATTTACAATAAGAATTTATCTGGCATGACATGCATTGATTCATGCACATGCCAGATGATTGCTATTCCCTGATCTTTAGAATCTTTTGTAAAGCGATAGGATTATTGCTTCGTATAGGCAAACTAATTTATACCATCAGAAAGTATGAAATCACACATCTCCTGAGCGGTCTCAATGACAAACTTCCCTAAAAAGCTTTTTTTATGGGGCTTTTCTCCAAGGACAATATCAAATGGCTCCGGAGTTTCATCGCTGCTTATACGGCAGATAACGCTTAAAATCCGTCCTTGAGATCCTTCTGAAATCACAGGGACGGCCTTCAGGGAAGGATCTCTCCGGATTTCCTTGAATAGATCCTCCCCTATAATGAAGACACGGTTGCCTGCTTTTTCAATGCAGACAAGATAATTATTGCCCTGATCAGATACAAATCGTCTGATTATCCGCTTATCAGCAGCAGGAAGCAAATGGCCATATAGATTGAAATTCCGCAGAACCATAGCATACTTCCTTTCACTGTCTGCCTTATTTTTCCTCGCTGTACGGAAATTATATATATTAATAACCGTAAGCGGGATTACTATAACAATCAGTACAATCTGCAGAACGGTCACAGCACACTCCTGTTCCTCAGAAATTCTTTTCAGAATCAACCATGCGCTTGAGATCAGAGCCAGAGAAATCCACCATGTCCATGGTAATGACACTCCCGGCAGAAACATCCTTCAGCAACTTCTTCTCTGCAATAAGGTAATAAGGGGCACTTCCAGCAGGAGCAGATGAAATTGGTTCCAGCGTTACATAGACATCATTTATACATCTATGATGTGTATGCAGGCTGAATATCTCTCCTTTATGGAAATCCCGCTCTGCTCTTACAACCATAGTCGACACATTGCTGCATCGTTCATAACCGGAAAGATTGAGATAGTATGCCTGCAGCACAGACATGGGGGCCTCCATTCCCATGAAATGATATGGAAGATAAAGAGCGAGGTACTTGCCATTGCTGCTGACGACATGGCCCTTTCCTTTCAGAATATCCATTAATACCTTGTCCTCAACCTTTACTATTGCAAATACTCCTCCTGCGAAACTCACCTCATCAAACCGATGAAGACAGTTGAATGTATCAAGCACTCCAGACTTCTCAATAAGCCCTCCATCCTCCTTGAGAGCATAGACATCCGCCAACTCCGTAACATTGATCAATGGATAATTCAATCTTGGAGTTGACGGTACAAGTCCCGTAGCGTTGCTAACGACATTCATCTCATTGTAATCCGGTACAGCGAATTGAGGGTAAGCAGAAAGGAGCCTACTCCTATTCTCAAGAGTATTTCTCATATCTGTCCCGATATGCCAATACTGTGCAAGCTCAGGGATCACTGCCTCCTGATCCCTGTATCTGAAGCGGCCTGTATCGATATCGTAGACAAAGTCATATTCGCTGGACTTACCGGCACATATTATCTCAAGCCCTAATGACTCAATATATGATAGCCAGTTTATCAGATTTGCAGGCTGATCACCTATCGCCAGTGTATATACAACCCCCATTTTCTTAGAGAGTTTATATAGATAAGGACCTGCAATGACGTCAGCTTCTTTTGAAACCATTGCGACATGTTTGCCTGCAAGAATACATTGTTCCGCAAAAAGAGCACTCTTCTCAGGGTTTCCTGTTGCTTCAACAACGACATCCGCATCAGAGGAAGGAACAAGCGAAGCATCATCGACAACGATAATCGCATCGGCAGGAGCATTCTTCATATCATTCTCAGTCTTGCAAGGACAGATTTTATCCATGCTAAAACCAAGACTCACAAGCATATCAACGCTTTTCTGGATATCAAGATCGCAAACAACACGAAGCGAAAGCAGATCCTCCATCATTGCACACTGAGAAATGAAGGTATATCCGAATGTACCATTAGCACCAAGAATCGCAGTTTTGCATTTTCTTTTATCTTTGGCTGCAGAAAATATGTTTTTGAAATTAATCATGCTTCCGAACCCTTCCTTTTGCTTAGCATTGATTTGATTACAGGTCCCAGAAGTACTGCAATCGTCAAGATGACTATCACACAGGATATTGGTCTGGTAAGAAATACCGTGGCATCTCCCTGAGATATTCCAAGCGCAAGACGCAGCTGAAGCTCAAGTGTCGGAGACAATACGAATGCAAGCAGCAATGGTGCTACGGAGAATCCATATCTGCAGAGATAATATGATATCAATCCGAATACAAGCATCACACCGACATCAAAGATATTGTTGTTGCATGAATATGCACCAATAACACAGATTGTCATGATTATAGGAATAAGAGTTTTCGTCGAAATCTTAAGTATCGAGACCAAAGCTGGGATCATAAGGGTTCCTGCTATAAAGCACAGAACATTCCCGATATACATTGATGCAATTAAGCCCCATGCAAACTCTGGATTATTCTCGAAAAGAAGCGGCCCCGGATGGAGTCCCCACATCATAAGTCCTCCAAGTAGAACTGCCGATGTTGCGCTTCCAGGGATTCCAAGGCTAAGCAAAGGAACAAAAGAACCTACAGCAGCTGCATTATTGGCAGATTCGGATGATGCGATTCCTGTAATCTCTCCTGTACCGAGGAATTCCTTCCTCTTTCCAATCTTCTTCTCAACAAGATAACTTATGAACGCCGCTGTAGTTCCACCTGCACCAGGAAGGAAACCAACAAGATTTCCAATTATTCCACTACGAATGGAGACTGGGAATATACTCTTGAATTCCTCTTTTGTCAGCATGCTCTCCTTTATTGAGATTTTGGTAAGCAAGCTAACATCATTCTCTTTCTTTGCCGTTGCCATATCAACAAGCTGGCAGAAACCGAACATACCGATAATCAGCGGGATGAATGAAATTCCGGAATAGAGATTATAATTACCGAATGCAAATCTGATCTGTCCAGTTGCTGAATCTGCTCCAATGGTTGCAAGAATCATACCGACAGCTGCGCTGATCAATCCAAGAAGCGGATTATCTCCAAGTATCCATCCGATAGAAGTGAGCGCAAAGAATATCAATGCTGCGGACTCAGGTGGACCGAATTTAAGACCAACCTCAGCCATTATCGGAGCAAAGAATGTCAAAAATATTATTCCAACTACACCACCAATAAATGAAGATATATTTGATGCAGCAAGCGCTTTTCCTCCTTTTCCCTTCATTGCAAGCGGATAACCATCAAGTGCAGTACAAAGAGCAGAAGAATCGCCTGGAATATTCAGAAGAGTAGCTGAATATGCTCCTCCGAACATATCTCCATAATATATTCCTGCAAGCATGATTATTGCCATGGTAGGATCCATCTTGAATGTCATAGGCAACAGGAGCGCTACACCTGCTGCAGCTCCGATACCCGGCATTGCACCAACGATAATCCCAAGAACTCCACCGACAACCGTTGCAAGCATATTATCGAGACTTATAACAGTCTGGAAACCAAACAAAAGACTCTGTATATTTTCAATCATAGTAACCTTCCTAGAACAATCCCTTTGGGAATGGAATATTCAGCCATGCGACAAAGATTGAATACAAGATACCTGTCGTGACCACACTAGTAAGAAATGCCCTCAGAGCTGGTCTCCGGCTAATAAAGAACAACCATACGAAGCATGTTAGGAATACACATGGAATAAATCCTAGATATTCAAGTACAAACATGCTTCCAAAACCATATAATGTAACTGCAATTGGCCTAAGTACTCTAGGAACCCAGCCAAGCATTATATATTCATCAGGTCCC
Source organism: uncultured Spirochaetaceae bacterium (assembly GCA_944389115.1). Classification (GTDB taxonomy): domain Bacteria; phylum Spirochaetota; class Spirochaetia; order Sphaerochaetales; family Sphaerochaetaceae; genus Ornithospirochaeta. Next base: position 4,422 of record CALXLE010000072.1, read on the forward strand.
TCGAACTTTTCGCCATTCAGCGGTTCTTTCCTCTTTATACGCAGAACAATATCAAGAACACAGCATAATAATAGGATCAATCCTCCGATTATTGGAAACAGACCACCACCAGGCGCCTGACCTGTCCATACGCCATAATCAACAGCTCCCTTCACAATCCATAATATGGAGAGAGCACTCAATGCAATCTCAATAACTAACATATTGTATCCTTTTTTGAAGAAGAGAGAGCCAGAAGGCCAAGGCTGACCTCCTGGCAATAAATCATTAGAAGACTTCCATTCCGTTGGATTTCGCAAACTCTACAAGATTAGCTTCATGATCGTCGAGGTATACAGCAAAATCGTCTGCAGCGAGGAATGTTGGAGTAAGGAAATTGGAATCTATGTAGTTCTTATTCCATTCCTCAGTCTGGCAAACCTGCTCGAGGATATCAGACCAGTAAAGCTGGACATCACGGCTCATTCCTTCAGGGCCAACAATTCCACGAAGCTGCTCGACCTGGCAAGCAGGATATCCCAGCTCTGTAAATGTTGGAACCTCAGCAAATATTCCAGAGAGCCTTTCAGGAGTGAAAGTACCAAGGACGCGGACTCTACCCCCTTCTACCAGACCTACAACCTCTGAAGGATTAGCAATTGCAAAATCAATATGACCTCCAAGAAGTGCGGAGAATATCTCGGAAGAAGCAAAGTAAGCTGTATGATTGAACTGTGTTCCTGTTTCCCTTTCAAGGATTGCAAGCGTCATGGCATCCATATCATCACAGCAACCGATGGTCATACTTGCAGGATTCTCTTTTATCGCCTTAGCAACATCTTCCCAGCTCTGGAATGGGCTTTCTGTTCTCGTTACAAGTGTCTGAGCATCTGTTGCAACACATGCAATCGGTGTCCAAGGCTCTCTGCCCTTTGGAATAATATCTGTGGTATGGATAAGAAGACAATGTGTTGAATTTATTGTCATAAGGGCATAGTCTTTATCCTGCTTCTGATTAGTATATGCAATACCGACAGCACCACCGCCGCCCGCCTTGTTAACAACATTTACAGGCTCCGGAACGAGATTATGTATGTTGATTACATCGGTAATGTTTCTAGCTAGAACATCGGATCCGCCACCTGCCGATCCCAGTGCTACCAATTCAACAGCGCCACTAGGATATACAGCGTTTTCCTTTGTCCCACTAGCAAATAATCCAGTTACAACCAAAACAGACATCAAAACTATGAAAAGACTCTTTCTCATAGTACCTCCTTTGTTTTACTCTTTTATTTGCAATAGATGTGCCAAACTTAAGATCTAGGAAAAAGATACAGATAATCTAAAGATAAAGATAAAAATTTGGGCTATTATATGTAGCAACTGCTGTCTCTAGTGTTGCATATGCTACAACAATCCATATTTCCTAAGCTTCCTGTAAAGAGTACTTCTATCTACCCCTAGCCTCAATGAAGCTTGACTCTTATTGCCTCCGCATTCAGACAGGACTGCGATAAGCATATCTCTTTCATCAACAGGTTCATTTACTCTCTCCTGCTGCCGGAAAAACCCTATATCAATTGATTTCATTGTAATGACAGAATCAAACACCATAGCACTAAGCCGTTCTGAAAGGTTTCTAAGCTGCCTTACGTTTCCTGGCCATTGGAGTGATTCCAGATAAGGGAATATATCTGGTTCAATCATATGCTTGCATGTACCATTCTTTTTATCGAAATTCGATAGAAAAGCATCCATCATAGCGGGTATATCGGAAACATGGTCTCTCAATGGCGGAATAACCAAACGAAGAACATCGAGACGATAGAAGAGATCCTCGCGGAATTTTTTCATAGTAACAAGATTCTCGATATCCTGGTTGCTTGCAGCAATTATACGGACATCAATCGGAATAACTTCATCATCTCCAAGCCTCATGATAGACCGCTCTGCCAGCACTCTAAGAAGACGCCCCTGCAGGGAATAGCTCATTTCGCTTATTTCATCAAGAAATAGCGTTCCTCCATGAGCTAGCTCAAACAGACCAGCTTTCCCAGATTTTGAGGCTCCAGTGAACGCACCTTCAACATATCCAAAAAGTTCACTCTCGAGTATAGATTCAGGAAGTGCTGCACAGTTGACCGCAACAAATGGTTTATTCCTCCTCTCACTTGCATTGTGAATACTTTGCGCAAAAAGCTCCTTACCGGTGCCAGTTTCACCTAAAATGAGAACGTTAGCATTTACTCGTGAGTAATTCATTGCAAGCTGCTTGATTTCGGTCATCACAGGACTTGAACCGATAATGTCATCAAATGTATGGCGGGCAACAAGTCCTTTATGTGCTACTGAAACACGTATTTCATTCTCAAGTTTCTGTATATTTGAAAGTTTCTGCAAGACAACGATACCGGATTCAAAATGGTCTTCAACAAAAATCGGTATCCTATTCACAGCAAGACTAATACCATTGATTTTCACGAAGATGCCAGGCTCCTCTTGCGTAAGGGTTCTTATAGGTGGATCATTAATCGACGCATCAACTTCCGACAATTTGCTTCCAATAATTTCATGCGAGGGAGTCCCCAATAATGTCTGAGCATACCTATTGCATATAGTGACAACCTCATCTCTATCACAGGCGATGATTCCTTCATCAATATTCTCTATAACAGCATTGAATTTAGAATATTTTGCTACTTCTTCAAGTTTTGTCGTATGTATTTTCCATGCTTCATCTATCACCTGTCTTATTGACTGTCTACCAGCCATAATACGGATTCCCTTATATCCCATATCATTCGCAAGCGTTACGATCTCATTGCCCCCAACAATAAAACCTGCGCCATCATCAATTGCTTTCTGTATAACAGCTCGCATGTCGGAGTCAAAAACAATCTCATAAGTCCGCACCTTTGCATTTACTCCGCGCATCTGTTCCTCGAATCCATATATGACACTTTCAGTCGCAATCAACGCCGCATCCTGATCTCCGTATAAGTCATATCCCTCCTGCAGGGCTCGGAAGATATCATAACCTGTCATAGGAATCTCCAGCACTGTAAAAGCACCTTTAATAAGATGATTGAGATATAAGGCAGTGAGACCTCTAGCTATAATGACATCACCCTGAAGTTCAGAGCTTTTTATACGATCATGAGCGATAAATGACATTCGAAGAGACATATTATGACGCTGAGGATGCTCGTTGAACGCCTGTTCTACAGCTGGGCCGAGGCTCGTGTAAGGTAATATGAATTCAATAGTAAACATGCATTTTATATTACCATCACATCCAATGAATGTTATACCTTCCAGTGTTTCTTTCTTCCCCTTTACATAGCCCCTAAGCTTGCTTAATAGATTGGAGGCTCCATCCATGGTTTATTGAAAGGACCTCATTATAGTGCATAACCTCTGGTGTATATATAATAATTCATTTCTGCAACAACTATAGTTTATATAATAGTAAAACTACGCCCTGCTTTAACACATGTTTACTCAACAAAGACAACCGCTGCTTGTTAACGAAGATACATTATTGCATTAGACTCAGGCTTATGGATGCAAAAGAGCTTACACGCATATTCTGGAACAACGTCGACTCATTAAAAAAACAAAGGGAATGACATGGGAGGATTTTGAAGCAGAAACAGCCCATAGCGCCAGATCCATTGCTACAATGAAAACAATGAATAAAGCGCCCTCATTCCATTTTGCCTTGGCAATAGCGAAGGCTTTAGGTACAACCGTGGAAGATCTAGCTTCGGAAACCAATAATAAATCATTGCCGGAAGGAACAATGAGGAACGTGCTTTATAAAATATGCGATAAACTCAACGAAAATGATATCTTCATGCTCGCATGTGTTGCAAAATCAATCAGCGAATCAATGCAGGCAGAAAAATCCCACTCCCTTGCTGATGCAATGGAAGCGATGAAGAGAAGATATCTCTGATTGTGTAGTTTCCAGAAAGTCAAATCCCATATGAAATTCGGCAGAGATTGTGAGACTCTACCATAAAGAACATATCATCAAATCACTTCAGAATCATAAATATCTTCAATCGTATATAGTCTGATACTCTTATCATTCTCTGCCAGCTTTTTGATGTCATCATCAAAACCAGACTTCGAGAAGAACCAATAAAGAAAATTGCCAGCGCCTCCCATCTCTCTTGAATATGATTTCATCAAATCGAATTCCTGAGCGTCTATCTTACGTTCTCTGAACTTAACGCTTCCGATAATCGCATCATTGCCGATAGCTGACTTAGCAACAACATCGATCTCGATTTCATTATGCAAGGTCCTGCTTCCACCCCACCATGTTCCAACCAAACCGAGAGGAAAAGGAAGGTCAGCATACAGCTCAACATATTGCCTGGCAATCTCTTCAAAGGCCTTGCCCATGTAATCATTCAGAAAAGGTGCAACTACCTTGTCATAGGATTGCGGCATACGTCCGGAAACGATTGTGGAGATATTCCTGACAACAAAGAATGAATGAAACCTGAAGAATAGATCGCAAATCCTCCATACACCTTTCTTCTCGCTCTCTCCAAGAGGTACAAGTTTATCAACAACCCCTACCTCCTTTAGCTTATTGAGATATGCCGGCAATGTTCCTACCTGGATTCCCGCATGAGAAGCAATATCCGCAAGCTTTGTGCAACCACCTGCGATAGCATTCAGGATTGAGCTGTATGTAGATACTTCGCTGAACTCTTCCTTAAGATAATTTTCCCTCTCATTGAAAAGCACTGAATTACTATCAAAGATATTATACAGGAGGTTATCCTTCAGGCTTAAACTATCATCAAAGAGCTCAAGATAACGAGGAATACCTCCTGTTATCCCATAGACAATGGCTTTATCCGAACAACTATATGCAGGAACAAAGAGACTGGAATCAAGATAATCGAAAGGCTTGACATGAAACTGAGCAGTTATGCGGCCATGTAATGGACTCTCCTTGCCAAGAACCTCATCTTCCATGAATGAAACAGATGAACCGGATAGAATCAGGAAAAGCTTTGACTCCTTTGCTTCATGATCCAGAATATTCTGGATAATCGAGGAGATTGCATTATCATCCTTCTTGGCAAGGTAAGGATATTCATCCATAACGAATATAAGTCTGTCATTCATCGAGAATCTGACTATTGCCCGGAATGCTTCAATAAAAGATGGGAATGTCACGCTATAACCTAAGAAGACACTGATCTGAGCAGAGAGTTCTGTAAGATTATCTGCAATGGATGATTTCTGGCACGCAAAGAAGATACATCTTCGTCCTTTTGTAAAATGATTGATCAGCGTTGTTTTCCCGACTCTTCTTCTGCCATAGACCGTTGCGAACTCCAGCTTATCACTGGAATACATCCTTTCAAGTCGATTAAGCTCTGCTTCTCTTCCTATGAACATGAAAAACCTCCTGTAGATAATTATAATCGCAGAAGATTTAATATTTCAATATTTAATATTCAGATATTATGATTATCATTTTCATCATAACATATTTTGGAGAAAACAATCGTCGTTAAATGCAAAACATTTTGTTCATGTAAAAGACTCGGGATTATCCATAAGACTCAGCTGCGATCTCATTAGTGCAATACACCTCACTCCTTCCTAAATTCCTTATCGGAAAACAAGGCCCTCTGCTTGAATTTTCAACCGATCTAGGAATCTGAAAATGTCACAAGAGGCAGAGTAAAGGACTTCTCCTTTTCCGGCAAAGCTATCCGAGCACATTCTGATATGCTGAATATTGGGGCAACGTTTGAGACAAATTGTCAAGCGAAATCACTTAAGCAATGCAGAAGAAAGAAATGAGATGGCTGCATTCTCAGCTTCAGAAGACAAACCATGCCCGCCAGGGAATTCCCTGCAGACAAATGCATCCGCAGCTCCTGCGCTCTCATATGATGTTTTGACTTTCGAACAAAGCTTTCTAACACTGGATGCTGGAAAGATTGGATCATCTGCAGAATAGAACAAAGCAAAAGGCTTGGGGGCTATCTGTGAGATGACATCATTCATATCCATATCAGATGAGAGAAGGGAGGGAAGATACATAGCGAAATTATGGTTGATGCATGCACGCTGAAGGTCTGCTACAATAGCAGCTCCACAGTTGCACACCGCAGCCTTCACCCTTGGATCATACCAGCAAAGCCAGAGAGCCTCCTGTCCGCCAAGCGAATGTCCCATTGCTCCGATTCTGCTGGCATCAATCTCTGGTAGCGATGATAGGATATCCACAGCCCTGGAATAATCAAAAATATACTTAGCCTGCAGTGTAGATCCTCTGAGAAGGTAATCTATGAAGAGATGCCTTTCATAAGCTGCTCCATCCAGAAAAGGATTTGCAACCCGCTCATACTCCAGCGGGCGGCGGCTCTCAAATCCAAGACAATCTGGACAGATTACAGCAAAGCCTGCTTTACACAAGGAAACTGCAAAAGCACCTGCCCCATTTCTGTAGAACCCTGCAGGCTCAGACTTTCCGATAAAGTACTCATCATTGTGTTGATGGCACGCTACAATACCAGGGAAAGGCCCCTTACCTTCCGGGATAAGAAGATATGCAGAGACAACCTCTCCTGGCTCTGTCTCATAACAGACTTCTTCTATTGAGTATCCATCCTTACGGATTAACATCTGCCTTCTTGCATCCGTAACAGCCTTTACCGGAAAAGTGCCAAGAAGCTTAAAAACCATTTCCCTGCTCTTCTGCATCATGCCTCCGCCATTACATTCTTTGCCCAGGCTATATCATTGACCAGCACGCCATCGACACCCATCTCTTTCCATTTGATGAGATTCTCTGCTTTAGTATATCCCACACCTTCAGGTGTCCTGCTCCCAGCCATAATCCATACCTTCTTTCCATGGCTATGAACAGCATCTATCTTCTCCTGTGTAACCCACTCTTCCCACAGGCGGATATAATCAGCCTTTCCTTCAAGGAAATGCGGAAGCAGAGATTCAGACTCCATGAACGAAAGCACCTTGATGCCACTAGAATTATCCTTAACGAAATCCACATCCTCTGGGCGCTGTACTCCTATCACCCAATGTCCATTCCTAGCGGAATCAAGCCTCTTTGCCAGATCCTTAAGCAGTTCGCCTGTAAACTTGCAATGAAACAATACAGGAGAGACACCGGAACGGATTACGTCATCGAGAGAATGCGATGGATACGCAGGATCAGATGCATGGCGCAGCATCATAAACTCGCTGTACATCATATCACGTACAAGGGAATCAACTCCGAACATCCTGAGTGTATTCGGATCATGACAAATCACGGGGATGCCGTCCTTCGTATACTGTACATCCATCTCAACCATATCAGCACCGATTGAGAGCGAATGGCGCGCTGAAACTATTGTCTGCTCAGGATAGATTCCAGGGCCTGAGCGATGAGCGATGAAAATAAATGACATACTTCTTCTCCTTATCTATTTGTCTGAAGTTTTGGGTCGAGCTTGTCCCTAAGCCAGTCTCCGATGAGTGAAACATCTAGAACAATTATGACGATGACAATGCTTGGAATGATGGCAAGCCACCAGTTTGTAAGCATGTAGTCGCGTCCTGCACTCACAAGCACCCCAAGGGATGTATCAGGAGGCTGAATTCCAAGCCCCAAGAAGCTCAGCGAGCTCTCAAGAATTATGAATGAACTGAGCCTAAGCGTTGCTTCGACGATGAGAATCGATGAGATATTCACAAGAATATGCTCAAAGAGAATCCTGATGCTTGAGGCCCCCATAGAACGGCTGGCCTCAATGAAATTCTGCTTCTTGAGCTGCAGAATCTGGCCTCTGATCAGACGTGCAAAAGTTGCCCAACCTGTAAAGCCCATTATGAGTATCATTGTGACTTTATCAGAGCCGAATACCGACGCGAGGACGATAGCAAGAATGAGAAAAGGTATAGAAAGCCTAGCATCAATAAGGAAGGATATGATGTAATCAACCCACCCTTCATATAAGCCACTTACAACACCAAGCAATGTTCCAATTACAACGGCTATGGCCATTGCAGAGAGGCTTATTACCAGAGAATTCCTTGTCCCATACACAAGTCTTATGAAGAAATCACGACCAAGACTGTCAGTGCCAAGAAGATACTCGGAGCTGCCATTATCAGCAAATGCTGGGGGCTTAAGCCTGTTTATTATATCGGTAGCACCAAGATCTATCGGATACAGTACAGGTGCAAGAAGTGAGTAAATGAAAATGAAAGCGAATGTAACGAGCAGGAATATGATCATTGGCGGAATTGCATGCTGTTTCTTCATATAACCCTCCTCATGCATTGTCCCTGATACGTGGATCAAGGAATGAATAGCTCAAATCTACAAGAGTATTCATAACTGTGACAGCTACAGAAATGAGCATTACTCCATAGATTACAATCGGGTAGTCTCTCATCTTCGCACCATTGATCAGCAATGAACCGATTCCAGGCCATGAGAATACAGTCTCAACCACAACAGATCCTCCAACAAGCGTTCCAACCTGCAGTCCAATGACCGTTATGACAGGAATAAGTGCATTGCGGAGCGCATGCTTTATCAGGACCACATGTTCGCTAACGCCCTTGGCTCTGGCAGAATCAAGATAATCCTGGCGCAGGACATCAAGCAGAGAAGTTCTCGTAAGCCTTGCTATATTTGCCATCGGCCCCACGGCCATCGCGATAACCGGCATGATATACGATGAAGCACTTGAAGCTCCTCCGCTAGGCAGAAGACGGAGCACAAAGCAGAAGAGGAAGACAAGGAGTATACCTAGGACGAAGTTAGGAAGCGTAGAACCGGCAATTGAAATCATAATCGTGAATCTGTCAAAGAATGAGTTGCGCTTAACTGCCGCTATCGTTCCAAGTGACACCCCCACAAGAGCCGCAAGCGAGAATGAGATAAGACCAAGGCGGATTGTCGCTCCCATGCGTTCAGCATACAACTCGCTTACAGGACGCAGGTAATTATAGCTTCTGCCTGCATTGCCTGTGAAAAGACTGGTCATGACCTCGAAATACTGCTCATGCAAAGGTCTGTCCAGGCCTAATGAATGTCTCATCTCTATACGCTGTTCCTCTGTAGCATCATCTGGAAGTATCCAATTGGTCGGATCTCCAGACATCCTTGTAAAGAAGAATACAAGCGTAAGTATGAAGAATATTGTTATAAGAGCTTTTATTATTCGTTTTAAAGCATATTTCAGCATTTCAGGATCTCCCGTCAAAAAGATGGCATGCAGCAAAATGCCCTTCCTTGATTTCCCTCAGTTCGGGAATGCTTGAGGCACATATATCCATAGCATGCCTACATCTCAGCCTGAATGGACAACCAGATGGAGGATTTATAGGGCTTGGAAGTTCACCTTCCAGAGGCTTCATAGATGTATGGATGCGAGGATCTGGTACCGGTATGGATTCTATAAGCGCCTTCGTATATGGATGAAGAGTATCCGAGAACAGTTCATCCTTTGAAGCCAATTCGACAATGCGTCCGAGGTACATCACAGCAATTCTGTCTGATATATGCTTTATCACAGCCATATCATGAGAAATGAATAGGTATGTGACGCCCTTCTCTCTCTGTAATTGCCTGAATAGATTCAGTATCTGAGCCTGAATAGAGACATCAAGAGCTGAAACAGGCTCATCGCATATTATAAAGCTCGGCTCAAGGATGAATGCCCTTGCAATTCCTATACGCTGTCTCTGCCCTCCGGAGAATTCATGAGGATACTTTTTCAAATCCTCTTCATCAAATCCCAGCTGCTTGATAAGAGGAAGTACAAGATCCATCCTCTCTGACCGGCTGAGCGATGTATGTATACGTAATGGTTCCTCAATAATACGTCTCATACACATACGGGGATCAATTGATGAATATGGATCCTGGAATACCATCTGAACTCGTGTTCTGAATTCCTTAAGAGCCTTCCTATTCATCTTCTTTCCTTCGAAGATAACCTCTCCATCCGTAGGAGAAATAAGACCGAGAAGGACACGGGAAAGGGTGGATTTGCCACATCCGGATTCACCGATTAAACCGATAGTCTCACCTCTATATATGGAAAGAGAGACATCATCAACGGCCTTCACTGTTCCCTCTATATGATGTCCAAGTATTCCCCTGCTGACATTAAAATACTTTTTCAGGTGATTGACCTGAATAAGAACATCTCTGCTCATCTCAAATCCCTTCCTTAATTGTTCTGAAACAGCGGACGCTACAATCTTCTGCAAAGCTTATCAGCTCCGGCTCGCTTTCAGAGCACTCCTTATTGCTGTAAGGACATCTGTCAGCAAAACGGCAGCGTGCAACAGGATATGAGAAACGGGGAACCGTTCCTGGAATCGAGAAAAGATCCTCCTTGTCGGATGCTATGCTCGGTATTGCTTTAAGAAGGCCTCGTGTATATGGATGCATCGGGGAATCGAAGATCCTTTCCGTAGGGCCTTCCTCTACGCATACCCCGCCATACATCACCATCACCCGGTCACACATCTGAGCAACGATTCCCATATTGTGAGTGATGAGTATCATGCTCATGCCGTATTCTTTGTTTATTGAGCGTATTAGCTGGAGAATCTGGGCCTGTATGGTGACATCAAGTGCTGTAGTGGGTTCATCAGCTATGATTATCTCAGGATTGCATGCCAGTGCAATGGCTATAAGCGCTCTCTGCTGCATACCGCCCGAAAGCTGATGAGGATAGTCCTTAAGCCTTGCTTCCGGATCTGGGATGCCAACCATCTCCATAAGCTCTATGCATCTTGCATGGATAGCAGCTTTGTCTAAATCGGTATGGATCCTGAGAACTTCAGATATCTGGTTCTCTATTGTATAAACGGGATTCAGTGACGTAAGAGGATTCTGGAAGACCATGGAAATCCTGGATCCTCTTATCCTGTTCATCTCGCGAGAAGGAAGATGCAGGAGATCCTGCCCATCAAACATGGCACAACCTCCTGCGATCTCTGTGTAGCTACGATCGATCAGACCTATGACCGACCGAGCTACTGTAGACTTCCCACAACCGGATTCTCCGACAATTCCAAGCATCTCGCCCTTCCTGAGCACAAGATCCACACCATCTACTGCAGGAACTACGCGGTTCTTTGCATGATAATACGTCTTAAGCCCTTTTATTGTGAGAACATTTTCCATATAGTTTATTCAGCCTCTGTTCCCCAGAATGCATCAGCCCTGAAGTTAAGTGTCTGAGAAGCATATGGATGCCAGTTAAGACCATCACGTACACCCCAGCACTCTACTGGATAGTAAAGCAGGATTGCGGGAACCTCTTCTCTGAAAATATCCATCAGTTCCCTTGCAGCTGTTTTTCGAGCCTCTGGATCAAGAGAGCTTGTGAGAACCTTTCCTGCATCAAGAAATGCCTGTGGCTTATTGCCCCAGCGTGATTCCTCAAGATTGCCCCAGAGAAGCCAGAGACCACCAGCAGGATCGGAAAAGCGCATGGAGTTGGACCAGTTGCGGACAAGTGTCTCATCATCCTCAGAATCCTTGAAGATTACACGGCAGTTAACCCCAAGGCTTCTCCACATATCTGTGACTGCCTCTGCAACTTCATTTCCAAATGTATAGTAACCATTGCGAAGCTCATATGTGATTTCCTGTCCATTATAGCTGGACTCTGCAAGAAGCTGCTTGGCCTTCTCAATGTTATACTCCTCTTCTGGATAATCAGCGAAGTAGAGATCACCAAATTCAGGATACTGATGTCCATGTGGAACAACAGCCTGACTATCCCAGAATGCATCACTCAGGAGCTGGCGATCAACGGCAAGCGAGAGCGCCTGTCTGAGCTTCTTGTCATTGAGCGGATTGGAAGGATCTACACCATCGAAATAGAACTCAACAACATGCATATTCGTAATAGGAAGGCTTACAGCACTTACTCCAGCAGCATTCTCGACTACTGACATCTGATCAAGAGGAAGCTGCGTGATGATATCAACCTCACCAGTCATAAGAGCTGTAATACGCGAGGAAGCCTCCGGATAGTTCACATACTCAAGCGTATTCACATATGGCTGCTCGCCCCAGTAGTTCTCAGAACGCTTCATTACAACTCTCTCAGGAGAGAAGGACTCGACGCGGAATGGACCAGTACCTACAGGCTTGAGAGCAAACTCATCATTGCCAACCTCTGTTATGTAATCACAAGGAAGCATCCATGCACCCCAGCTTGAAGCAATCCTGATTTCAAGAAGCGGATCGACATCCTTTGTGACGATTCTGCATGTATAATCATCGATGATCTCAACATGATCGATTGTATTCATGAGTGATCTTGCAAGAGTAATACCAGGAATATCCTCATTGAGACGCTCGAACGAGAATTTGACATCCTTTGAGGTGAACTTATCTCCATTGTGCCAATAGACATCATCACGGAGCTTCAGCTCGAGGGTATAGTCATCGATCCTCTCCCAGCTCTCTGCAAGCATTGGTTTGAGGGCATAGTTATCATCCTGATCAGCATAGATAAGCGTATCGAAGATGTTGAAGTGAACTCTTATTGTAGCGTTGCCTACATTGAGCGTCGGATCCATGGAAGTCGGAAGCGATGCAACTCCGACACGGATTGTATCAACAACATACTTGCCGCCGTCTGCTGCTGCAGATACAGACTCTGCAGGTGCTGATTCCTGGCTGCCTCCGGCAAAAAGCATGCCGGCTGTTACCAGTACGAGCATTAAAGCTGAAAGAATCTTCTTCATAGCATTCTCCCTTGTTTAAGTTAGCTTCATCCTAGCGTGTTTCACATTTTCGATGATTAACCTCAGATTAAATAGCCTTTATTTATCAGTTAAATTAATAACCTCAGAGCAATTTTCAGTTGTCAAATACACATAATTTATAATATCTATAAATTAGGATTATAAATATGGAATTCACAGATCTTGAATACTTCATCTGCGTCAGCGAACTGGGAAGCTTCTCAAAAGCCTCCAGCCTTCTCCATGTAAGCCAGCCTGCGATAAGCTGTGCCATCAAAAGACTTGAAAATGAATTCTCGATAGCGCTCATGGACAGATCAACTCGAACTATGAAGCTAACAAAGGCCGGATTAGCATTCTATGAGAAAGCAAAGCTCATAATAAAGGAGAGGAACAGGACCGTATCATACATGAGAAGTCTCTCTGCTCCACAGCCAGAGAGTATCAGGATAGGGATATCACCATTCTACAGCAAATACTATCTACCCCCGTTTCTTAATAAGCTCAAAGAGATCGATGGCCTGAAGTTATCAATAACTGAAAGCATATCGGCAAACCTGGAAGAAGGATTGATGCAAGGCGACATCGATATATGCTTTATTCCTCTTGAACCTATCAATCCATTTCTTAGCTATAAGACATTGTGCATTGAAGAGATTCTTGTCGCTATTCCTAAAAGCTATGATGTCAACAATAAAGCAATACAGGGAAAAGGACTTTCATATATAGAACTCAAAGAACTGCAAGACCTGCCTTTTGTTTCTCTCAAACAAATACAGAAGATAAGCAAGCTTATCAATACAATCTGCCTTGAGGCCGGTTTTACTCCTGATGTCGTATACGAAACTCTCGACTGGGACACCGTGAATATAATGATTGCCAATGGTATTGGCGTCGGCTTTGTCCCTGATATCCTCTACCAGGAAGATACAGGAGGTGGCAGAAAAGTACCGAATTACTACAAAATCGCAAACCGCCATGTTTCAAGGCATTATGCTGCTGCATGGCCCAAAGGCAAGGTTCTTACCCCGATGCAGCTTACCGTCATAGAGCTATTCAGAAAAAGCCTAGCTGAATACAGACCAACGATTGAGTGAGGATGATGATTATCTATTTTGCATATCAGATACATTCATAGGACCAAGCCTGATACGGATGGATGAAGGATATTACGTTATCCTCCATTAATCGCATCACGTACAAGATCGGCATCAGCCAGTGACGTAAAAGGAAGCCACAGCAAGGATGAATACTTCTTTCACAAGTACTTTGATATGTCAAAAAGGGATAAGGCCCGCCAATACCAAATCCTATAGGAAAAATGATTGATCCTTATGTTTCTGAGAAAATTTCAGATTCCAATCTTTTATATATTTCCATATCCTCCGTAATAATCGGCGCTAAAGTATCACGAATAAATGTATCTGCATTGTTACCACACTTTGTTAGTCCAAGATTGGTCTTTAATGCGTTATAAATATCACCTTTTGCAGATTTATAATCATCTGGAGCATGCTTCCTTGATACAGAATTAGCCATCGCCATCTTTTTAGCTTTAATACAATTCTCAAATTGTTCTGGTTTATTGTTTAATTCACATAATTTTTTTATTACTGAATCATCAAGCAGATAGGATTCAAGATTTCGTTCTTTTAAAACCTTTATTCCTTTCCTGTTAAGCTCGGAAATCTCATAATCTGTTCGATCATCTCGATCAATCACTTTGATTATCCTGCTATGACTAAGCAGCGTATTAATAATTTCACCATGCCTTTCCTCTATATCCTCAATATCATTACATGAGCCTGCAGAAATAAAGAAAGCATCAGGATGGGTATCACCAAAAATTGTATCATAAATTGCTTTATCAAAATCTTTGCGTGTTTTCCCATTTTGACTTCCCTCGCAAAATACAATTGTTTTGGGCAACATTAATTTTGCAAAATCCCCAAAAGCAAGCTCATAGAACTTATTGAGAACTGCCCTGCTAATTTTTGAAGGGGTAATAAGTTGATCCTCATCAAAATCTCTATTCCCAAAATCAAGAAAAACAACTGTTCCAGGGTGCTCGTGTTCAATCTCTTCGGCTTCTTGAAGCATCCCAATCGAATGAGTTGACACCCAAAGTTGAGATTCGCCAGGTATTAAGCTGAAAAGTTCTCCAAGTACCTTTCCCTGAAGCTTTGTATGCATATGCAGCTCTGGCTCATCTATACAATATACTGCATCCGGATAATATTGAGACTGAATAACCATATCTAGAAAGCTGTTACCTATTACGGCTTCTGTGGGTAAGAATGTGTTACCTATATCCTACCAGAGGGAATAGAAAGTGTTACCTTTTATGGGTGCAGATCATATTGTTCTATGTTGGTTTGGCTAATGGTGCCGGCTTGTTTTTGGTTTTTCGTGTCGTCCTCGGTTGGCGTTTTGGTCCCGTCCCCAACACTGAATAATCTTTCCTACAGGATATATCATCTCAAGATTGCCAATAGCATGAGCTAGATATTGCTCCCTATACCATAATTGCCGATTGAATTCAGGAGAAGAATATAATTGCTTTGAAACTTCATCCATCTCCTGTTTAAGATTCGGAATATTGAGAAATTCTTGTTCTGATTCCTTTATAAAAGCATTTATATGAGCTTCAGTCAGTTTCCCTTCTCTCGTTTTATTTTGCTTAGACCATCGGGTAATATATTCCATACCTAATATTATACCCAGTAAATCACCAATGTTCTAAAACTAGGATTTAAACAACTACTCTGCTATTTCATTGATGATAAATATAAAATCGCTGCAAGCTTTTTACTGCCCGCAGCAATTTTATTTTACTTAATTATTTATATTATAATTAATTATCACTCCCACTCTATCGTTGCTGGTGGTTTTGATGAGATGTCATAGAGTACTCTGTTCACACCTTTAACTTCATTGCAGATACGCAGTGATGCCCGCTGCAGGACGTCATAGGGCATTCTGAACCAGTCAGCTGTCATAGCATCCTCACTGGTAACTGCACGAAGTGTGCATACCTCTCTGTATGTTCTCTCATCGCCCTGAACACCAACGCTCTTCACAGGAAGAAGGTCCGCGAATGCCTGCCAGATCTTATCATAAAGACCTGCCTTGCGGATTTCATCAATGAAGATCGCATCGATCTCGCGAAGCGTATCGAGACGTTCCTTCGTCACTTCCCCAATACATCTTACACCAAGCCCCGGGCCTGGGAATGGGTGTCTGTAAACAAGCTCATCAGGAAGTCCGAGCTCCTTGCCAAGCTCCCTTACCTCATCCTTGAAAAGTTCCTTCAATGGCTCAAGAAGCTGCCACTTAAGGTCCTCTGGGAGACCTCCAACATTGTGGTGGGATTTAATCGTTGAAGACGGCCCGCCAGAAGGAGACTTCGACTCTATTACGTCGGGATAGAGCGTTCCCTGGGCAAGGAAAGATACATCGCCGCACTTCCTTGCTTCCCTGTAGAATATATCGACGAAGATCTTGCCGATTATCTTCCTCTTAGCCTCAGGCTCTGTAACACCCTTTAATGCTTCAAGGAAATCATTCTCAGCATCAGCATACTGCAGCCTCATATTGAATGTCTTGCCGAAAAGCTCAATTACAGACTCTGCCTCATTCTTCCTGAGCATTCCGTTGTTGACGAATACGCATACAAGCTGGTCGCCTATTGCCTTATGGATCAGCGCAGCAGCAACAGAGGAATCAACACCGCCAGAAAGTCCGCAGAGAACAATCTTGTCCCCTACCGTCTTCCTTATCTCCTCGACCGCGTCATCGACAAAGGAACCCATATTCCAGTCTGCCTTCGCCTTGCAGATATCGAGGACAAAATTGCGGATCATAGTGATTCCCTCTGCAGAGTGCACCACCTCTGGATGGAACTGCACTCCATAGAATCTCCGGTCCCTGTCCTCAGCTACCGTGAACGGGCATGTAGGAGTTGATGAGACTACACGGAATCCAGGGGCGAGCTTGTCAACGGAATCGCCATGGCTCATCCATACCTGACTCTTGTCAGATACATCCTTCAGAAGCTCCGATGATCTATCCGTTATATCGATATTCTGGAGACCATACTCCTTCTTTCCTGACGAAGATACATGGCCGCCAAGCACCTCTGTCATGACCTGAAGACCATAGCAGATGCCTAGAACGGGTATACCAAGGCTGAATATTGACTTATCGGGCCTTGGAGAACCCTCTGCTGTTACAGAGCATGGGCCTCCGGAGAATATGATGCCCTTTGGAGCAATCCTTCTCACCTCATCCGCCGTAATCGTGAAAGGAACAATCTGACTGTATACGCCGCATTCCCTTACACGACGTGCGATAAGCTGACTATACTGGGCTCCGAAATCGAGGACGATGACGGAATCATGATCATTTATGGCCATGTATGCCTCCTGATGAAAGTCTATAGGAAACCGGCTTAGCGATTCTACCACCTGAGGCTGTCAAGCTGGCGATATGCCTTGCGGACACCTGTATAGAGAAGAAGTCCTATCACAGCACCAACTGCGCTCTGCGCAATATTGCCAGGAACTTCAAGGATTGCCTCGGAGAATAC
Source organism: uncultured Spirochaetaceae bacterium (assembly GCA_944389115.1). Taxonomy (GTDB): domain Bacteria; phylum Spirochaetota; class Spirochaetia; order Sphaerochaetales; family Sphaerochaetaceae; genus Ornithospirochaeta. The sequence goes on from CALXLE010000072.1 coordinate 21,766, forward strand.
CGTCAGTCCGAAAAGTGTCGTAAGGAGAAGATATCCTCCGGATACAATGACTACAGCAAGCACTGCAGCAAGAATGCACATCGCTACGGACTGGCTGTTCTTCCTGACGACAAGTCCCATGACCAGAGCCTCCACTCCATGGACGATGAAGGATATGATTGCCCACTGAGGGAATCCTCCGATCAGGTCCGCGAAGGCAGCTCCAAGTCCACCAGCGATGAATCCGGAGAATGGACCGAATGCATATGCGACGAACGTGACTGCAGCATCACAAAGCGAGATATACCCTCCGATAGGAGATGGTATCCTTATAATCAAAGTGAATACAGCAACAATAGCTGTCATGATAGCAATCAGGCTGATCCTGAGCGCTGTTCTGTTCCCTGTCATATCCTACCTCACAAGCAACAAGCTGAACGGAATAATAACACCAATAAGCCATTGTGTTAAATATCCCTCAGGATACGGGAGTTTTATGGATTTTCGTTGATTTCTGCGCCCAAATCCGCGTTCTTCAAGCGACGACGCTGTATCAGGGATCATCTTGATGGCAGCAACCGCAAGCGCTGTTATCGATGGAAGGATCGGATAGCCATGCTTGCCTTCCTCCAGCCTCAGCGACATCGAATCCCTTATCTCCGTAAAGAGTGAGCCAAGATAAGGGATGAAGCGCAGGATAATCGAAACCGTAAGGGCCGCATTGTATGGCATGCGGAATGCTCTTAGTCCCTTTATGATATCCTCATTGCGCTCTGTAAGGAGAAGAAGCATCAATGCCCCTGATATCCCTCCAAGCCGAGCGATGATCCTCATGATTATCCAGAGCCCTTCCTCTGTCATGACAACAAATCCCCCGACCGATAGAATCGGCAGCCCTGAACGCTTCTGGAGCGGGATGAACAGGATCAGTAAGATGAAGATCGGGATAAGGCGGGAATAGCAGCGCCATGTCTCTTTTGCACCTACCGATAGCACCATTATTACCAGCGGCATAAGGAATAAGAGTGCAAAGCCCGTCCACGATGACATGATGAATGCGATAACCGAAAAAAGCAGTGTGGAGATAAGCTTGGGCCTTACATCAAACTTATGATAGAAGGATGTACCGTAGATATAGCTACTGACATTCATGGAGCACACCTCCTTCTATCCTGAGTTTCCTTCCAGGAAGCGCTGCAGCGACCGACATATCATGGGTGATGGCAAGAAGTCCTCTGCCATTGTCGAGATACGCAGAGACCGCAGATGCGAAATCCTCTGACGAGAGAGCGCTGTCCATCTCGTCGAATATCACAAAGCGCCGTCTGAGCAGATAGAACACTGCAAGCTGGAGCATCTTGGCCTTGCCATATGACAGTTCCTGGACATATGCATCAGGATCTATCCCAAAGAGATAGAACGCCTCCTCGATATCATGCTCAGAGGCCTTGGTACTTGCAGCCTCATCCCTGGCAGTTGGCAGGAAGAGCTCCTCATAAGGATTCTGCATAAGATATGCTACAGTACTGCGCCGTTCCTTCGCAGATAGCACCTTTCCATCGATTGATATCTTCCCATTCATCTCCTTCAGCAACCCTGTAAGGACACGCGAGAAAGAGCTCTTCCCGCTCCCATTCTCTCCTAGAAGAACAATGCACTCCCCTTCATGAAGCTCGAAATGGGGTATAGAGAGGGAGAATGATGAAAGCTCATCGGAGCTTCTGTGGCTTCGCTCTATCAGAAGGTTATCTGCTTCCAGTACCGATTCCCCGATGCTCAAATGGAAATCTGGAAATGCGAATGGTCTGTACTCATATGGCCTTACGGATCCATCTGCTATGGAGAGCGTTCTGGAGAAGACTCCCTCATACTCCATAAGCATATGGCTGCCAAGGACTACCACAGTCCTGTCGAGATTCCTGATTATATCAGCAAGCCTCTTCCTCCACTCAGGAGAAAGCTCATCGAAAGCCTCATCGAGTATATAGATCTCCGGATTGACAGCGAACAGGATAGCAAGCATAAGGCGGCGCTTCTCACCACCTGAGAGCTCTGATGTGGATACATTGCGGTATCTTCCAAGGCCGAAAAGGTCGAGGGCATAGGATATACGCTTCTGGATCTCTTCTTCCTCGAGTCTTAGATTCTCCAGAGGGAATGAGATCTCCTCCTCAACCGAGGAGAAAAGCAGCATCTCATCGGTATTCTGGCTAACTCTCCCTACGATCTCAAGTCTTTCAGGTATATCAAGGGATAGGACATCGTTACCATCCACAATGAAATGTCCGTCAAGATCACCGCTGATATATTTAGGAATTGCGCCTGTGAGTATCCTTGCAAACGTTGTTTTGCCACTGCCAGGCGATGCTATGAGCAGCAGATGCTCTCCTTTATGCAAGGAAAGCCCAAAACGGGAGAATATACCCTCTCCGCTCTCATAGCTGAATGAAAGGTCTATATCAATGTCTGCCATAAGGGCCTGGAAGAGTCTTCAGCGTGTTTCTGATCTCATCCTCGACAACTGTATGGACGTTCTTGAGCTCCTCCGGTGACATCTCCGCAGTATCGATAGGAGGAAGAATCTTCACATATACATGGACAATCCTGAGATTCTCAGCCCCCTCCATTGCAAAGCGCGTATTCGCCATGGCTACAGGCACAATCTTCGCCTTTGCCCTGATTGCCATCTTGAAAGCCCCTGCCTTCATCTCAGCCATCTCGCCTGTCCGGCTTCTGGTTCCTTCGGGGAATATTCCCATCGGATAGCCCGATTCGATGCGTTCCGCACCCTGTACGATTGACTTGAAGCCCTCGCGGAGACTTGAACGGTCAATAGGCACGCAATGGAGTGTCCTCAGAAGTCCATGGAGGACAGGAACCTTGAACAGTTCCTTCTTTGCGACAAGACCGCACCACATGCCAGATCCGAAGAGCACCGGGATATCGAGCATCGATGAATGGTTCGGCACATAGCAGACCTTCTCACCCCACCTAGGGATATTCTCCCTGCCTTCAACCTTCACCCTGACACCGAGGAAGAAATATATCCATCCTATGAGCCATCCGAGAATGAAATGAACGACGGCATATGAAGCCTGTCTGAGCCTAAGTGCCCAGAGGAGTCCTCCGAAGATCATTGAGAGGACACCAAGCAGCACGAACATCGGCGCTATGAATATGATACCTATAATGAGGCGAAGCTTTCCCATATCTCAGTCCTTGAATGAATACAGTTTATAGTATAACCCATGCTTCTCCATAAGCTCATCATGGGTTCCCTGCTCCTTCACGGAGCCTTTATCTATCACAAATATGATATCGCTGTTCCTGATTGTTGAGAGCCTGTGCGCAATAACTATAGAAGTGCGACCTTCCGCAAGACGATCGAATGCATCCTGGATCAATGCCTCCGATTCCGTATCGAGGGAGCTTGTAGCCTCATCGAATACAAGGATCTTTGGGTTCTTCAGGAATACTCTGGCAATGGACAGTCGCTGCTTCTGCCCTCCGGAAAGCCTTGTTCCCCTCTCTCCAACCTCAGTATTAAGGCCATCAGGAAGGGATGCGACAAAGTCATAGAGATTGGCATTTCGCAGAGCCTGCCACATCTCCTCATCGGTAGCATCGCTCCGTCCATAGCGCAGATTCTCCTTGATCGACGCATCGAACAGGAAGACATTCTGCTGCACAAAGCCGATAGAATCATGGAGCGATTTCTGCGTAACGCTGTCTATATCCGTACCATCGATGGTTATGGATCCCCCTTCCCTCTCATAGAACCTTGCAAGAAGGGATACTATCGTCGACTTTCCTGCACCGGACTCACCGACAAGCGCCGCTTTAACCCCGCCCGGGATATGCATCGTCAGATCCGGTATGACTATCTCCCTGTCATCAGCTTCATAAGAGAAAGAGACATGGCTGAAATCAACAGTACCATCGGATACAGAGAGAGCCTTTGCACCGGGCTTATCCTCAATCTGCGGATTGATATCGAGTATCTCGGCAAAACGCTCGAACGATGCCATCCCCTGTGTGAACTGCTCGGTGAAGTTTATGAGCCTGTCAATCGGAGGGAGAACTACGGAGACATACAGGACGAATGTGACAAGATCATATACAGCAGCCTGCCCTGCAGCGATAAGAAGCACACCTCCAGCGATTGTCGTGAAGTAGTAGAAATCCCTCATGAAGGACATACCGGTCTGGTAATTCGCCATTGTGCTGTACATGCTCTCCCTGCTTTCCTTGAGCTTTGTATTCGATACGCCGAACTTCTTCTCCTGGAACTTCTCCTGGGAGTATGACTTGACCTCGCGGATTCCCTGGATTGAGTTCTCGGCTGCGACGTTCACATCGGCGATTGTCTTCCTGATAGCCCTGTTCTTCTCCTTCAGCTTCCTGTTGAAATGTATACCGTATACAAGCATTATCGGCAGAGGAATTAGAGAGACAAGTGAGAGCTTCCATGAGAATGAGAACATGAAGCTGTATGCCGCTATTATCGTTACGATGGAGATGAGGAAATCCTCCGGACCATGATGTGCGACCTCCGCGATATTGAAAAGATCGTTCGTGATCCGGCTCATTATCGTTCCGGTCTTTGTCTTATCGAAATAGGAGAATGACAGTGTCTGGAGATGGGAGAACAGCTCCTTGCGCATCTGGTTCTCCATACGCACTCCAAGATAATGCCCCCATCGGATCCTGATATATGTGGTAATCGCCTGGGCGATGTATATCACAAGGATGACTGAGAGCATCCATACCATCAGCTCCCAGTTTCCAGCAGGGAGCGCTGTATACAGCACATCCCTGACAAGAGCAGGAGCTATCACCGAAAGCACCGATGACAGCACCGCAACGGACATATCGAGGGCAAAAAGCCCTTTATAGTACCGGTAATACGATATGAAACGGCGGAGCATCACTTGCCTCTCAGCTTAGCCAGCACGCGAGCGAGGAAGCCCTTCTTCACTTCCTTCTTCGTCGACTCAGGAACCTTCTTCTCCACCTTTGAAGACTGCACCGAAGGCTTCGGCTGGGGCTGAGCCTTCCTCTGCTGGGGCTTTGATGGAGATTGCTTCTGAGGAGCTTTCTTCGTCCGCTGCTTCTGCTCGCCATTCTTCTGTCCTGGCGCTGATCCGAACTCCTTCTTATAGTAAGCCATCCTCTCCTCAAGCGTCATTGTGGAAAGCTTGCTGTAATCGCTATCGGCCTTCTCCTTCTTTTTCTGAGGAGCCTGCTTCTTCTTTCCTGCAGGCTTCTGAGGCCTGCTATCCTTTCTGAAATCCCGAGAGGAAGATCTTCTCTCACCATCACGTGGTCTTCTGCTCCTATAATGGAATCCAGAACTCTTATCCTCGACGGGCTCAAGTCCTGCCTCATCCGGCCAGAGCACAGGTATCTTCATCTGGATATATGTCTCAATAGGCTCGAGACCATAGATATACTCCTCGCAGGCAAGTGTTATAGCCTTGCCGGACTTTCCCGCCCTTGCGGTACGTCCTATGCGGTGGACATAGTTCTCATAATCTTCCGGGATATCGTAGTTGACGACAAGCTCGAGATCATCAATCTGAAGGCCGCGGGCTGCGACATCTGTCGCCACAAGTATGGGGAGCTTTCCTTCCTTCATTCTGTCAATCGTCTTCAGCCTCTTCGCCTGGGGCATATCGCCCATGAGATACTCAGCTTTGTATCCGTTCATCTGGAGTCTCTTGGCGACCTCGACTGCCATATCCTTTGTATTCGTGAATATAAGGCAGGAAGCAGGCTTAAGCTTATTGAATATAGAAAGAAGCAGAGGAAACTTCTCGGTCTTCGTTACATGGAAAAGCTCCTGGGTTATGTTCTTTACAGTGATTTCCTCAGGCTGGACCGTGATCTCCTCAGGCTCATTCATATAGCTCCATGCCAGATTCCTTACGCGTGTGGAAAGCGTAGCGGAAAAGAGCATTGTCTGCCTCTCCTGCGGACCTACCATTCTAGAGAACATCGTCTGGATATCTGGATAGAAGCCCATATCGAACATACGGTCAGCCTCATCGAGCACGACAGTATCGAAACAGCGGAAATCGATACGGCTTGACGAGGCGAAATCAAGAAGCCTTCCTGGGGTGCCGACATAGAGATTCAGACCTGAAGCCAGCTCCTCTATCTGCTCTTTATAACCTACCCCGCCATAGAAGCATCCAATCCGATACTCTGGGAAACCTGCGGAAAGAAGCCTCGCGTCCTCCTCAATCTGCACAGCCAGCTCCCTTGTCGGGGATACTATCAGAGCGGCTCCCGATTTATTCCTCTTGTATTTCTCAAGGATCGTAAGAAGAAATACAGCTGTCTTGCCGCTGCCCGTCTTTGACTGGACCATCACATCACGGCCCTGGAGTGTCAATGGAAGGACCCGCTGCTGGACATCAGTGCATTCTGTATAACCGGCCTTCTCTACTCCTGCTAGAACCTCTTCAGAAAGAGGCAGTTCTGTGAATTTCATCTATTTATTTTCCTTCTGGAACAATGTATCTGATAACGAGAACACGATATATTAAGACTACGGTTTTGTCTATTGACAAAATGAAGGAGAATCGATGGTAAAGATCATCCAGGGAGATATTACAGAATTAAAAGTTGATGCCATAGTCAATACGGCAAACAGCAGCCCAGAATCAAGCTACGTAATCATAATCAGTAATCAGAAGCTCATTTGAGGCTCTTCTGGCATTTTGTACAATCTTCTCAAGCTGTCTGGAAACTTCCAACGTGAAATATCTTTCTCCGCACTGCACACACTCCATGCAGGGAACATTTCTGATTATGATTGTGCATTTTGGAAGAACCACGACATGAGTAGTAGTGCTTTCAATCAATTTCTCACCTTTGCAATATGTACACATATTACTTCTACCTCCTCGTTTTTCCATCTTCCATGAATCTGGAATCAGAATATCTCTGCCTGCATTCTTGCAAGCCAATGAGCAGAAAGCACCAGATTCACTGAAAAACTCAATGGTCTGATTCCATTTTCATATTGATTATATCAAAACATCAGAGCCTCAGTACTAAAGAATGAATAGCGCAATGAAATTAGCCATTGCAGATCATATGCTAAAATGCAGACATGATCAGAATAATCCAGGGAGATATTACAGAATTAACGGTTGATGCCATAGTCAATGCGGCGAACAGCAGCCTTCTCGGAGGTGGAGGTGTTGATGGAGCGATACATAGGGCTGCAGGACCGGATCTCCTCCGTGAGTGTATTACGCTCGGAGGCTGCGATACAGGAGATGCGAAGATAACAAAGGGCTACGATTTACCTGCAGAATATGTGATACATACGGTCGGGCCTGTATGGCATGGTGGAACGCATGGCGAGGAGGAGAAGCTCAGGAGCTGCTATAGAAAGTCGCTGGAAATAGCAAAGGAGCATGGCCTGAAGAGCATAGCATTCCCTCTCATCAGCGCCGGTGTCTATGGATACCCGAAGGAAGCTGCGATAAGAATAGCGCTTGAGGAGATGTCGAAAGCAGAGGAAATGGACACAATACTCTGCTGCTTTACTGAAAGGGACAAGGAAGTAGCTGAACGCATATTCAGGACTATCTGAAAAACTCGCGAATTCCGTGCATATTCGTGCTATTATCGTCGTGAGGTCACAAAATGCATGGACAACGCAGGCTTTCCGGTAAAGTCGATATGCTCAATGGCAATCTTGCCACGAGCCTTATAATCTTTGCCCTTCCTATCGCTGCGAGCAGTATTCTCCAGCAGCTATTCAACTCCGTCGATGTCGCTGTCGTCGGCCATTTCGCTGCAGATAAGGCTCAGGCCACTGCAGCAGTCGGCTGCAACAGCTCCGTGATAAATCTCATAGTGAACCTATTCGTCGGAATCTCGGTAGGGGCAAATGTCATTGTCTCGGGGTATATCGGCCAGGGAAGCAAAGAGAAAGCTAACCGTGCTGTCCATACAGCAATGACGATAGCGCTGCTGAGCGGCATTGTTCTTCTTTTCATTGGACTTGCGATATCAAAGCCACTGCTGGAACTGATGAACACACCGGAGGACGTGCTTCCATATGCAGTACAGTATCTCAGGATATACTCATTAGGGCTTCCTGTGATCATGATATACAACTTCGGATCAGCAATCCTGAGATGCATCGGTGACACGAAGCGCCCATTGTACTGCCTCCTGCTCTCTGGAATCATCAATGCTCTGCTCAATGTCTTTCTTGTCGTTGTATTTCACCTCGATGTCGCAGGCGTAGCCATTGCAACAGTAATATCCAATGCGATAAGCGCTGCTCTCGTGCTTTCATTCCTGCTAAAAGAGGAAGGAGAAGCTCATCTTGATATCAGAAAGCTTGGAATAAACAGGGACGATGTCAGGAGAATCCTGATGATAGGTGTTCCAGCGGGTGTCCAGTCAATGGTATTCTCCATCTCCAATGTGATAATCCAGAGCGTTCTCAATGGCTTCGGTACGAATGCCGTCGCAGGATCTGCAGTCGCCCTGAACTATGAGAACCTCGCCTATTTCGTTATATCCGCATTCAGCCAGACAGTCGTCACATTCACAAGCCAGAACTTCGGTGCCGGCAAATACAGAAGATGCACCAGGATATTCAGGCTGAGCTTCCTCTACAGCGTTACTGCAGATATCGTAATCAGCTGGACATTCCTCCTCGGGAAGGAACCGTTCGCTGCTATTTTCACAGATAATCCCGAAGTCGCATCGTATGCATACATGAGGATGATGATAGCGCTTGCTCCCCACTTCCTCATCAATACATATGAGATCGGAGGCGCTGCGCTGAGGGGCATGGGCCACTCGATGACACCAGCTGTCCTCACAGTACTTGGAACCTGCCTCCTCCGCCTCATATGGGCCTTCTCCATATGCAGTATCTGGCCGAGGTTCGAAGTGCTCATGCTTGTCTACCCGCTCACATGGATCATCACTGGCTCATCGGTTCTTATCGCATACTTCACGATGAGAAGAAAAGCCTTCAGAATGCATCACGCCGTCTCTGCAATGAAATGAGGCCCCAGATCAGCGAGGCCTCTGATTGATACTGAAGGCTTTTAGCCCTCAATCATCGGGAATTCCTTCTCAAGGAAGGCAAGATCAAGCTCCGGATAGAGGACATGCTTATCAAGAAGAGTCTTGACGCGAGTCCTTGCATTCTCCATAACGCTCTCAGGAGCCTTCGCCTTATTCTTCGAGAGCTCTCCAGCATGCTCGCCCTTCGTCAGCTTCACGGGATGTGCTGCAGAGAGGACATCGGTTATGATTGATGCAATCTCCTCCATGTCCTTCTCATCCATACCGAGAGTCGTGACAGCGGGAGTACCAAGCCTGAGCCCTGAAGTATACCACGGACCATTTGGATCGAATGGAAGAGCATTTCTGTTGAGTGTTATACCAGCCTCGATGAGAAGGCTCTCAGCTTGCCTGCCATTAAGTCCGAACGATGTGACGTCGAGGAGCATCAGATGGTTATCGGTACCGCCGGTCGCAACCCTTATGCCTTTGCTTATGAAGCTATCGGCAAGAGCCTTTGCATTCCTGACAATGGATGCCGCATACGCCGCGAACTCCGGCTTCTCCGCCTCCTTCAATGCTACAGCCTTCGCTGCCATCACATGAGGGAGAGGTCCTCCGATCACAAGCGGGCAGCCCTTATCGACAGAGGAAGCGAACTCCTCTTTGCAGAGAATCATTCCGCCGCGCGGTCCCCTGAGCGTCTTATGCGTTGTAGTCGTCACCACATCGGCCCATTTGACGGGATCGTAATCTCCGGTGAATACCTTGCCCGCTACAAGACCTGCGAAGTGTGCCATATCGACCATGAAGACCGCACCGTTTGCATGAGCGATATCGGCCATGCGATGGAAATCTATCTTCCTTGGATAAGCCGAATAGCCTGCAAGAAGGATCAGAGGCTTGATCTCAGCGGTAAGCCTTGCAATCTCATCGTAATCAAGAAGCCCTGTCTCCTTATCAACAGTATAGGAATATGCATCGAACATCTTGGCCGAGACATTCTGCCTGTAGCCATGTGTAAGATGCCCGCCTGAATAGTAATCAAGACCGAGTATCCTCTGATTGTGGAGAGCTGTCCTTATCTTGTTCCAGTCTTCCCTGGAAAGAGCGGAAGGATTGGCAATTCCTATCTCCTCAAGAGCAGGCACCTCAACACGCGTATTGAGTATTGCCCAGTATGCGCAGAGATTCGCATCAGCTCCTGAATGGGGCTGGATATATGCATGCTCTGCACCAAACAATCTCTTTGCAGCTTCAATGCCCTCATCCTCTATAGAATCGACATTCTCGCAGCCCGCATAGAACCTGTGATGCGGGAATCCCTCCGAATACTTATCGGTCATGAGATTGCCCATGGCAGCCTGAACGGAAACCGATGAGTAGTTCTCGCTTGCAATAAGCTTGAGGCGTGTTCGCTGGTCCCTGAGCTCATGAACGATACGGCCTGCCACCTCAGGAGACACCCTTGATACCATCTCAAGCGATGATACATACATAGCCATCTCCGCAGATGGAGCTGAAACAGATGAGAGATAGTCGGATAAAGCACCCATTTTGAATCCTCCGTAGAATTGGATGGTACTTTCTTTTGCCCCATATAATCTAGTACCATCAGCATATGGATATCGTGATAGCGCTGGATTTCGATGGGACACTGTACCCTATAACAGACTACGATTCGGAGCAGATGCTGCTGCACCTCTCAGGCCGTGACGGCGCAGAGGAGCTTATCGATCGCGATCAGAAGGGAGGCTATGATCCCATAGCCTTCAATAATGATTTCGAGAGGATCATCAAAGGACTTGGTGAAGAATATATCCGGGAAGCTGCAGAAATCATACACAAGAGGATCTCCCCTGATGATCTCGAGCCACTCAGAAGACTTCAGCAGCGTGGCTGCCATCTTGCAGTAATCTCATGTGGAAGTGACCTACTGATAAAAGAGTTCCTGAAGCTCGAGAAGCTGGAGGCGGAACTCATCGTTGCGAAGGAAATCCTGATAAGCAATGGGAAGATCGATGGAATGATAAGGCATATAGACAGCATCGATGACAAAGCACGGGCAATAGAGACCATACGCACCAAATGGCCAGGATGCACTGTCATTGCCGCCGGTGATGGTCCTACAGATACCCATATGCTGGCGGCTGCAGACTATCCTTTCGTCGTATCATGGAATGGGAGGAGAAGGCTTGAAGGCTATGAGATCATAGACCGATTCGACCGCATTGAGGAGACCGCAATGGATCTTATGGAGGTAATTGGATGAAATCCGGAACAGTATCTGTAATAGGAAGGCCATCAGCAGGCAAATCGACGCTGGTGAATACGATAACAGGGATGAAGGTATCGATAACATCACCGGTACCTCAGACAACGAGGAACAAGATCAGAGGTATCTATACGGACCAGAGAGGACAGCTTGTATTCACCGATACACCGGGATACCATCTCTCGGGCAAGGAGATAAATCGCAGGATGCAGGAGGTAACGATATCCTCGCTGACAGATTCCGATGCAATTCTCTACCTTGTCGATGGCACACGCCATCCTGGAACCGAGGAGGAAGCTGTTGCCGATATGATAGCCAAGGCAGGGGTTCCGGTCGTTGCCGTCATCAACAAGAATGATATACTTACGAAAAACAACAGGGAGGATGCCGAGTTCTTCATACGTGAGCGGTTTCCCTCCTCTCCGATACTCTTTGCATCCGCCTCGGAAGATGAAGGTGTAGATGAGATACTGATAGAGCTCTTCAAAGTCGTTCCGGAAGGAGAGCTGATGTATGACGAGAACACATACACAGACCAGGATCTGGAGTTCAGGATCTCGGAAATCATAAGAGAGAAGACGATGGCAACTCTTTCGGATGAACTTCCCCATACAATCTATGTCGAAATTGAGGATATGGAATACTCCGAGGAAAGCCAGGAAGTATGGATACGCGCTGTTATAAACACAGAGCGCGATGGACAGAAGGGAATCATCGTCGGCAGAGGCGGCGAGAATATAAAGAGAATACGAAAGGAGTCATTCAAGGAGATCCGGAGAATATTCCCCGGATCAAAGCTTACTCTCGATCTCCGTGTCAAAGCTGACCCGAAGTGGAGATCTTCCGACAAAGTCCTTGGACGGATATTCCGCTGATCAGGCGAACTGGCTTCTGTAGAGATTGCTATAGAAGCCATTCCGGCCGAGAAGTTCCTGATGCTTCCCGCTCTCGATTATCTCGCCATCTTTCATCACGATGATGAGATCAGCATTCCTGATTGTGGAAAGACGATGGGCGACGATGAACGAAGTGCGCCCTTCCATAAGATGGGAGAATGCTTCCTGTATTAGCATCTCTGTACGTGTATCGATGCTGCTTGTAGCCTCATCAAGGATAAGCATATCAGGCTCAGAGAGCATGACCCGGGCAATGGACATAAGCTGCTTCTGACCTGCGGAGATATTCCCGCTGTCATCGCTTATTACCTCATCGTATCCACCAGGAAGCGATGAGATATACCCATCGATATGGCATATCCTCGCAGCTTCCTCAATCTTCGCATCATCGACATCAGAGCCGAATGAGATATTCTCCCTCACCGTTCCCGTCATGATCCATGTATCCTGGAGAACCATTCCGAAGTGCCTTCTCAGCGAAGCTCTGTTCACATCCAAGGTACTCTGTCCATCGATGGATATCATTCCGGAATCAGGATCATAGAAGCGCATCAGGAGATTGATAAGTGTCGTCTTGCCGCAGCCGGTTGGTCCTACGATTGCGATTCTCATACCCGGCTCAGCCTTCAGCGAGATATCACGTATGATGGGGTTGCCAGGATTATATGAGAAACGAACATGATCGAAGCTGACAGCACCATCTGCAGGCCTGAGATCAGCAAGAGCGCTGTCATCGCTCTCCTTCTTCTCATCGAGGAAGCGGAACACTCTGTCTGCCGAGGCCATTGCATTCTGGAACTCGGTCATCACACCGGAGATCTCATTGAATGGCTTCGTATACTGCGATGCATATGAGAGGATGCTTGAAAGCTCGCCTATCGTCATCAGAGCCGCAAAGCATGAGAACGCTCCGGAAAGTGCGACTCCCGCATATACGATGCTGTTCACGAATCTTGTCACAGGGTTCGTCAGCGATGAGTAGAATACGGCAAGAAGCGATGCGCCTGCCCACCTTCCATTGATCTCATCGAAGCGCTTCTGGTTATCCTTCTCCATACCGAATGCCGATACGACATCCATTGATGTGACCATCTCATCGATGAACGCTGTCTGCTCGCCTCGTGCGGAGTTCTGCTTGTAGAAGAGCGAGAACGTGCGCTTTGCGATGAATGATGCGCTAAGAAGCGAAAGCGGTGTTACAAAAAGAACGACGAGAGCAACGCGCCAATTGACGGCAAACATGCAGATAAGTGTGCCGAATATCGTGATGATGCCAGTAAATAGCTGGGTAAAGCCCATCAGGAGCCCATCGGAGATCTGATCGGCATCCGCAACCATCCTAGCAACAATATCCCCATGGGGATGGGAATCGATATATGAAAGAGGGAGCTTCTTCATCGAGAGGAATGCATCCTTCCTTATATCCCGCGATACAGAGTATGCGAGCTTATTGTTCGATATATTCATCACGAACTGGAACAGGGCGGCTATCCCTGCGGATGCTGCCATATATGCGATATACCTGAAGAACGATGCAGTATCGGATGATGCGATTGAATCGATGGCCCTTCCTGTAAGAAGCGGAAAGAAGAGCGTTGCAAGGACCGAGAACAGAGCGGAGAGAATAGAGATTGCAAGAAAGAACCCATAGGGTCTTATATATCCAAGGAGTCTTCTTAGCGTGGAAATATATGCTGATTTCTTCATGCATCCTCCCCGTACTGCGATCTGTAGATATCCTGATAGATGGCACAGCGCTTCATAAGCTCATCGTGCGTGCCGATATCTACAACAGCACCGCCATCAAGGACGATTACCTTATCCATCGTCATCATCGAGCTAGTCCTCTGTGAGATAGAGATGATTGTCGTTCCTGTCATGGCTGCTATATTCTTTCTGAGCCTTGCCTCGGTAGCATAATCAAGCGCTGACGAACTATCGTCGAGAATCAGGATATCAGGACGTCGGACGAGCGCCCGGGCAATCGAGAGACGCTGTCTCTGGCCTCCAGAGAAGTTCTTGCCGCCCTCCTCCACCTCATAGTCCAGGAAGCCATCCTTTGCTGCAATGAAGTCATATGCCTCTGCAGATTTCAGCGCTGCGGATATCTCCTCATCAGAGGCATCGGCCTTGCCATTCCTTATATTATCCCTGACAGTACCCCGGAACAGGACTGCCTTTTGTGGCACAAGTCCGATATGGCTATGGAGCGCATTCCCATTCCATGCATTCACATCATGGCCAAGGACCGATACAGAGCCCGATGATACAGGATAGCCACGCATGATGAGATTCACTATCG
>CALXLE010000073.1 GCA_944389115.1 uncultured Spirochaetaceae bacterium
TATAAATATAGTAATACGTAATTCGATGATAGAATTTTTTGTATATACAAAAATTGATATAAAGACATTTGAAAGTAGAAGGAAAAACCGCGTTGCTCTATAATGGTTCCATGAACAGCAATATAGCACGGATAGTTTTCAGGATAGCATTTATACTGCTTGGATTAGATCTGGCGGTGCTTGTGATATCCCCTATCGCAGCCCCAGTCTCCGATGGATACCTTGCAGCTTTCGGCTGGATAGCCATTGTGCTGATTGCGGCATCGGCAATCAGCTGGCTTCTAGGGAGGAAATAGATTGTATCTGCTGGATGAGACATGGCTGCCATTTTCAAACCTGATGCTGCGCCATGTCTACAACGTGCTCCTGATCTGCTCTGATTATGATAGGTTCACGATTGAGGAAGATGGGCGCGTAGAAGAGGAACTGTATAAAGAGTATACGGATCTCGGGCTGTCGAATCCCCCGAAGATCACGCATACATCATCTGAGGCATCGGCGCTCAGGCTTATCAATGAACGCCCATTCGATCTTGTCATAACAATGCTCGACCTTGGCTCGGACAGGGTTGAGGGACTATGCGAGGAGATAAAGAAGATCAAGCCCGCAATGCCGGTAATTGCCCTGTCCCCTTCCCCTGACCACAGAAAAGCAAAGGAGCTGAAAGGCGAGAATTGTCCTTTCATAGACTACATGTTCTACTGGCAGGGGAATGCATCGCTCTTCCTTGCCATGGTCAAGCTCATCGAGGACAGGATGAATATCGAGCATGACACCAATGAAGCAGATGTCCAGGTGATCATTCTCGTTGAGGATTCTGTGAGGTTCATCTCCTCTTACCTACCGCAGATGTACACATGCCTGATCCATCAGAACAGGATGTCTATCCTTGAAGCACTCAATGAATGGGGAAAGACACTGAGGATGCGAGGAAGACCGAAGATTGTCCTGGCAAGGACTTACGATGAGGCATGGGATCTCTACTCACGGTACAGAGAGAATATCCTTGGCGTCATCACCGATGTCTCCTTCCCTTCCTCCGATGGAAACGAAGGTGCCGGAATACGGCTGACGGAGGCTATCAAATCAGATAATGAGGAAGTGCCTGTCCTGATACAGTCTACGGAGAAAGCAAACAAAGCTGATGCAGACAGGCTCGGGGCAGACTTCCTGTGGAAACTCTCGGATACGATACTCCAGGATCTTGAGAATCATTTCATCAAGTATTACAACTTCGGGCCGTTTGTCTTTATCGATCCAGAGACAGGAAAAGAAATAACCCAGGCCGGAACGATGAAGGAAGTGCAGGAAATACTCAAGGACCTCCCGCTCTCCTCCTTCCGTTACCATTCAAAGCGCAACGACTTCTCAAGATGGCTCAGAGCGCAGTCACTTTATACCATTGCTTCTCTTATCAAGCCGATAAACCTTGATGAGGGCAGAAGCGACAAGGATACCCGTGATCTGCTCTATACGACAATAAGGAATTACAGGGCAGAAAGAGCGAGAGGAAGCATCGCGGAATTCTCCAGAAGCGGATTCGATGAGACTCTATTCTTTTCCAGAATCGGCAAAGGTTCTCTCGGAGGAAAAGGCAGAGGCCTCGCATTCATCGCAATGGAGATGAAAGCTGCAGGTCTTGCAGCGAAGTATCCGGGAATCTATCTATCGATTCCAAGGACTGTTGTACTGTCTACAGAGATATTCGATAAGTTCATGGAGCTGAACGGCCTGTCATCGCTGCATTTTATAAACAACAGTGATGATGAGATTCTGAAGCTGTTCCTCTCTGCAGATATCCCGGAAGACCTCAGGGAAGATCTCAGGGTATTTCTATCGGTTGTACGGAAGCCTCTCTCCGTCAGATCATCATCCCTTCTTGAGGATTCCCACTTTCAGCCATTTGCGGGCGTCTACCAGACCTGCATGATATCCAACGCAGGCAATGATGATGAGCGTCTATCCGAGCTGGAGCTGGCGATAAAATCGGTATGGGCCTCAACCTATTTTGATTGTGCAAAGGAGTATCTCAAGCATACCTACCATTCGATGGAAGAGGAGAAGATGGCCGTAATCATCCAGCAGATTACAGGATCAAGGCACGGAGATATCCTGTACCCGAATATATCCGGCGTAGCCAGATCGCTGAACTACTACCCTGTCCCGGGGCAGAAGGCCGAGGATGGTGTCGGAATGCTTTCTTTCGGATTCGGGAAGATGATAGTCGATGAGGGAACAGCATTCAGGTTCTGCCCGGCAAAGCCCAAAGCCCCATCCTCATCATCGCTCATCAGTGAATCATCAGTTCAGGATTCGTTCTATGCGCTCGATCTCAATAGCAGCTTCAATCCTCTATCGAACTCCGACAATCTCATCTCCATTCCTCTCCAGGAAGAGGCTGTAAGATATCCAAAAGCGTTCAAGGGCATTGCCTCTGTAATGGATATGTCCTCAGGTATGCTTACTGAATCGACGATGGCGGAAGGAGAGAGGATCCTGACATTCAACGGCATACTGAAATACGACATGCTTCCGCTGGCATCCATCGTCCACGATGTGCTTGAACTCGGAGCGAAGGCCATGGCAGAGCCAGTGGAGATAGAATTCGCAGTGAATACCGAGCATGGAGAATGTCCTGATTTCTCAATACTGCAGATCAGACCGATTTCCGGATGCTCCGGATACAACGATATCTCCATAACCGCTTCCGAAAAGGAAAGAGCGCTTGTTTATGCCGAAAAGGTGATGGGGAACGGCGAAGAGAATTCAATCCGGGATATCATAACAATCAAGCCCGAGGCCTTCAGAAGGGAGGATATGCCCGCGATGGCCACAGAGCTCGATATGCTCAACAGGCTTGCAGATGGAGAGTACGTCCTGATCGCAGCTGGAAGGCTTGGCTCTTCGGACAGATGGCTTGGAATACCATGCACATGGTCCGGGATATCAAAAGCACACGTGATAGTGGAAACGGGGCTGAAAGAGATACAGGCGGAGCCAAGCCAAGGGACGCATTTCTTCCAGAACATGACATCTCTAGGCTGTCTGTATCTCACGATAAACCCGATGTATAATGATGGAATAGCAGACTATGATGCCATACGAAGGCTGCCAATTGTACGAGAGACAGAGCACTTTATACATGTAAAGGCAGATGAACCGCTCCTGATCAAGGCAAATGGGCTCAGGCATATGGCAGTGATTGCATTAAGGGAGGAATGATGCTTACTCAATACTACACACCTACGAAGGTACTGTTCGGAGAAGATGCTGAAATGCATGCAGGAGAGCAGCTTAAGGCAGCTGGTGCAAAGAAGGTTCTTGTGCACTACGGCTCTGGAAGCGCTGTGAAGTCCGGGCTTCTCGGGAAGGTAACAGATCAGCTCGATAAGGAGAGCATTCCATATGTGCTTCTTGGAGGGGTAAAGCCCAATCCCAGACTCTCTCTTGTATATGAAGGTGTAGAACTCTCAAAGAAGGAAGGGGTTGACTGGATACTTGCCGTCGGAGGCGGATCTGTGATTGACAGTGCCAAGGCAATTGCATACGGTGCCTGCGATGCTGGCGATGTATGGGATTTTTATGCCGGCAAGAGAAAGCCTGAGGCATCCCTTCCTATCGGAGTCATACTCACGCTTTCCGCAACAGGCTCTGAGATGAGCGACAGCTCTGTCATATCAAACGAAGAAGGTGGGCTGAAGAGAGGCTACAACAACGACCTCTGCAGACCAAGGTTTGCGCTGCTGAACCCTGCCCTGACATACTCGGTATCGCCATATCAGACATCATGCGGCACCGCCGATATCATGATGCATACGATAGAGCGTTTCTTCCATGCGGGAGAAGGATTGGAGCTGACGGACAATCTTGCGATGTCTCTCATAAGGACGGTCATGGATAATGGCAGGAAAGCCCTTGATAACCCCAATGACTATGATGCCAGAGCAAATCTCATGTGGGCATCTTCCCTATCGCACAATGGTCTTATGCAGACAGGAAATGACCAGAGGGGCGACTGGTCATGCCATCAGATGGAGCACGAGCTCTCCGGCCTCTTCGATGTAGCACATGGAGCAGGACTTGCTGCCATATGGGGAAGCTGGGCACGCCATGTCTACAAGAAGGATCCTTCGAGATTCGCGCTCTTCGGAGAGGGAGTTTTCGGCTTCTCCAGGTCCGGGAATGATGAAGCTGACGCCCTTAAGACTATAAGCGCAATGGAGGACTACTTCAGATCCATCAACATGCCTGTGAACATGAAGGAGCTAGGAGTCGATGCAAGCGATGATGACATCGAAACGCTTACCGAGAAAGCAACATTCTTCGGCAAGCGTACACTCGGCTCATTCATGACTCTTGAGAGAGAGGATATAAAGGCTATCTATCTCGCAGCCAGATAATCAGTACGAGAGCCCAGGGAGAAATCTATCGCCCTGGGTTTTTTCTGCCAGCTGCTTTGCCTCATAGCTTAGTAATGAATGCTTATCATATAGGATGAGATGGAAGCTGATAAAAGCTATCTTCTTGTAATACAGTATATTGAATTTATAATGAACCATTACTAATAGATGCAGGGAAATCCGGAAGGACTTCCCTGCAAGGAGGTACATTATAAACTGGAAAGGCCTTACTTTCTCTTAAGGAACACAACCGCCTCATAAGGTCTGAGATCAAGAACTCTGCCCTCAAATGACGTCCGTCCTGTATTCGACATGGCAACCTCTGCATTCTCCATACCGATCTCCTCCGGAATCTGCAGTGCGAACTTCGTCGCGCTGAAGTTGAGGATGACAAAGAGCATCTCGCTGTCATTCTCCCTGACATATGCAAAGATCCTGTCGCTATCAGGAAAATACTCCTTGAAGCTTCCATCGACGATGACAGGATGGGCCTTACGGAAGGCAATCATCGCCTTGTAGTAATTGAGGACGGAATCGGGATCATTCTTCTCTGCTTCGGTATTTATCGATGTATAGTTCGGATTGACGTCAATCCATGGCTTTCCGCTTGTGAATCCTGCATTCTCGGACGCATCCCACTGCATAGGCGTACGGGCGTTATCACGGCCGCGGTAATATATCTTCTCCATGATATCATGGTCGGAGACACCATTGGCCTTCAGCTCATTGTAGAGATTGATTGACTGCACATCCCTGTAGTATGAGATGTCAGGGAACTTCACATTCGTCATGCCTAGTTCCTCTCCCTGATAGACATATGGTGTACCTCTGAGAGTCATATCCATTGTGCAGAGAAGCTTCGCACTCTCCTTCAGATATCTCTCATCATTTCCGAATCTCGATACGCTTCTAGGCTGATCATGATTCGAGAGATATATGCTATTCCATCCCTCATCTCCAAGAGAGCACTGCCACTTCGAGAGGATTGACTTAAGATCCTTCACAGACCATGGCTTGATATCCCACTTGTTCGTCTTTCCCTGATCAATATTCACATGCTCGAACTGGAATACCATATTGAGCTCACCACGGTCTTCAGAAACATACTGCTTCGCGATATCTGGAGTGACATTCGGAGTCTCTCCAACCGTCATGATATCGTACTTCGAGAATACGTCACTATAGACTTCATGGAGATACTCATGGACCTTGGGACCGTTCATATAGAACTGCGATCCGCGGACAAGGCCCTTTGCGCCAGGAACGCTTGGATAGCCAGGAACCTTCGATATGAAATTTATAACATCAAGCCTGAATCCATCGATCCCCTTATCAAGCCAGAAGCGCAGTATATCCTTCAGCTCCTTTCTCACCTCTTCATTTCCCCAGTTCAGATCTGGCTGCCCGGAAGAGAATATATGCATATAATACTGGCCACAGCCATCCTCGTATTTCCACGCAGGACCACTGAAATGCGACTGCCAGTTATTCGGCAGAGAGCCATCAGCAGGAGGATCAACCCAGAGATAGTAATCATGCTTCGGATTGTCCTTGCTCTTCTTCGCCTCGAGGAACCATGGATGCTGGTCAGATGTATGGTTGATCACCATGTCCATAATAATGCGTATGCCATGCTCATGAGCACTCGAAATAAGCATTGTCATATCATCCAAAGTACCGAAATCGGACTGTATATCATGATAATCGCTTATATCATACCCATTATCGACATTGGGAGACTTGAAGACGGGACAAATCCAGATTATATCAATGCCCAGATCCTGAAGATAATCGAGCTTTGAGATTATTCCTTTTATATCGCCAATGCCATCGCCATTTGAATCCTTAAAGCTCCTGGGGTATATCTGATAAACAACCGCATTCTTCCACCACTGGATACATTCTCCTTTATTCATACAAACCTCCAATCTCATCTATAAGACTGCTGTGCTGGCTTTCCTTTCTGATAAAGAAAGGGATTCTTTCAAGCGGGGCTGCCACATGATGGCTGATGCCTCCTTCAAGGATTTTCCCATCAGGGACTGATATCCACTCCGTGCCAGATGGAAGATAGACATCGCACTCCCTTTTTCCTTCCTCTGTTACAGGCACCACGATGATATCGCTGCCGAAGAGATATGCATCGGAATAATCTCTAAGGTTCCCATCCTCTGGATAATCGTAAAAGAGAGGTCTCATCATCGGACGTCCTTCTGCTTCTGCCTCATCAGCAATCTTTCTTATATATGGTTTCAGTATTTCCCTGAGCCTGATCTGCTGCTTGAGTATGCCATAGACATTCTCCCCAAAGCTCCAGATCTCGTTGTCTCCGCATGATGGAAGAAATGAGTCGAAGTCGCATTGTTTATCGACTTTGTCATATGGAAGCCTCTTGCCATGAAGACGCAGGACTGGCGTGAATACAGAAAATTCAAACCATCTCACCAGGAGCTCCCTGAATCCCTCATCCTCAGGGTTTCCTCCGAAGAACCCACCTATATCCGTAGTCCAGTACGGGATACCGGAAAGACAGGTGTTGAGTCCCACTCGCACCTGCCTGTGCAATGAATCAAATGATGATGGGATATCACCAGACCAGAGGATTATTCCGGTTGTCTGCGATCCAAGCCATGCTGACCGTACAAGATTGATAGCATCACCGATTCCATCAGCCCTCTGTCCATCATAGAATGCCTTTGTGTAGTAATAGGCATAGATATTCGAGCTCTCCTGTCCATTGCCTATATACATCCTCATGTTGCCATAATCATAGGGACGCATCTCAGGCTCAGTCTCATCAAGCCAGAATGATCTTATGCCAGAAGAGACATAGTTCTTCCTGACTACATCCCACCAGAATGCTCTTGCATCGGGATGCGTTGGGTCAATGATGGCTTCGACACCCATGATCTGGAAGAAGAATGGCAATCCGCTCTCGGATTTCAGGAGCATATTCCTGTCCCTCATATTCCTGAAGTAAGGACTTCGCGGATCGACTGTAGGCCAGATGGATACTATCGGCTCAATCCCATTCGCTCTGAGTTCCGCAGCCATCTTATCTGGATCCGGCCAGTATCTGCTGTCGAACTCCCATGTTCCCTGCACAGGCCAGTGGAAATAGTCTATGACTATTGCAGAGAGAGGGATTCCTATCTCCCTATAGCGCTTTGCGACAGCAAGGACATCATCCTGGCACTCATATCTGAGCCTGCTCTGCCAGAAACCAAGAGCCCAGTCAGGCATATGCGAAGGTTTGCCAGTAAGTTCAATAAGCTTTCTATTAATCTCATCAGGAGAATCTCCGATGAAGACGAATATATCTATCTGGGAAGCAGCATCAGCATGCCAATGCGTCTTTTTCTCACTGAAGGAAACCCGTCCCGTTGATGGAGTATTCCATATGAATCCATACCCCCTGGATGAAATGACATAAGGTATCGGGCAATACCCATTCTTATGCACAAGCTCTACTTCCTCACCTTTTCTTGAGAGCTTGCCATCGGGCACACCGCCAAGGCCGTAGAAGTCCTCATCCACGGATGATCTGAGATACAGATCTATAGAGAATACCGACGAAGATATCGTCTTATAGCACCTTGCCCTGCGGAGGACGGACATATTGTTCCTCTTGTCCTCCCAGTCCTCGGTAAGAATCAAGGATCCATCGGCTTTATGGAAGGAAACTGTGCCATCGGCTTCTACGACAGCGGAAAGCTGTCCGCTTCTAAGCCTCATGGATGAGCCAGTTTTCTCAATGCATGATGCAGTGTTATCGGCGGGGAGGATATTCCACCTCTCATCCGATATATGCAAGCTGCGTGAAGCTCTGACTCTTATGCATTCTTTCCCATATGCTTCGACAAGCAGGATTTCTCCTTCCTCCTGCCAGCAGATAGCATTGCTCCTTTCAAGAAAGCAGCCCATGGATCCTCCTTTTGATTGAGCAGGGGGCTATACGCCCTCTGCCATTAAAACATCTCTATCAGTTCTGAGCCTGAGCTGCTGCCTGAGCCTCATACATGACAGCGCTGGCCTCTTCCGGTCCCATATACTGGGAGACGAGAAGATTCCTCTCGAGGTAGTTCTTCTGCCATTCCTCAGTCTCGGAGACCTTCTTGAAAGCATCTGCCCAGAAAGCGACCGCCTCATCGGACATATTCTTAGCACCAATGACACCACGCCACATTGGATACTCAACATCGTTGTATCCAAGCTCGCTGAGCGTAGGTGCTGTATCGAATGGTGCGCCGAATCTTGTTGTGCTGAGCGCAAGAACAGGGATGATATCTCCAGCAATAACGTACTGGTTGGCAGCTGCAGGCTTCGAGATAGCGATATCTACATGGTTGCCAAGAAGAGCAGCAATACTCTCAGATGCTGAACCATATGTGATGTATGTGAAGGAATCCTTTGTTCCAAGCTCCTCGCAGAGCATGTTGAATACAACGCGCTCGTCACTCATCGTTCCACCGACATTGATCTTCTGGCCGTTCTTTACAGCTTCCATAATCTCCTCGAAGCTTGAGTACTTGCCCTCAGCATTAACGAAGCAGAGATGCTTGTCAGCAGCGAGAATTACGAGAGGTCTGAAGTCGTCGAGCGTGAGACCACCATTCTGAATCATAGCTGTGAGGTCACCAGAGGAGAAGCAGAGCAATGTGCTGTCAGCATTGCGTGCTGTGCTTACTGTGCGTCTTGAGATCTGGCCATTTCCATCCGGCTGGTTGTAGACGATGAATGGAGCATCCACGATACCATTCTTCGATGCGATATCTGTAATGGTTCTTGTGATGATATCCGAACCACCGCCAGAGGATGAGCTTACATAGAAGTCAACGTTTCCCTTGATGTGGAACTGTCCATCATCAGCTTCCTTTCCACCCTGTGCGAATACAGCCGTAGCCGCAAGCAGGAATACCAGAACAGTAAGAATAATGTTCTTCTTCATTTTGTATCTCCTTCTGTTTTATTTGTTGTTTTTTGCTTTCTTGTATATTGCCCTTCCGACCGGTACGAGAACCATAATCAGGAAGATTGCAAGGAAGACATCCGTGATCGGCCTCTCAAGGAACATCGCGATATTCCCATGCGATGTAAGGAATGCTCTTCTAAGGTTCGTCTCAAGCGTGCTGGAGAGAACGAATGCAAGGAGAAGCGGTGCTGTTGGAAGACCGCACTTGCTGAAGATATATCCAAGGAATCCTCCGATAAGCATGATGACGACACCGAACATGGAATTGCTTGTCGAGTATGCTCCGATGAAACAGATCATCAGGATCGATGGAATCATAACTCCGATAGGAACACGGACAATCTTCTGCAGCCATGGGATACATCCAAGGGATATCGCGAGCGAAAGGATGTTCGAGATAAAGAGCGATGCAATGAGACCCCATGCGAAATCTGGATTGGTTGAGAAGAGCATCGGCCCAGGATTGAGTCCCCACATCATGAGACCGCCAAGGAGAACGGCTGTTGTTCCGCTTCCCGGGATACCAAGAGCAAGAAGTGGTCCGAAAGCACCGGCTGCAGCACCATTGTTTGCTGACTCCGAAGCTGCAAGACCTTCGATAGCACCCTCGCCAAGTGGTACGAGCGTCTTGCCATTGGAGATCTTCTTCTCTGCAGCATAGGCAAGGAAGGAAGCTGCTGTGGCACCAGCACCAGGGAGGAATCCTACGAATGTTCCCATGAGACCTGCTGTGATCGAAGGACGTGTTGCCCTCTTAAGCTCATCCTTTGTAAGGAGCGTATCACGGAACCTGATCTTCGCATCGACATAGGACAACTTCTCACCGGACATATCCTGCTTAACAAGATCGAAAAGCTGGGTCATTCCAATGAATCCGATTACAAGAGGAATGAAGTTGATGCCTCCGAGAAGCCAGATTGAACCGAAATTGTACCTGATCTGTCCCGATACGATATCAACACCAAGAGTGCTGATCATCATTCCCAGACAGGATGCGATAATACCTGTGATAGGGTTCTCTCCAACAAGCCAGCTTATGCTTGTCATTGCAACGAGCATGAGCATCGTCATCTCAGACGGTCCGAAGTTGAGACCGAAGGATGCAAGGGCCGGACCGAGGAAAACGAGGATGATCATTCCGATGAGGCCACCGACGAATGATGAATAGTTCGATATGAACAGAGCCTTTCCCGGATGTCCTTTCTTTGTCATCGCAAAGCCATCAAGGGCTGTCATGATGGCAGGAGCATCGCCAGGAATATTAATCAGGATCGCGGAGAATGCACCGCCGAACATATTCGCATAGTAGATCGAGCCGAGCATGATGATAGCCGTTGTCGGGTCGAAATGGAATGTGAGCGGAAGAAGCAGCGCACAGCCTGCAAGCGATCCGATACCAGGCATAGCACCAACGATAAGTCCGAGAATACCTCCGGCAAGAGCCGCAAGAATATTCTGGAATGACATTGCAACAGAGAAACCCTCTGCCAGCATTGATAATGTTTCCATAGTTCTACCTCCTTACAGCCATGACAGAAGGATTCCTGTCGGGAATGGGACCTGGAGCCAGAGAGAGAAGACTCCATACATGATGCCGCCATAGAAGATAGTGATGAGAATAACCTTCTTCCATGGATATTTCTCCACGAACTTCAGCCATGCCACGTAGTAAATAACCAGAGCAGGGAAAAGTCCGATAAAGAAGTTCAGGATAAGGATGCCTGCTACGCTTGCAACAAGGTAGAGAGCCTCCTTATCGAACTTCACTGCATCACTGCCAATGCTTTTTATGAATTCAACGATGCTGAAGAATACCAGCACACATCCGACAATCGCAGGGAAGAATCCAGCACCAGGACCCTCTTCCGCAGACCAGAAACCATAAGTTCCGAATCCCAGGACAACCCAGATTATGCCAAGAATCGCGGTGAGGATGTATAGAACACATCTCCAATTCAGTTTATTCAACATGATTGGTCCTCCTTTTCATAATTAAATAAGCATTTTGCATGCCAAATTCAGGAATCTTGTGTTTTTCATTTCACAATTATCTCAGGAATATAAAATTGTGAAGTTGATGTGAAGATTTTCAATAAAAGATAAAACATTTACTTATGAAACATTTTTGTTTAATTGTTGAAACATTATTGTTTCACATTACTTGTCTTAAGCCTTCGCCAGAGGGTTGTGCGGCTCATTCCCAGCTCCTTCGCGAGAGCTCCTTTCTTAACGATTCCAGACAGCGCAAGCGACTCGATTGATATCTCGGATGCGCCAATACTTCCATCATCGACTGAGATAATGCTCCTGATATCATCGCCAGAGATGATATCCCCATCGAAGAGCACGATTATCTTCTCGCAGATATTCCTCAGCTCTCTTATATTCCCAGGCCAGGGATACGAAAGCAGGAGCTCCTCTGCTTCGGATGAGAGGCTAGGCTTTCTGCGTCCTTCCTTTGCCGCATATCGCGAAAGGAAAACATCGGAAAGAAGAAGGATGTCATTGCCCCTCTCCCGGAGCGGCGCAAGCTGCAGATCCAGGACGTTCAGACGATAATAAAGATCAGAACGGAAAGCTCCATCCCGGACCTTCTTCTTTATATCAACATTCGTTGCCGCTATTATACGGACATCGACATGGCGCATCCTTGTATCACCAAGACGGCGTATTTCCTTCTCCTGAAGCACTCGCAGAAGCTTTGACTGGACATCAAGAGGAATTTCTCCTATCTCATCTAGGAAAATCGTCCCCCTGTGGGCTATCTCAAAGAGGCCGGCCTTTCCTCCCCGGACCGCTCCGGAGAACGCCCCTTCAACATAACCAAAGAGCTCGGACTCAAGAAGATTGCCAGGAAGCGCTGCACAGTTCACTGCAACAAACGGCTCGCTTGCCCGCGGGCTTGCCGCATGGATACTGTGAGCAAAGAGCTCCTTGCCCGTTCCAGTCTCTCCCGTTATGAGTATGCTTGACTGGACGAGTGAGAACCTTCTGGCTTTATCGGCCATTTCACGGAATCTGCTGCTCTCTCCGATGATATCATTGAATGAATACCGGGCGACGAGCCCTCGGTCCTTCAGCTCCTTCCTTATCTTCGAGTCTGACTCTCTCAGGCTTTCGCTGTTCTGGATTATGATATTAACCCCGATAGCCTTGTCATTATGGAATACAGGAATATAGCGGACAATGCATGGGAGGTTGTTTATTATCTTCACCTTCTCAATCCCAGCATGGCTCTTCAGTGCATCCTTCCACTCTGGGATATTCCCAAGCCCAGGCCCGATGAGAGTGCTTGCAACGCTATTCTCCTCGATGATGTTCCCTTCTGCATCAAGCGCGATCTCTCCGTCGGCGTTATCATCAAGAAGCTGCCTTATGAGCACACTCTTGGATCGTTCATACTCCATCGTCTTCGCTGCAGTCACAGCATCTATGATCGAACGTTCTATAGCTTCCTTGCCCACTTCGACAGACGCATAATGGAATCCATTGGCATCGCAGATTGTTGCACCAGTACGCCCGCAGACAAATGCTTCGATACCGGAGGAAACAGAGTCCATGATTGCGCTCTCTGTATCGATTTCGTTGGATATCTTCCTTACCACGATATCTATGCCTGTAAGATATGAAAGCATTGCCTCATCGCATCTGAGGGTCTCTGCGTATACAATCGCTATCCTTTTAGGGTTATACCGGCCCTTGCAGGCTATTATTGCATTCAGTATATCGTATCCTGTAAGCTCAATCTCAATCAGATGCTTACTGGGCCACTTACGTGCAACGGTTGCTGCCGTTATACCTCTTGCCACTACGATGTCATAGTTCTCAACCGCATCCTCAAGCGCTTCCCTGATACCGATGACATGTCTGACATCGAATCTGATATCGCTGTCCGAATACTGCCGTATGCATCTTTCATAAGGTTCCTTGAGCTCTAGATACGGTATGCAGACTATTGCGTTTATCATAGCGGACCTCAGTACAGAATCGCAGCTCCAACGAACGGCGAGATGAAGAATCCATCCCTACGGTAATCAGAAGACAGAGAGACTCCTCCTGAAATCAAGGTAGCATCGGAATACACAGGGCCTCCCGCCATTAAACCCAGGCTTATGCTTATGGCATTCATGATGCTGAAATCAATACCGGCACGGCCATAGACATCGAGGGTGAATAACCTCACCGACTGATCAGGGAGGGGACGGTCATTGTACATCTGAAGCTTCCCCCTTATACCTGCACCGATGAAAACCCCTACGACATTCTCGGTATCATATCTGTATCCCAAGCCTATCCTGAACGCAAAGCCGTATGGAGATCCGGCGACCGATTCTACCCGTCCTTCTTCCCATGTATTGAGAGGGAATACAACCCCGATTCCATATTCAGGGCCTATGCCATGCCTGTCACCGAAATAATTCGCACCATCAGCTGTGAAAAGAAAATCGGTGCTGCCACCTCCCGAACCATTCCAGCTCCAGTCAGGGGCAATGGAGACTCCGATTGAACTGCCTGCATATAGAGATACGGCTGCAGATAACAATAGGATTATCGCGGAAATCTTCCTCATCAGCATGGCCGCTCCTCTATCTTCCCAAGGAAATATGTCCAGAGCGTATCCCCTGGCGGAGGCGCGATAATCTCCACAGCCTCCTTTTTCACGGGATGCATGAATGAAACGCGGCGCGCATGGAGACATATTCCGCCATCGGGATTGGAACGGGCAGCCCCGTATTTGAGATCGCCTTTTATATGGATCCCAAGAGCCGCAAGCTGCGCCCTTATCTGATGATGCCTTCCCGTATGCAGGTCAATCTCGACAAGGTGGTAATGATCCGATGAGGCAAGCACGCGATAGGAAAGCCTTGCTATTTTAGAGCCTGGCCGCTCCTTGCTTGATGCGAATGATTTGTTGTTCTTCGCATCACGGGAGATGTAATGGATCAGCTCACCTTCCATCTTCTCAGGGCACCTGTCGACGATTGCCCAGTATGTCTTCTTTACATCTGAGGTTCTGAAGAGCGCGGTCATCCTTGAAAGAGCCTTATCTGTCTTCGTATATATCACGATACCGGTAGTCGGCCTATCGAGACGATGAGGAATGCCAAGGTAGACATTACCGGGCTTATTATACTTGCGTTTAAGATACTCCTTCACATCATCGGCAAGCGTCCTGTCCCCTGACTCATCTCCCTGCACGAGCTCTCCTGCCAGCTTATTGATAGCTATAAGATGATTATCCTCATAGAGGACACGGTCAGCTATTCCCATCATCTTCCACTCCATCAAAGAGCGTCGGCTCATTCTCCTCCGAGGTCGAAGGATCCTTTGTCTGCCTTATCGAGAGGGACTGCAGCTCCTTCGCCGTCAGCTTCTGCCCAGCAGCAGCTGGTGATTTATAGATCGGGAAGTCCGCAAAGCGGGCTGTATCCTCTGTTATCTTATAGCCGTATCCGGATTTGAACTTCATCGTTATTATCGCACTTGGCCATATGGACATCTTCTTCACCTTGGCCTTAGGTCCTGAGACTACAGAATAGTTCTTGTCGGTAGAGAATGCCGATATCCTGAAGCGCTTTATCTGGTAAACGCTCTTGTCGCGGACCTTATCGCGGTAGATAACGGTAAACACCTCCTTCGAGATGATATCCTTATCGCCATAATTGATATAGAACAGCCCTTCTGTTCCAATGAACACCTTGTCCTCGACAGGAACAACACGGTACTCACCATTTGTCTTCATATAGAAGATCTTATCAAACGGGCTCACCTTCAGAAGCGGCTCTCCTGTCTTGATGTTCGTGCCAAGGTATCCAGTCGACTGATCATACCTTATATCCATATTCCTGACAGCGACCTGCTTGGCATTCAGCGTCTCAAATGATGATATCTCTGTCTTTCTCCTGAACTGATCCTTATCGACCATGCCCTCGAGCTCAGTGAGATAATTCTCCGCATAATCAACGATATGGGCCAGATTGTAGTCTATCGTCTGGATATCCCCTTCAATCTGGGCAATCTCATTCCTGTTCTTCTCAATATCAAAGAGGGAGATGCGCCTGATAGGAATCTTCAGCAATCTCTCTATATCGTCATCATTGAGAGGCTCTCCGCCAAGCTCTGCCTCGAATGGAACAAAGCCATCGATTATAGCCTTCTTCACATCGTCCTGAGTCTTCTTTGTCTCGATTTCCTTATAGATCCTCTCCTCGATGAAGATACGCTCGAGCGTCCTTGCCCTGAGCCTTTCAAGAAGATGCTTCTTATCATTCTCGAGCTCTGCTGTAAGGACTTCGACCAGATGCTTGGCATGGAAGCGTATCATCTGGGTGATCGAGACAGCCTTAGGCAGCCCATCAACAATAACAAGCGGATTGACGGAAATCTTCTTCTCGCAGTCCGTTGTCGCATACAGCACATCAACCATGTCCTCTGAATAGACATTGCGCTGCCAGCATATCTCTATCTGGGCCTTCTCTGCCGTATAATCACTGATTGATGCGATCTTGAGCCTGCCTGTAGCATTGGCCTTCTCTATCGATTCGATTAAGGCTTCGCTTGTGACACCATAAGGCAGCTCCTCTATCACAAGCTTCTTTGGATCTGAGGCATTAAGGCGGGCACGTACAGCTATCTTGCCTTTGCCATCCGCATACTCAGAGACATCCATGATGCCACCTCCCGGGAAATCCGGGAAGAGTTCGAACTTCTTTCCCCTGAGGGCCTTCTTCTCAGCCTCAAGAACCTCGATGAGGTTATGCGGCAGGATCTGGGTGGACATACCGACAGCAATACCCATCGTCCCCTGAACAGCAACGACAGGGATCTTTGCAGGAAACAGCACAGGCTCCTTGTTTCTTCCGTCATAGGACTCCGTATACTCGGTTATCTCAGGATTATACAGCACCTTCTTCGCAAATGGCTTAAGACGGCATTCTATGTATCTGCCAGCAGCAGCGCCATCACCGGTAAGGAAGTTTCCGAAGTTTCCCTGCTTCTCTATGAAGAGCTCACAGTTTGCAAGATTGACGAGGGCTTCATAGATCGAGGAATCGCCATGCGGATGGTATTTCATACAGGCGCCGACAACATTGGCAACCTTCATGAAACGGCCATCGTCCATCTCAAAAAGCGTATGCATGATTCTGCGCTGAACAGGCTTGAATCCATCGACAAGATCAGGGATAGCCCTGTCCCTGACTACATATGAAGCATATTCAAGAAAGTAATTCCTGTAGAGTTTATCAGCCTGTGACATTCAGAAGATTCTCCATAATGAACTCCCTGCGCTGAGGGGTATTCTGTCCCATATAGAACTCCATCTTATCCTTGATGTCCTT
>CALXLE010000074.1 GCA_944389115.1 uncultured Spirochaetaceae bacterium
TCATATTCGATGAATACGATGTGCCTTTGGATAAGGCGGAGCGCAACGGGTATTACGACGAGATGCTCGATGTGATAAGGGCGATGTTCCTGTCCGTCCTGAAGGATTGCCCGTATACGGAGAAGGGTATACTCACGGGGTGTCTGAGAATATCGAAGGAAAGCCTGTTCACAGGTCTGAACAATCTCGCAGTCTATTCCGTCACAGGTGCCGAATATGCGGATGCATTCGGCTTTACGGAGGAAGAGGTCCTGAGGCTTCTTTCCGATACAGGTCTTGCTGATAAGGCTGATGTGATCCAGAAGTGGTATGACGGATACGCTATCGGGGATAGGCATATCTACACGCCCTGGGATGTGCTTTCTTATGTGAAACGGCTACAGATCAATGCTTGTGCAGAGCCTGAAAACTATTGGGCAAACTCAAGTGGAAATGATGTAATCCGCCGCTTGATAGATATGACTGATGCTGAGGTTGGGGCGGATTATTCTGCGCTGATTGATGGAAGGAATATTGAGAAGAGGGTCCTTGAGACGCTCACATATGGTGATCTCTATTCTAGTGAGGAGAATATCTGGAGCCTGCTGCTTGCTACAGGCTATCTGACGCTTGCGGGTAAGTACTATCCTAATGGAGAAACACTCCTTAAGCTGCCCAATGAGGAGATCAGATGCCTGTTTGCTTACTATGTCGATGAATGGTTCTCAGAGAATGTCAGGAAGAGCAGCAGAAAGTCGCTGTTCCATGCTATATGGACTGGTGATACCGATATGCTTTCGGAGCAGATCTCACAGTATCTTTTTGATACGATAAGCTATTACGATTACAGGGAAGACTATTACCATGCATTCCTTGCAGGGCTTCTCTCCGGAGCGGGGTACATAGTGAAGTCAAATAGGGAATCAGGTACAGGACGTGCTGATATTCTTCTTCTTGACAGGAAGAACCGCAGAGCCGCTGTATTCGAGGTCAAGAGGACTTCCTCTGCTGATGACATGGAGAAAGCTGCCGTGTCCGCTCTGGAGCAGATACAGGCAATGGAGTATGGGGACGACCTTCAAGGATACAGGGAGATAATCCGCTATGGAATTGCCTTCTTCAGAAAAGATGCTGTAGTGATGAAAGCTGATACTCGGGATTTGTGAGAGAGTCGTCATTTCATCCCAAGCTTTTATATCCTAGTTCTGCAGAGGCCTGCGCACTCAGGTCAAGAAGGTATTTTATGATTTCATTTGTCCTTTCATATGTCAGGCGGGTAATTGGGGCTGATATGCTCATTGCTGCTACAATCTTCCCTGAGTATTCTTTTATAGGAACCGCAACACAGCGTACCCCGATTTCACATTCCTCTTCATCGACGGCATATCCCTGTTTCCTGACCTTATCGATTTCGGCTTTCAGTTCTGGTAGTGAGGTTATTGTCTTCTCCGTAAGTTTTGTCAGCCCTCTTTTCTTCACAAGCTCATCGAGCTTTGTATCCGAATATTGTGTGAGGAAGATTTTGCCAACGCCTGTGGAATGCATAGGAGCAATGCGCCCGATTCTTGAAAGTGTCTGGAGCATATGTGCCGGGCCTTCTTCTGTTGCGATGTATACCATCTGCATATTGTCTTCGATGCACAGAGAGGAGGATTCGTTGAAATGTGTAGCAATATCCTTGATGTATTTCCGGAGGGATCCCTGGAATGGATAGTTGATCCTATTCCTGTTTCCTAGGTCTGCAAGCTTCAGAGTCAGATAATAAAGCGATGTATCCGGATCCTGTTTGGCATAGCCAAAATCGATAAAGGTATTGAGAAATCGAAGCACTGTGCTTGGAGACATATCTGCTTTCTGCGCTATATCCTGCAGACGTGCCGGTGCTGTCAGATCAACCATTACTTCGAGTATATCAAGTGCCTTCTTCAGAGATTGGTTCTTCTTTACGCTATCATTCATAGAATCCCTCTTATAGAGCCATTCTATTGTGAATAGTGTTGATTGTAAATAAATTTTATTATTTAAAAGATAATTTTTAATTTTGAAATTACTGTTATTGTTTCCAAGAGTATTTTAGTGATAAACACAATTTGCTTCTACAGGATCTAAACGTTTATTTGTTTCTTTCTTTTCTGTTGGTAATGGAAATCATAGTTCTAACTGTTCTAAATAGTTAATTTCTAGCATAAAGAATGCAAATTCTCTTCTCTATTTTAATTTTTAAAATCGATTATTAAATTTTGAAATATTTTCTTGACATAATGAAATTGTGGTTTGATGATTGTGTTAGAAAGTAAAACCTAATTTTTAAAATTAAAACCAGAGAGGTGTATATGCAGGTTGCAGAAGCTGTTGTAAGGATTTTAGAGAAAGAGGGCATCACTGATGCTTTCGGTATCCCCGGAGCGGGAATCAATGGTGTATATAAATATCTGGCAGATTCGCCGATCAAGCATCACATCATGAGGCATGAAGAAGCTGTGGTCCATGCTGCTGATGGATATTTCAGATCCTCCGGCAAGATGGCTCTTGCTATCTGTACCTCTGGTCCTGGTGCAACGAACTTTGTTACAGGCCTTTATACCGCAAAAATAGATTCGATGCCTCTTTTCGCAATCACGGGACAGGCTGTAAGGGCTCAGCTTGGAATGGATGCATTCCAGTGTGTTGATATCGTGGCGATTGCTTCCCCTGTGGTAAAGAAAGCTGTCTGCATTACAGAACCGGAGAAGATCGGAGAGATAATGCAGGACCTTATCTGGACCGCTCGCGAAGGCAGAATGGGACCTGTTCTTCTTGATATACCTCTCGATGTTCAGACTGCTGAGATTGATTTTGATCTTGATTCGTATCAGTCGAAGCCTGTTGTGAGAAAAGAGCCTGATTTAACGAAGATCAAGGAAGCTGTAAATCTCCTTGATAAAGCAGAGAAGCCGATAATTATCATGGGCGGAGGCGTGATTCTTGCACATGCAGAGAATCAGCTTGTCAGGTTTGCAGAGATCATGCAGATTCCTGTTGTCACCACATACATGGCAAAGGGAGGTTTGCCAGAAAATCATCCTCTTAATGCAGGACAGGTCGGTATACAGGTCGGAGCAACATCTTCCGGTAATGAGATTTTCCTTGATTCAGATGTCGTTCTTGGTATCGGCTGCAGATTCACTGATAGACATACAGGGAATATGGCTGTTTACAAGGGTGATAGGAAGTTCATCCATATCGATGTGGATCCTAAAGAACTTGGAAAGCTCATTACTCCTGTAATCGCAATTGAGTCCGATGCTCTGACTGCTGTAGAGGCTCTTATCAAAGAATCAGAGAAGGGAGGACAGAGAAAAGGATCTCCCAGAGTTGCTGATATCCCATCGCTTAAGAAGGCTTCAGACCGTAAGTATAAGGGAGAGGGTGAGATTATCGATCCTCGTGATGTTTTTCTTATGGTTAATAAAGTATTTGGAGACGATTGTCTCTATACAACAGGATGTGGCATCACCCAGATCTGGAGTGGACAGCTTCAGAGAATCAGTAAGCCTAGGATTTATCTTCCAAGCGGCGGTGCAGGAACTCTTGGTTTCGATATTCCTGCTGCAATGGGTGCAAGCATCGGTGCTGGCAACAAGCAGGCTGTATGTATGATGGGAGATTTCGGATTCACCTTCATGGTGGAAGAGCTCGCTGCTGTCAAGAGATATGACCTTCCGATAGTCGTTGTCATCGTCAACAATGCCTATCTTGGCCTTATCCGGCAGAATCAGAAAGGTGCTTACAAATACGAGTATGAGGTTGCTCTCAAGGAAAATAAATACGGATTCATCGATTACCGCAAGGTAGCAGAGGGATTTGGCTGCCAGGCAGAAAGAGTCTTTGAGTATTCAGAACTTGAACCTGCAATGCAGAGAGCAAAGGAAAGCGGCAAGCCTTATATCGTTGAGGTCTTTGTCGATGATTATCAGAACTGCGATATGGGCAATGATATCGCACATATAAATAAGTTCTAGATATAGACATAGCAAAACAAAAGGAGGGTTTTACTATGAAAAAGAGAGGAACACTGGTTGTTTTTATTTTGCTAATTTCTGTGTTGGCCGTTTTTGCAAATGGAACTAATGAATCCGAAGGGAAAACACATCTTACATTCTGGACAGCCCTTACTACAACCGCTGATCAGCAGGCACATCAGAAGATAATTGAAGCGTTTCAGGCAGAGAATCCTGATATTGAGGTCACTGTAGAATATGTATCTCATAAAGATTGGTACACAAGAATGATGACTTCAGTTACTTCTGGGGATTACCCTGATATGGTGCTTTGTGATCAATCGGAAGTTGCCTGGATGTATTATCAGGGCATGCTTGCTCCTATGAATGATGTCCTTTCTGCAATTGATCCTACAGGAACAGATTTTGTTTCAGGAAAAGCTTCAATCGATTCATGCAGAACAAGAGATGGTAATGTTTGGGGAATTCCATTCTCTATGAATATCAATGCAATATGGTATAGAGCAGACATTCTCGATGATTTAGGAATTGATCCTGATTCAATACGAACTTGGGATGATCTATATGAGGTATGTGAACTTGTCAAGGGTCAAGGTTATACTGCTATGGGAATGGCTTTAGCCCGGGAGGCCGCATATCAGCAGCTCTGTATTTGGAGTAATGCTAATGGCTGCAATTTCTTTGATGAAGAAAATGGCGCTTATCTGCTTGATATTCCGTCAGAACGTAAAAAAGTTGAAGATGCACTTTTATATTTGAAGAAACTAAATGATAACGGAATGATGCCAGCTGGTGTTAGCAATTGGATGTGGGTCGATTATCGTACGGCAATGGCTAATGGCGAAGTTGTTTTTACTTCTTCCTGGGGTGGAGATATAGGTGTAGCTAGTGAAGTAAATCCGGATATGCTTGAGAATCTGAGTGTAATGGTTCATCCAGTTGGCCCGGATGGAGAGGAATATCCTCCATATCATGATGCAGGAATCTGGGCTTGGAGTATTACTGCAGGGGCATATGAGACGAAGAAGGAAGCAATAGATAAGTGGATTGAATTCTTCTTTGAACCTGAGAATATTTCAATCGCTTGTGCTGCTCGCCCTGTATATAACCTTCCTTTGCAGAAGAGTGTGCTTGAATCAGATGTGTTCTATAGTGATCCTATTACGGAAATGTTTAAGGATGAGATTGAGTATCTCTTTGAGTACGCACTTCCTACTGCACGAAGAGTAGGCTTTGAAGCAGGTCCTTCAATTGTTGCAGGTCAGATTTCTTCTCAGCTTTTCCTTAGTGATGCTGTGCAGAATTATCTTTTCAATAATTGGTCATTGGAAGAGACCATGGAATATATTGATTCAAATATGAAGGATGTAATGGAAGAATTCAATTATCCAATAGATGGATATAACGAGTAATCATAAGTATATATAGGAGCTGTCAGAAAGTAATTTTGGCAGCTCCTCCGTTGAAATCAAGGAGAATATTCTAATGCGTCGACTTACCAGAGAAGCAAAGATCGGTTATCTATTTTTGCTGCCTTCAATAGCCGTATTCCTTTGTTTTGTTCTATATCCATTCATATACACAATAGTATTAAGTTTTTTTGATTATAATTGGTTTACAAAGAAGACATTATTTAATGGGATTGGAAACTATATTTCCTTATTTTCCGATCAGACTTTCTGGGCAGCATTAGGTAGAACCATTTTCTATACAATAGGTACTCTTGCTGGCCAATGCATTCTGGCATTTGGAATAGCTTTGCTTTTAAATAAAGAATATGCAGGAATCGGTATTATAAGATCTATTTTTCTTCTTCCTTGGATTTTACCTACTGTTGTTACAGCTCTTGCTTGGAGAATGATGCTCCATGAGAGATGGGGAGTAATTACTTATCTCCTTGAATTGTTTAATATTACTGATGGTAGAGTTGCTTTCCTCGCTGATACGGCACTTGCATTGCCCTCGGTAATGGCTGTGAGCATATGGAGGGGATTCCCTCTTTTGATGGTTAGTTTTATTGCAGCTTTGCAGTCTGTTCCTAAGGAACTTTATGAGGCTGCAATTATAGATGGAGCTTCTTGGTTCAATCAGCTATTTCATATCACCTTGCCTTATCTACGAAAGCTCATTGCAATCATTGTGCTTTTCAGAACGATATGGGTTTTCAATGATTATGATCTTGTTTGGCTCATGACCAGAGGAGGTCCGGCCTTTGCAACTGAGACATTGCCAATTTATGTTTATCAAAGATCTTTTGGTGCATATAAGTTCGGAGAGGCCACTTCAATTGCAATGGTTATTTTCTTTTTCCTAGTGGTAATGAGTGGCTTTTATTTTAAGTTGATTGAAAAGGAGGATTAAATGAACAAGGTATTGCGTTTTGTTGTTTTAATTATACTTTGCTTGATTATAATCTTCCCGATTGTGAATATTATATTCACCTCATTTAAACCTTCTGAAGAGATTTTCCAGGCAAAGTATCAATTTATACCAACTGAATTTACATTGCAGTGGTATGAAGAGGTTTTTACTATAACACCAATTACGGGAAATATATTTAACAGTATTATTGTTGCTATTGGAACAATGATAATAAACCTATTTGCGGTTACTACAGCTGCGTTTAGCTTATCCAGATTTAAATATCCACTAAAGAATGCGCTTAGCAAGATTACAATTTTTACATATATGTTCCCTTCGATACTTCTTGTTTTGCCTCTCTATCTTATAATTGGCAATTTGGGATTAATAAATAAGTATCCGGGATTGATTATTGCACATTTGACATTCACGGTT
The DNA here is from genome assembly GCA_944389115.1 of uncultured Spirochaetaceae bacterium. GTDB lineage: Bacteria > Spirochaetota > Spirochaetia > Sphaerochaetales > Sphaerochaetaceae > Ornithospirochaeta. The sequence goes on from CALXLE010000074.1 coordinate 6,777, forward strand.
CCTTATGGAATCTGGCTTCTAAAGGGATATATGGATACCGTTCCTAAATCAATTGACGAATGTGCAACTATTGATGGTGCAGGATATTGGAAGATTTTTACAGCAATAATCATTCCATTGTCTGGTCCTGGAATTGCTTCAATAATGACATATACATTGATTACATCCTGGAATGAATATTTATATTCATCAGTCATTATGTCAGGCAGAAATAAGACTTTACCTGTCAAAATTGCAGAATTCATTATGGAAACCAGTGAAATAAGGTGGGGTACTGTTATGGCTGCAGCCTGCATTGCGATGCTGCCAGTGACAATCATATTCCAGTTCTTGCAGAAGGATTTTATTAAAGGACTCACGGCTGGTGCTGTAAAAGAGTGATCAAAAGGAGGTATTCCATGTATAGATATGATAAAGAATTGCCTGTATTAGGTGAGTATGATATAGCAATTGCAGGTGCTGGTATGGCTGGTGTTGCTGCTGCTATTTCTGCAGGACGGGAAGGCTATAATGTATGTCTCATTGAAAGATTGCAGGTTGTCGGAGGAATAGCCACAGCAGGTGCGATGAATCTTTTTTATACCCCTTACTATTTTTGTGAAGGGTTAGCTAAAGAATTATTTGATCGCCTAATTGCAAAGGGAGCCGCCGTTGAAGGTGAGACGGTACCATTTGATGCTGAGGCCTGTATAAATGAAATGTTTGCAATGCTTAATGAGGCTAATGTTTCTCTAATGCTTGATACATGGATTTGTGATGTTTTTCGGGAGAAACAAACAATTGCAGGAATTATTGTTGCAAATAAAACAGGACTTGGAATCATAAAATGCAAACGTATTGTTGATGCTACAGGGGATGGTGATATTTGTAATTTTGCTGGATATAGATTTATGAAAGGCAGGGAAGAAGATTCTAAAATGCGTCCAGTAACATTGCTGTTTACCGTTGGCGGAATAGATTGCCAGGCGTTTTTGGAATATGTGCAAAACAATCCTTCCGAATTTTCTGTGGATCCTAATCAATATTGTGTGAACTTAGAAACAGGAGAAATTCGTATTTTTGGCTTCTTTTCATTAGTTGAAGAAGCTAAGAGAGAGGGATATCTTTATGATTCATGTAATTATTTCCGTATTGAATCGATGTTTGTTGATAGAAAAACAGCAACGATAAATACAATTCGCATCTATGATTGTGATGGAACTAACAATGCTGATATAAATAGGGCAATAGTCGAATCACATAATCAGCAGTCAAAGCTGATGGAGTTTATGCGAAAATTTATTCCAGGAATGAAAGATGTCTTTCTGATTAGCAGTGGACAGATTGTTGGAGTCAGAGACACTCGACGGATTATCGGTAATCTTGTTATGACAGAAAAGGATATTATTGATAACAACCATTATGATGATTGTATTGGATACTGTCATGGACGGCAAACACTAGGGCAGAAGGGAGAAGGCCATTCTCCTGATGGAAATGAGGGATCATCAAATGATTATTCAGTTAGAGAGGCTGTGGCCCAAATGGTAAGTTTTGAGATACCTTACAGAATTCTGGTTCCAGAAAAATCAACCAATATTCTTGTGGCAGGTAGGAACGTTTCTTGTGATTTCCTTGCTCATAAGCATTTGAGGAATCAGCCTGCTTGTGTAACAACCGGGACTGCTGCTGGAATTGCTGCAGCCTTGTCGATTAAATATGATGTTCCCGTTTGTGATGTGCCGATGAAGGAATTACAACAGCATCTTGGATTGTACCAGCCTAATTGAATTTTCTTATATGTTTAATTTGTAACTTCTGAAATTAGGTATTAGATACAAATAGTTGGCTCTGGAGTTTCCGGGGCCAATTATTTGTTTACCAATGAATTTCATGTTTCAATAGCAGGATTCTAATTCCTTGCCGGTTTCATTTGGATTTTTATTCAGTCCCCTTCAATCTGCTTTATTCTTATGCCTTTCTTTATATCAAGCCTGCTGCCGAAGTCATGGCCGAGGTTGTAGCTTGAGGTGTTTATTGATGTATGTGCATATGTTCTTCGTATCTTGACCGCATTGTAGATAAGCTCCTTTGCAAGTTTTTCATTATCCTTGCTTATTAACATGAGAGCTTTCTCTTCCGCAGTTCCTTTTGTTTTTTCGGATAGAACATCGACAGCGCCGCATATGAAGCTGCCTTTTGATATGCTCTTCCCCTTTGCCCTCATCGCCTTTATCTCACGGCTTGCAGCAGAAACGACGTAGTCGAAGATATACAGCGCAAGCTCTATCTCCTCGACGCTTCCATGCACTGTGATAATCCTGGATTCATTTCCTGTGATTATGACATTGTACACTCCGCTGGATGAGCTGGCATACCATGCAAGTTCCCTTGTCCAGAAGGGCAGGCGCTTTGCCTCATAGAGATCGGCTGTGTAGATTCTTTTATCATCCACCTCTGGTGGGATGTTGCCCTCAATCATCAGTTTCTGGGCCTTCTTTATCGCTTCTGCTGCTTCATTCTCAAAAGGAGAGGATGAGAGAGCCATCAGCTTCTTAATCTTTTCTCTCCTTGAGTTCTGTTTGTCTATCGATAGCCGTACATGGCTTCTTGAGAATTCAGGCAGAGCTCCAAGCATGCGGCAGCATTCCCTGAAGGTTTGTCCATGACCGGATGCCTTGTATAGATACCAGTCAAGCGCATGTGCAAGCTCATGAAGGAATATATTCTCCATATCCTTCTCCGGGCTGCCGAGGAGGATATCTTCTATTATTGCGATAGCTTTATCTTCCTGACGGAACATCGCAAGTATATTTCCCGGCAGGTTGGGAACAGCAAGTATAACGGAAACAATCTGTGCCTGGATATGCAGCTCTGCTGTTTTATCTTTATATAAATCCCAGAGTTTTCCTATCTGTTTATCTATCATGCTGCTGCTTGCGCGTATTGTGCGGTCCATGTGGGTATGATACAGCCTTGTCTGTCCTCTGTCTTTAGGCTAAAGTCAAGGCGTGAAGATATATATTGAGAGCCTTGGCTGTGCCAAGAACCAGGTTGATTCCGAGATACTTTTGACATATGCGGAGGAGAACGGCTATGAAAAGACCGATGATCCTGCCTCTGCTGATGTCATTGTCGTCAATACATGTGGTTTTATCGAGAGCGCGAAGACAGAGTCGATAGATACGTTCTTCTCTCTGAAGGAGGCCAATCCCAATGCAAGGATAATCCTTGCAGGTTGTCTTGCGGAGCGTTATGGCAGGGAGATGGAGCTTGATGAGGCCGATGCGATATTCGGCAATCATGATCTTTCCCTTTTCCCCAAAGTGCTCAACGGAAAAGCAGATAGGATCCTGATACCAGAGTATCCAGATCCGGACAGGGAGCGTGATGACAGGAAGGAACTTCTGGGATACAAAGGCAGTGCGTATCTGAAGATAAGCGAGGGCTGCAATCATCGCTGTGCATACTGTGCTATACCGCTCATCAGAGGTCCTCTCAGATCGAGGCCGATGGAGAAGATCATAAAGGAAGCTGAGAGACTTATCGCATCCGGTGTATATGAGATCAATGTGATAGCCCAGGATCTGGGGGCGTATGGCCTCGATATATATGGCAAGCAGATGTTTGTGCCGTTGATGGATAAGCTCTCATCCCTTGACGGGGACTTTGTGCTGAGGATGCTTTATATCCATCCCGATACATTCCCCGAGGGGCTTGTGGAGCTTACCCGGGATAGGGCAAAGATACTTCCTTATTTCGATATCCCATTCCAGCATGCGGATAGGAAGGTTCTCCGAGGCATGGGACGCACAGGCGACAGGGAAATATATACAGCGCTTGTACGTTCAATCCGCGATGCTCTTCCTGATGCTGTGATACGCACAACATTGATGCTTGGATTCCCCGGAGAGGATGAAGAGGCCTTTGAGGAGCTCAAGAGATTCGCAGAAGAGGCTGAGTTCGATTGGATGGGGTCCTTCCTCTATTCAAGGGAGGAGGATACTCCTGCTTATGATATGAGAGGGGAGAAGGAGCATCTGAAAGCCCATAAGAAGGCTGCTGTCTGGCAGAAGGAGCTGGAAGCCATCCAGGAGAAGATAACAGCAAAGCGTCTGAGACGTTTCATAGGTAAGGAGTATAAGGCCATCATCGAGGAGAAGGTTGAAGGTGAGGATCTTGCTATCGGAAGAATCTATGCCCAGGCTCCTGATGTCGATGGACTTACAGTCATAATGGGACGCGGTATGGAAAGCGGGGATGTTGTGAAGATTGGTGTATCGAATGTGAGAGGAATCGATCTCGAGGGGGTTCTCATTGTTTGATTTCTCCATGCTCAACGATGAACAGCGTGAGGCTGTCCGCGATTTCGACCATAATCTTCTAATCCTTGCATGCGCAGGCTCTGGCAAGACACGAACTATAACCCAGAAGATCGCTTATGCCGTTTCGGAAGGCATATACAGGCCGTATCAGATCCTTGCTGTTACATTCACGAATAGAGCTGCCGAGGAGATGAGGTCGCGTATTGCCGATACCCTTCCTGACACAGATCTTTCGGGAATGGAGATGAGGACATTCCATTCTTTCGGGGCATATATCCTTAGGCGCTTCGGGATGAAGGCTGGACTTTCTCCGTCCTTCTGCATATATGACGATGACGATTCGCTCCAGCTGCTATCATCATGCGTGAAGCTTGAGAAGAAGGATCTCAGGCAGGTGCAGAAGGCCATATCGAAGGCAAAGGATAGGGGTATGACTCCCGATTCACCGGGATTGACGGAACTTCTCCCCGATTTCGATCTTCCATCGATCTTCCAGAGATATGAGGAAGCGCTTGCTGCATCCGGCAATGCTGATTTCGCTGATCTCATACTCAAAAGCACATGGCTTCTTGAGAATGACGAGGAGACAAGGACTGAGATGCAGAGGCGTTTCAGGATGGTTCTTGTCGATGAGTATCAGGATTCGAACAGGATTCAGTTCAGAATGCTGCGTGCACTCATAACCCCGGAAACCAGGCTTACAGTTGTTGGTGATGATGATCAGTCGATATATTCCTTCAGAGGTGCTGATATCGACAATATCCTTACATTCGCCGGATCGTTTGAGAATGTCCGTGCGATAAGGCTTGAGAAGAACTACCGATCAACTTCTGAGATACTTGCCCCTGCAGCGGCTCTCATAGCGCACAACAAGCAGAGGCATAAGAAAGAACTCATAAGCGCTGAAGGACTTAGAGGTCCTAAGCCATCAGTCCTCGCTTCTGCTGATGGAAGGGAGGAGGGTGAGCGCATAGCTGATCTGATTAAAGGCTTCGGCGATTATGACAATACCGCGGTATTGTACAGGACAAATGCCCAGTCCCAGATCTTTGAGCAGATATTCACAGATAGAAAGATTCCCTATAAGGTAATCGGGGCCCTGAGATTCTATGACAGGGAGGAAGTGAAGGATGCACTCGCATTTCTTTACCTTCTCATGAATCACCATGATACCGTTTCATTCAGGAGAATCATAAACAAGCCCTCCAGAGGACTTGGAGAGGCTAAGATAGCGAAGATACTCTCATATGGAGATGACCTCATGGAGGGCCTTCGTGCATTTGCCGCATCAACAGGAGGAGCAGCAGGGGAGGGTGCCAGGCTATTTCTCTCTGCTTGGGATACGGCTTCGGCTTCACTGGATGATGATGAGAACCTGGGAGACATACTGAAGAAAGGTCTTGAGAACGCAGGGCTGTATGATCTTTATAACAGCGAGCCGGACAGGACCATCCGCGAGGCGAAGATCGGAAACCTCGGTGCGCTTGTATCGGCTCTGTCTGAAGCTGGTTCCGGGCGTGAGGATCTCATTGAATTCCTCGAGAAGCTCACGTTGGATACGACAACGCTCGGCGACAAAGATCCTCGTGATCAGCCCGGTGTTACGCTGATGACAATGCATAATACGAAGGGACTGGAGTTCAGCCGTGTATTCGCTGTCGGGCTCGAGGATGATATCATTCCAGGGCGGAACAGCGAGATATCCAAAGCAGAGGAAGAGGAGAGAAGAATCCTGTATGTTGCAATGACCCGTGCAAGACGTTCTCTCTATCTTTCATTTGCATCCCGCCGCTCGATGTGGGGGCGTATGGAATACCAGACGCCATCCCGGTTCCTTGCAGAGATACCGGAGAATCTCCTTGCAGGTGAGGTCGATGCGATAAAGGGCAGAAACAGGAATGAAGAGCCCGAGGATTATTTCGGAAGGAGTTTCTCCTATAAACCCAGGACATATGTCTCATCTCAGCCAGCATGGGCGAAAGGGATTGGCGTTAAGGTCATCAAGAAGAAGCCGGAGGCAAAGAATGCCCATGGATCATTTAAGGCAGGAGACAGAGTCCGCAGCAAGGAATATGGGGAAGGGCAGATAACCGAGATAACCGAACTGGCAAAGGACAGGCGTGTCCTGACAGTTGCATTCAAGGGCAGGACTGCAAAATTTATCGAAGCATTCGCTGCGCTGGAGAAGATCTGAGGAAGAAATTTCACAGATTCTGGCAATGCTGCTGTATGATAAGCAGGAAATGATTATCTCGGATAGATCGCTAGATTCATTGAAGAAGAAGGGGATAAGCGTTCCCTCCTATGACAGAGGAGCGCTCAAACACTCGATAGTCCATATCGGGATGGGCCATTTCCATCGCTCACATTTCCTGACATACCTGGACATGCTCCTAAGGAGCGGTGCATATGATGGAGGTGTTTTCGAGGTTGATATAATCCCGTCGGATAGGGCCTTCATCGATGCTTTCAGGGAGCAGGATTACCTGTACAGCGTGCTGTCAATCTCACCTGACGGGACAGAAGAACTGCGTATCAATGGGCCTGTGGTTGGCTATGCGAACCTTTCGGATGATCCGGGTACAGTTTCCAGAGTATTGTCATCTCCTGATACAAAGCTTATCACGCTGACAATCACAGAAAAGGGATACTGCTATCGTGATGATGTCGGCAGCATAGATTGGGATAATCCCCGGATAATCCACGATCTGGAATCCTCTGATCCTCCGGAGACAGCGATAGGATGCCTCTCCAAAGCACTTTCAGAAAGATATAAGGAAAAGTGTCCAGTCACTATAATGAGCTGTGACAATGTCCCGGAGAATGGGAAGATGCTCAGGGCTTGCATACTTCAGTTCTGCAGGAGAAAGTATCCAGACATTGCAAGCTGGATTGAGGAATGTATTGCTTTCCCCTGCACGATGGTCGACAGAATCACTCCAGGAACAGGTCCTGATGACATCAGCAGGCTGAAAGCTGAATATGATCTGGAGGATAGCTGTCCTGTGCACTGCGAGAGCTTCATGCAGTGGGTGATAGAGGATTCTGCATGCACTGCTATCCCTGATTTTTCCAAGGCAGGAGCTCTGGTCGTTAAGGATGTGAGACCATATGAGCTTATGAAGATCAGACTGCTGAATGGATCTCATTCCGCTCTTTCATATCCGTCATATATGATGGGCCACAGGATGGTTCATGAGGCGGCCATGGATCCTGTTGTCAGAGAGTTCATCCGCGATTACTACATGCCGGAGATTGCAGCGACTCTCCCTGAGGTCCCCGGTGTTGATATACCGGCATATGAAGATGATCTTATCTCCAGATTCTCCAACCAATATATTGCCGATACATTGCTGCGTCTGGCCTCGGATGGATCCAAGAAGATATCGAATGCGATACTCCGGCCTCTGGAGGAGGGGATGGCAAGCGGACTGCCGATGGATCATGTGATTATGGCGCTGGTGCTGTGGAATCAGTTTTACATACATCTGGATGAGAATGGGAATCACATGCCAATCGATGATCCGAAATGCAAAGAGCTTATTGCGGTGGCTTCCGATCCTATTGCTTTTTTCCGCATTGCAGGACTGTCTGAGAAGGTACTGTCGTATGGAGGATTCATCAGCAAGGTGAAGACATGCCTGTCTGTAATAGGCCGGAAAGGAATAAGATGTGCAATCGCAGAATCGCTGTAAGATGCAGTATACTCTCTTTACATTCCTGTCCCTAATTCTATATAATGCCAAATCGTGCAGTTTTCTGCATGCTCTCGCGTAAAGCAGAGCAGGGATATCCATCGGGATTGATCCCGGCTGGTACAGATACCGAAGAGAAATCTTCAGAATACTTCCTTTCCCCGGAGAGTCTGTGCCTTCCTGGAGCCTTATGGATTCGGTGAACCCTGTTCTGTGGTCCTCCTGGCTGGACCGGCGTGCCTGCATAAGCAGGAAGGATTCATTTCCTTGGAGAATAAACAGGAAGGTTGATTTATGAAGACTATTTTCGTTAAACCTCAGTCCATCGAGAAGAAGTGGTATCTGATCGATGCAGAGGGCAAGAACCTTGGCCGTGTAGCTGTTGCTGCAGCAAGGATCCTCAGAGGCAAGAATAAGGTTGAGTATGTACCGCACCAGGATATGGGCGACTACGTGATCATCATCAATGCAGCCAAGGCTAGCGTCACCGGTAATAAGATGGAAGATAAGATCTATTATCGCCACTCAATGTATCCAGGCGGACTCAAGGCTGAATCTCTTGAGAAGATGCTCCAGAGAAAGCCTACTTATCCGATGGAGCATGCTATCAAGGGAATGCTTCCTCATGGAAGGCTTGGCAGAAAGCTCTTCACAAACGTGAAGATTTATGCTGGAGCAGAGCACCCGCACATGGCACAGAAGCCGATAGCTGTTGAGATTTAAGGAGAGGCGATATGGCTACGAAGAATGAAGGAAATAAGAATATCAATCTTGGCCACGGCGTAGGTCGCCGTAAGACTTCCGTCGCAAGAGTCTATCTCCGCGATGGAAACGGCAATGTGACAATCAACGGGAAGGACATCGCTGTCTATTTCGTAGATGCTATCAATGCTGCAAAGGTTGTACAGCCATTTGAAGTCACAGAGACTCAGGGCAAGTATGATCTTGTCATCACAGTCGCTGGTGGCGGAATCTGCTCACAGGCAGAGGCATGCAGGCATGGTCTTGCAAGAGCTCTCGTCAACTATGATGAGAACTATCGTCATGCTCTTCATGAGGCTGGCTTCATGACAAGAGACCCAAGAATGGTCGAGAGAAAGAAGTATGGCCAGAAGGGTGCAAGAAGGCGCTTCCAGTTCTCCAAGAGATAAGGAGCTTCTCATTGCGGTATGGGACTGTCGGAATGGCAGTCCTTTTTCTTTGCCCTGGGCATCTGCTAGAATCGGGGTATGACAGCATATGACAGGGCATTGAAGCTTCTTGCAATGAGGGAGCATTCAGCAAAAGAGATAGAGAGTAAGCTTGCGGCAAAGGGCTATGATGATACAGAGATTGCAGAGGCTATTGGCAAGCTCATCTCTGAGAACAGTCTCTCTGACAGGCGCTTCGCCTATGCTTATGTGCGCTCACGGATGAGAAAGAATCCGGAAGGCAGACCCTTACTCAGGATGAGACTCCGAGAGAAAGGCATCTCCTCAGATACAGCAGAAGCTGTCATTTCTGAGTTCTGGGACGATGAGGAGTACCTTCCGTTTCTCCGGAACTGCGCAGAGGAGCTTATTGGAAAGAAGGGACACGATGGCGCAAGAGCTGTGCTTCTCAGAAAGGGATTCCGGGATAGTGAGATCAGAACTGCGATGCAGGAGGAATGATGGCTTCCTTTCCTTTTGTCTCTCTTTAGGGTATATTCCTAGCTATGGAAAACGATAAGAATGAATACAAGCCGGATCCAAGTCTCAACGACAGACTGCTGAAGACACGTACTGTGATGATCTCAGGGGAGATAAATAGAGACAGGGCTGATGAGTTCGCCCGCCAGATGCTTGTCCTCGACAGCGAGTCATCCGATCCGATATATGTTTATATCAACAGTCCTGGCGGTGATGTTGATTCCGGTTTCGCTATCTACGATATGATCAGGTTCGTCAATTCACCTGTGACCGTCATTGCGATGGGACTTGTTGCATCTGCGGCTGCCCTTATCTATCTTTCGGTCCCTGTTGAGAGGAGAGTGGCTTTCCCTGATTCGACATTCCTCATCCATCAGCCGCTTTCACAGCTTAAAGGTGTGGCTATCGATGTTGCAATTTATGCTGAGAAGATTGAGCAGCTTCGGCATAAGCTTGATCAGGTGATTGCTGATGCAGTAGGGAAGACAAGGGATGAGGTCGAGGCCAATACTGAGCGCGATTACTGGATGTCTGC
>CALXLE010000075.1 GCA_944389115.1 uncultured Spirochaetaceae bacterium
GCTCACGGAGGGCTTATGGAAGACAAACAGTCCCTCCCGAGAGAGCGTGCTTTCATTCCGAATGCGAAGAGGCGAGAATGCCTCAAGCTGTTTTCGGAGGGTTACGGATACAAGAAGACCGCTCAGCTCGCAGGCCTCAACGTGTATACGGTCAGGGATTACAAGAGACGGTATGCCTCAGGCGACTGCTCCTGGGCGGAACGGGGAACGTAATAGCCCCCATTTATGATATTTTTCTCAAAGAGATATATCGTGGTCCTGCGATGAATAATCGTAGGGCTTTTTTCTTTTTTGTCATATTCCCTCCTTTTTTGACGTAAATCCATTGACAAGGGGGGCAAAAGGGGGGTAATATGCAGTCAGAATTAATCATTGGAGGAGAGTACTTATTATGAAGAAAGTATTCATTGGAGTTCTCGCTGCGCTCATGATCGTTGCTTTCACAGCATGTGAGCAGCCGGCTAATGTATGGAATCCAAACGGCAAGGTACCTACAGCTCTCAATATCGTACAGAAGGATTACTTCGTAGAGGGACAGCTCTTCGATCCTTCCATGTTCTCTGTTGAGGTTGTATATGAGAATGGTGACAAGGAAGTCACAACAGCTGCTAATGTTACAACAAATGCAACAAATTATGTTACTGTTGGCAAGACTGTATCTGCTACTCTTACTTATGGCGCAGGTCTTCAGGTTTCAACTGATTCTGTCATCAAGGTCAGCCCAATCGATAGCCTCACAATCACAGCTCCTGAGACATGGCTCAAGGGCGAGACAATGAAGCCAGAGGATCTTACTGTTGTAGCTAACTACAGAACAGCTGATGGCGCAAAGACACTTGCTCTCGATCCATCCGAGTATGAAGTTGCGCTTAATACATCTTCTGCTTCAGAGGGCGAAGAGGTTGAAGGTACTGTAACGGTATTCATGGCTGAAGGCAGCAGAGAAGGTGGTGCTACAGGCTTTGTACAGGGCAAGTTCACTGTTGAGGTAACCGAGACTGCGGCTGCTGAGTGGGACGGAACAATCTCCATCGTTGCAAAGGAGAATGTACCTACTGCTCTCTTCCAGAGAAGCGTATTCAATGCAACAAAAATCAATACATATTTTGATGTTGTAAAGAACATGGATGACGGAACAACGGTTGCTCTCGATTCCACAGCACTCCAGGATGTTACATATGAGCTCAGCACATATTTCGGCGAGAAGATCACTGGTGAGACAGATGTCAAGAGATTCCCAGAGGCCAGCTCTGTAACACTCAAGGCAACTTACAAGTATGTCGAGGAGGCTACAATTGGTCTCGTATCCTCTGTTTCTGCTGAGACATCTGTAAAGCTCTATCAGGATTACCCAACAGTAATCACAGCAACAGTCAAGGAAGGACAGCCTGGCTATACAGCTGAGACAGCAGTACTTGAGGGAACATCAATCAGCAATGCTTACTTCAATGTTACTGGTACATGGAAGAGCGGTCTCAGCAACTATGCTCTCAAGACCTCTGAGTATTCAGTTCCTGCAACAGCACCAGAGGTTGAAGGCGAGACTGCACAGACTGTTTCCATCACAGTCACATGGGAAGGCCCAGAGTATGATGGCGGCGCTGCAACCGGCACATGCACAACCTTCTATGTAAAGGGAACACCTGCAGCTCAGACACCTACAACCTGATCACAGATCGGATTGCTAGATTATCTTGTACCCCTGTTTCCGGCCTAGCCGGAAACAGGATATATTGGAGGACGTAAATGGAAGAAAGAAAATCGTCCCTCCGGCACAGGATTCCAACTGAGAAGCGTAAGGAATGCCTAAGGCTCTTCGAAGAGGGCAATGGTTATAAGAAGACCGCAAGGATCACAGGGCTGAACCCATATTCAGTCAGGGATTACAGGCGGAGATATGCCCAAGGCGACAGCTCATGGGCGGAAAGAGGCGGGATATCCGCCAGATAACCTTCGGACCGTGGTATAATAGCCACGGTCTTATTCGTTATGGAGGTAATATGATTATTCGTTTCAGTAGAAAGTTTAGAGATGATCTTTCTGTAGCCTATTCAATTGAATTTGAGAGGAGAGAAGATAGCGATGATTGTTCTTTCAGTCTAAAAATATGCCAGGAAGATCCGTTTAATCCCGCTGTTAATATTCCTATTGAAAACAATGATATTCCTGATTTAACGTTACCAAAAGTAGAAGTAGCAGCAAGAGAATATATCAATGTATTTCCATTGGAGATTTCAAACCGTAAATCTTTTGATTCTTTTTTCAGCACAACAGATCCATATATCCTGAATATTGTGTCAATAATTGGTATTTCAGCTGCATTTGGACATTATTTCACTCCGTATACAGGGAAGCCCTTGGAAGATAGCAAATATGTTTCTACATGCATAGAGAAAAATGTTCTTGGAAACGTTCTTCCTGATTGGGCAAGATTTGGCAGAAGGATATTATTTATCAATACGACTTACTCCCAAAAGCACGAAAATGATTTTAGGTGCTTATATAATGATGGCTTGGTTGGCAAGATGGAATATGGCATATATGAAGACAATCTAAATCTTACATTCTGGATTGATACCGAATCTTTTAATCCATATTACATCAGTACTGGTTCTGTTAATACAGTCTATAGAGATCTTTGTAGAAAAATCGGGGTATTTTAAATTGAACAAAGATCTAGTAGTATAGAAATAGAGAATAGGTTGATTTCATTCTATTCTTTCCTAATTAATCTGCGTTGCCCGCCTAATCAACGGGCATCTTGATTTTAGTTGATTCTTTCGATTTGCTTTTTATTATAAGATCTTTTATACAATCATCGTATTTGCTGTTATCGAGAGAAATGAAAGCCTGTAAGAATAAATCGTATGTCATATCATATATTTTCTCTAATCGAGCAGATGATAATTTAGAAACATATTCCTTCTTTGATTTTGATCCTTCATCTGAATTGTTATGCCTGATATCGAATGTGTTGATGATGAATCCAAGATTGCTTTCCAATGTTTTATTTATATTTGATAATTCAGAACGTTTACTTTCAAATATCCTACAGAACGTCTGCAAAATTTCCCGTTTACGTAATATGTCACCTTTCAGGTTTATTCTATTGTATTCGATGATTTTATATGAAGCAGAAGGTTCGTTTTTAACGAAATCGATTTCAGACGCATTATTTGCAAGTGAATTCTTTTCGACGCAATAAAACAACTTATATTCAGGGTCGACCTGAATTTCATATCCAAGATTATCAAGAGTTTCTGTAATTTTTCTATTTAACAATTCACATCTAGTGTGAAATTCTTGGAATATCGGCGAATAGACATATTTTTCTAGGCATCTGGCATTTCTTACAAAATTTAGAAGGAATTCACAGAAATTAAGAAATATATCTATATCTTTGTCTCCAATGAAACTAGGAAAGGAAAATGAATGATAATAATTGTAATAATTCAAATAATTACCGGGGAAAGGGAACTTGTCAAAGTTCTCTTTGCAAATATATTCAATTGATTTACTTGAATAATAACAGAAAAAGATTTCGGAATAATAATTCTTAAACGCTGAATATGAACTGGCAAGTCTATACTTACTCTCAATAAAATTTTGAGCAATATGTATTCTTTTTGATTTGGTCATATAAGAATTATAACAATACAGATTTTAATCAGGAAATTCTTTTATGCTATACATTCTTCTTTTATCTTCTTCAGGCACATCCTGAATGCGAGCGCATCATCCTTCGTGACGGCCCTCCGTATCCTGTTCTTCGTCTTCCACCAGTGGATGACGTTCCTGATTATCTCTTCGTCATCCGGCCAATCAAGCCCAGCCTTAGAAGAAAGCAGTATCGCAAAGGGTGTCTCTTCATCATGTTCCTGCCTCTTCCATTTCCATAGACGGGCGAGAAGGGGTAGCATTGAGATGTAATCAGTTCTATCAAGCCGGGATTTCAGGTAATAATCTATATCCTCGAAAGATACGGCATCCACATCAATGACCTCACCCCTGAAATACCTGAATCCGATCCTTGTCATCCTCTGATGGCCCGAGACCCAGTCGCCCCGATAGCAATAGACCTCGTTCTTGGGGTTGAAGAGAACCTTGAGCCCATCGGTTCCCCAATACGAATTATCAACATCCTCGACGGTATAGACCTCGCCAGCATCGGGAACGGAGTAAACCAGGCAGCGGCTGTTCGTCGTGCGTATGGCGTTCCATTTCTCACCCCAGCCGTTATCTTTCACGATATCGTGGAAGCTGACAACCGGCATAATCCTCGATCCTTTCCGGATACCTTCCTGGTTCCGTTCCAGGTATTCCTTCCATCGTGGTCTTCCGTCCGTGATGAACTGGTCAGGCTCCGCATCCCTGATGAAGACAATATCCTTCTCGTCGTATTCAGCAACAGGACGGAGGAGATGGATCCCTTTATCCCTGAGACGCGTGCCAAGGATATCCGTATGATCGATGATTCCCTGGAGCGCTGCAAGGGCAAAGAGCCTTTTCTCTGTATCGTTCTTCACCTGCGATTCGGAGAACCAGCCACGCTTCTCTCTGAGCTTCGGGAATACCTCGTCAGGAACATGGAAGTCGGACGTGAATCGCCAGAGCCGTTCACCGTTCCTTATGAGGAAATACGTCTGGAAGTTGCCTTCGTTCATGATATAGTTGAAGAACTCGGATTCGGCATTGCAGCCGAGCGCATATTGTTTGGCTTCACGACGTATCTGCCAGACGGTAAGAGCCTTCTCAGCCGGCATGAAGGTCCTGAAGTTATCGGCAATCCAGCGATCAAATTCATCAATATTCCTTACATCCAGAGAATCGGTTCCTCCTTCAAAGAGGTTCAGAATCCCGACGTTCTCATCCATGAAGAGCTTCGACTGGTATATCGTGAGAGGTTCGTCCTCTGGAGCGGGAGATCCGTCCCTTATCAGGACTATATCGGCATCGATTCCCGCATAGTTTTTCATGAGCCTCAGCGTCTTCGCAGCATTTGAGAGCTTCTCTTCCATAAGGGCAATCTCATCCTTCACTGCGGCAAGCTGTTTCTCAAGCTCCATCTTCCTTGCGATTAGGCTGTCCATGGCTGAGCGCATACCAGCTTTCGTAATCGAAGCATCATCCATCTTCGAAGGAACATCCTCAGCCAAGGCAGCATCTCCAGCCAATAGCTTCTGGTTCTCCATGCATAGATAAGCGGATAGGACATCTGAGCAGGGAATCGTTGCCACTGGTTCTGCGTCCTTTCTCCATTCATCATAGATTTCTATATAAGCGCCGGGCCTTAGCTCGAGCACGGGATCATATGGATATGGTCTGTCCTCGATTATGCGCTCGATCATCTCCTTCCTGACGTACAGCTCAGGATACAGCTCTTCCGTCCGGAAGATGATGACAGCATCCTCGATGCTCTCTGCCTGAACGGTTCTTGTCTTTCTGGATGAATGAGGTGTTCCGAAAATATATGAGCCCACGGCAATCTCCTGTCTATTCGTGCATATTATAGCCTTTTATTCATGTAATTATTGATTGTGATGAAATAGGATGCGATAAAATGCTATAATCAATAGCGAAAACAAGATCTGAAAGATCAGATGATCAAGGAGTAGCCATGATTCATAACTGTTCCGTCAGGAAGCTTGCAGCATTCATTGCCATGCTTATCGCCGCTGTATCCGTCTATGCCGCTTCGGATATCTATATGTCCTCATCATTCGGCATCAACGGGGGATTCACTGTCCCTTATACATTCAGCACTGATGATATGGAGGCTGAGGCCGTTCCAGAGCTTCTCTTCAGATTCGGCTCAAACGTTGAGCCTGATGTGACCGTATATGGGGTTGTAGGGGCATCCGGCGGTCCTATCTTCCAGCTTACCGGACTGACAGCGCCTATGCCATATGGAGCGCAGATCTCGCTTGGCGTCGGTGCGGCATTCAGGATGGATGGGAACGGAAGATGGTCTCTCGGCGTTGAGGGCGCGTTCGTCGGACAGTACGATTCAAGGGGAGAGATGAGGCTTGGCGGCAGCGTGTCATTCATCCCTGAATATGCTTTCGCTGTGGCAAGGGAATGGTTCAGCTGGTCGTTTATCACCCCGCTGACCCTTACATTCACAGGCACGCAGATGAACGCCAGGCTCGGTATCGGCTTCATGTTTGAGCTCGATGACTATGTGATCGATTATGCGTGGTAGATTCCTCCTTGTGGCTGCAGTCATGCTTGCAGCCATCCTTCCTCTTGCGGCATCACCTGAGACCGTGACTGTAATAGGGCTGGGTCATGCCGAAGTAGGTTATTCCTCCATATGCATAGAAGCGATGATACCTGATGATACTGACATCGTTTCCCTTGCATCGGCTTTCATCGATGCAGGGATAGATGGAACTGATGCTGTATTCCGCATTCCGGATCCGGCCCCGGTTCTTCTTTCGGACGGATTGTATGATCCCAACGAAGGGCTTCTATGTGTTTCCATAGAGACAGACGGGATAGAGGAGGCTGAGAAGGCTGTATCGATACTGATTCCCTATGCAGTATCAATGGATATAAGGGAAGGAGACAATGCTCTTTCATCCATCTCTTCAGCCGCATTCCTCGATGCCGCTGCCGATGCTGAGAGGAAGGCTGAGGCATTCGCCTCATCAAGGGGCCTGGCGGTTAGGGAGCTTATATCCATAGAGGAGCTGTCATCTGCAGAGGATAAGGAAGGGCCATCAGTCAGTTCTTCGGTAAAAGCGGTCTTTTCCCTGTTGCCTTCTGGGCCGGTAGTCTCCGAGGTAATTGGAGATATTCCGGTTTCCTGGAGCTCTGATTCTTCATTCGGTCCTGCTGAGGTAGGTGGATCGCTCATTGCAGGAATGACGGTCACGGGATCATCATTCAGGGAAGTCGAGATGATGGTTCTTGATAGCGTTGAGGAAGAGAATATGGCCAACCCATCAGAAGAAGATATTGATGTATTGGACGAGGAACCTGAATCACCGGTTGATGAGGAGGGAGATTCTGATAGTGAAGAAACAAGTAAGACAGAGATAGTTTCTGAGACAACTGAAGAGGCAGAAGAGATTTCGGAGACGGATCCTGAATGAGAGAGGGGCACCCGGTTCTTCGGATGCCCCAATGGTTACTCTTCGCACATAGAAGATTCGCTGTCTTGGGGAAAGCTGGATGGAAGGGCTTCTCCGGTGTATACAGAGTAGGTCCTTGTAGGTCCCGCATTCGCGGAGAATTCGATCGGCATATCCTTTTCTTTCTCTTCCATTTTGCTTTGTACGATGATTATATTCCATAAGCTGTTCATTCAGCTACTTTTTCAGATGGCATCATGTGCAGATTTCATGGATTTTCGGGAAAGCATTATTTCGGCATACAAGGGATTTGCAGCAGCCAAGAGAAAAGGGGAGGCGCTCCTCCCCATAAACCCGTCATGGATATCATGATTTATCTATCCCAATAGTAGTTTCCGAATTCATCTGTGAATGCCATCGCGATATCATCAGCAACGCCCTGATTCTTCTCGGCAAGTGCCTGCTTATATGCAGTGGATATCTGATTTCCCAATGCAAGATTCGTGCTTCCTGGAGCAAGCCCTTCTCCCAGCATCTTCTCTCTCAGTTCTTTAAATGTATTGGTTCTGCCTTCATAGACCAGCGTCTGAGCATATAATGCGATGAACTTCTGATTCTTATTCATCATGCTCTCCCTCCTTCTGCATATGTCAGGATCGGCCAGCCATTCTCTGACGTAAATGATGATGCAATCTTTTCGACCAGGTCGAATTCTTCTTGTTCCATAGCGGCATCAAGAGATGCCCTGATCATCGATCTTGCTATCCGTTCGCTGTTGCCTATTGTATGGATTCCCTGTTTCTCCAGTCCTTTTATGAGCTGAGGCGCGGTCATGACCGAGGCCTTTTCGTATAACTCGTTAGCTTTCCGGCATATATAGTCATATGCCATTGATTCAATATTATCTAAAATCATAATTCCTCCCTTATGATGGTATTCCCATCGTTCAGATCAGTCTTGGTCTTTCCGAATCAGACCATCTTGTCCTGGATTGGAATGGGCCCCTGCTGCCTTCGGATGACAGCTGTTCTGAATAATCCAATCTAAGGCCGTTTTGCAATGCTGAGTCTACCATTTTCCGGGAGGAAGTCAATAGAAAAATCGGAAAATAATTCCTTATAATGCAATAAAAACTTTTTGCGACGCCTATGCCTTATATATGTGTTTTCGCGTGTACATGCGCGAGGTTTTCAGGCCCCTATTTTCTGTTCTGTCCCGATGAACTCCCTGATATATGGAAGCTCAATAATCCAGCTGCAGAACGTGTCCCAGTCGGGGAGGCGATGGTTCCTCCTCTGATAGTACATGTTCATAAGGACCTCATAGTTGCAGTCGAATGTGATGCGGTACCTGAACCCCTGCGGCATTGCTGTCCTCATCTCGATGAACCAGGCGTAATCCTTTGTTTCCTTATACTTCTTCCTATAGAAATTGATCTCATCAAGCCTGTTCTTCCAGCAGCTGCAGCGGTATGCATATTCCTCATCGGCTTCCGATCCAATCCGCGGCGGATTCCTCAGGGCGTTCTCCAGCTCATCATCATCGATATAGAAGTCAGTGATCTCGAAGTCCCTGGAAGCACCGGTATGCTGAAGGGATGTCGAGTTTCTTGTGGTAGCGACTTTGTATGTGTCTAGTTCAGCAAGCCAATAGGTTGAGGCATCGATGTCGCATTGGACGTGGATCATTCTCAGGTATTTCCGCTCCGAGCTTCCACCCTTTGCGAGATTGCAGGCAAGCCTCATGTCATACGGTCCGATGGCAAACCCAGCGCCGAATCCGAACTTCCTGATCCATTCAGCGATGAGCGGCTTGTCCTTATCTGTTTCCGGATCATATATATGGCTGTCTGATTTATCCCAGCTCTTCAAGGGATTCCTCATTCCCCTGAAAGCCCCTCTGAAGCCCCATACCTCGGTTTCTGTTATTTTTATCATTTTTCTCTCCATGGAACAGCCGGAGGCTTGCTCCGGCTGGTATCGCTTAATCCTGCAGTGCGATGGCTGCATCCTCTGGGATTGCAGGCAGGATTGCTTCCGGATCGGTTTCCGTTGCGTTCTTCTCCTGCTGCATCCTTGCATATGCCTTGTCAACTATCCCGCCAGCGACTTTATCGCAGTAGGTGTTCCATCTCTCGCCGCTATGGCCTTTGACCCATTCCCATTCCAGAGGCTGGGTGATAGCCTTCAAGGCTTTCTCTATCTTCCTCATCTCACCGCTGTTGGTGACTGAGTTCCGTATGCTTTTGAGCATTCCGGAGATGTTACGTCTCTTTGATCTCATCCTGCTGACAAGGGGAAGATAATCGGAGCGGACGATGATGAGCTTCCCGTCGAAGCGTCTTCGTTCGAGAGCCTTCAATCCGTTAGCTACAGCCAGAAGCTCCATCCTTGTGCTTGTAGTGTTCTCGCAGAGCCCCGAGGCTTCCGCTATCTTCTCGCCGTTCTTCACAGCGACATACACCCAGGAGCCAATACCATCACGGCAGCTTCCGTCCGTATAGAGGAGAATTGAATCCTTTTCCCTCTTTTCCTTCTCGGCGATGGCGATCGTATCTGATGGAGATGGTTCTGAAGCAGTGCTATCTGCTTCGGATATCGCAGCTATCGCTTCCTTCTTCTCTATGGAAGACCATACAGGCTTCAGCGTTTCATTCTTAGCGGCGAAATCCGAGAGCATGGTGCCACGGAATACGATTGAGATCTGCGGTATCCCTTTGCTTCCTCCGAATCTGAGGGCAGGGAACCCGTCCTCCTCGGCAATCGCGTGTATCTCAAGGTCGCTGAGAAGGAAGCTTCCTGTGAATGCAGGTTCTATTCCTTCCTCGAGGATGATTGCCTTGGTTATCGTCGTGTCATCGATTGTGACGCAGACGTCATAGTTCCCCATGAATATGTCGTATTTTTTCCTGTCCGGATAAATGCGGCATCTTATGAAAGGGGAAGCGGCTGCAGCTCTGTCGAGTATATCTCTGAGCCTTTTCTCTTCGTTTCTGTTCAGCTTTTGCCTCCTATATAAGCGAGGCTGGTTACCCAGCCTCTGCTCTGTTTTTCTCAGCTCTTTATGAAGCCGAGTATTTCCGAAAGCCCTCTGCAGGCTTTCCCGTCAGCTATGAGCGTCGGAGCCTGCGAGATTCCGTATTCGCTGGTGAGCTCTGGATGCTCTTCGGCGTCTATCACCGTGTAGGCGATTCCCGCATCATCGAGCTTTGCCTTGGCTATGCGGCAGTTGGGGCATGTCTTCGTCGTGAAGAGAAGGACAGGAGCAGTCTCCTTCGCGTTCTCCTCATCATGCTTCGCTGCATCATTGCTCTGAGGCGCTTCAGGTCCGCTGTGCCTGAGATGGCTGTTTGCGACATCGTAGGTCTTCCTTTCCCTGAATTCTTCGCTCTTTCCGACATTCCAGTTCTTGACCGGGCGGTAATAGCCAGTGATTCTTGAGTAGACCTCTGTCGGCTTTCCGCATATCGGGCACTTCCACTGTTCTCCAGTGATGTAGCCGTGATCAGGACATACGGAGTAGGTGGGGCTGAGTGTGAAATACGGAAGCCTGTAATTTTCCGCAATCTTCCTTACGAGGCGTGCGGCGCTCTGCCAGTTCGGCATCTTCTCGCCAAGAAACGCGTGGAAGACCGTACCGGATGTGTAGAGCGTCTGGAACCTGTCCTGGATATCAAGGGCAGAGAAGATATCATCCGTGAAGCCTACAGGGAGATGCGATGAGTTCGTATAATACGGAGCATCGTCATTCTCCGAGGCGGTGATGATATCAGGGAACTGCTCCCTATCATGCTTGGCGAACCTGTAGGTCGTGGATTCGGCAGGGGTAGCCTCGAGGTTGTAGAGATCCCCGTACTTCTCCTGATAATCCGAAAGCCTTTCCCTCATGTGGTTGAGGACTTTTTCCGTGAAGTCCTGAGCCTTGCTGTCAGTCAGGTCAGCCCTTATCCAGTTCGCGTTGAGGCAGCATTCATTCATGCCAACGAGTCCGATGGTGGAGAAGTGGCTGTTGAATGTGCCGAGATAGCGCTTTGTGTAAGGGTAGAGGCCTTCCTCAAGGAGTTTTGTGACGAACTCCCTCTTGACCTTCAGGCTCTTAGCCGCGATATCCATCAGGCGGTCAAGCCTTTTCCAGAAGTCGGCCTCATCCTTTGCAAGGTATGCAAGGCGCGGCATGTTGAGGGTGACAACGCCGATTGAACCTGTCGATTCGCCTGAACCGAAATAGCCTCCGGATTTCTTCCTGAGCTCTCTAAGGTCAAGGCGGAGACGACAGTTATGAGTCACAAGTCCCGAAGGCATCGTGAAGTAAGGCGTTTCATCATTGAGAACCTCAAAGCAGAATGCAAGGTTCCCAGGGACCTTTCTGATATTCTTGATCCTGAACCACATATAACCGTCTTTCCTGAAGAATGTATCCTTTCTGCACGGCACACCATCTTCTTCATAGAAGCGGATGCAATAGATTGGATTATCAGAAAGCGTTTTCTTTGAATCTCTTTTATCCACATCGATTCTTGTATTGATACCAAGTGATGTGAAAAGTGCCGCAATGGAATCAATCATCTTTCTTGAGGATGAATATATCCTATTGTGATTCCCTCCATCCGTATCGTAGAGTCCTGCCGCAATGCCTTTTCTGAATTCAAGGCTTTTGCCAAGTGCTCTGAGATTAAGCCCTTTTTCAAGCGCATTCCTTCCGATTACGAATTCCTGGATAAGACCTTTTATATAAAGCGAATTCACTTCGAGGATTGTGCTGCCCTCAACCCCAATTCCATTTGTTTTATTTCTTGAGGTTTTTGCGCCCATGTTCTCGACAATTCTCCTGATTCTTTCAAGAACAGGGAGTTTCGATGTTTCATTGAGACAGTAGCTGATGCTTCTCTCATCCTTATAGCAACCATCTCCGAGGAATGCGCCAACGAGATATCCTTCATTGTAGGTAAGCCCAATGCCATTACGATATGGAACCGTATTGAACGGAAGATAATCAGATGTCGTCAGCTCATCTGTTCTCTTGAGGCCTTCAGCGGTGAGGTTTGTATGATTATCAGAGAGCCTGATTTTGTGGCCGTTGATAAGCTCAACTTCGTATATCTGCTGTACTGTGAACTTATTGAGCCTTGCCTCTTTGAGCTTGCCGTCATGGAGAATGAATGTCTTTCTTTTAGCGTGTTTCTCTTCCTGGGATTTCCAGAGGCTTTTGATATTGCTGATATGGAATTCCCTTGTATAGTCATCATAAACGAGAACCTGTTCAGATGCTGCCAGGGGGCACATCGATCTAACGTCCGTCGGTTCCATATCACTGTTGATATAATTGGAGAAGTACGGTGTTCCGTACTTGGCAGTCATCTCGAAGAGAAGCCTGTTGTTCTCTGTGTCGGACCAGTCGAAGTCTTTCGTGATGGAGTAGGTCGGAATAGGGTACTGGAATCCTCTTCCATTGGCGTCTCCTTCGATCATGATCTCGAGGAACGCCTTATTGACCATATCCATTTCCCTCTGGCAGTCTCCGTAGGTATATGGCATCTCCTTGCCACCGACAATGGCCGGAAGATTCTTCAGGTCATTCGGGCACACCCAGTCGAGAGTGATATTCGTGAATGGGGCCTGCGTCCCCCATCTTGAGGGAGTGTTGTTTCCGAATACAAATGCCTGAATTGCCTGCTTTACTTCTCTATAGCTAAGATTATCAGCTTTTACGAAAGGCGCGAGATATGTATCAAAGGAGCTGAATGCCTGTGCCCCAGCCCACTCATTCTGGAGAATTCCCAGAAAGTTAACCATCTGATTGCATAGCGTCATGAGATGTGAAGCCGGAAGTGACGTGATCTTTCCCTCGACTCCGCCAAGTCCCTCTTGGATAAGCTGCTTGAGAGACCATCCTGCGCAGTATGGCGCAAGCATCGAGAGATCATGGATGTGGAAGTCGCAGTTGCGATGTGCATCTGCCGTTTCCTTATCATAGACCTGGCTGAGCCAGTAATTTGCTGTCACAGCTCCTGAATTGGAAAGGATGAGACCGCCAAGAGAGTACTGGACGGTGGAATTCTCCTTGACTCTCCAGTCATTGAGCTTGAGATATCCGTCGACGACCTTCTGGTAGTCAAGGACAGCGGACTTCATATTCCTCTGCGCCTCATGGTTGCGGCGGTAGATGATATAGCTCTTCGCTACCTCATGGTATCCAGCCTGGCCGAGAACCGACTCAACCGAATCCTGGATATCCTCAACGCTGATCGCGCCGTTCTGGATCTTGCTCTGGAAGCTTGAGGTGACCTGCAGTGCGAGCATGCTGAGAACCTCATCAGTATAATCAGTACCCGTGGCATCGAATGCCTTCCTGATTGCATTGATGATCTTCTCAGCGCTGAATGCCACAAGATTTCCATTCCGCTTTCTGACACTGTACATATATCTTTTCTCCTTGTTTATTACGGTTATTTATCGCTATTTATTATCATATCAGAAATGAAAATAAAAGCATATAGAGAAAAATAGGCACAAAGTGCCTGAATAAATAGGGAATCTTATACCACAGATTCTTTTGTCCTGAAGCGATCATCTCCAGGACACTACATGGAAATAGACTTCGGAGCGGTAGATGCCGGCAGTGAGCGTAGATGGATCCGCGCCTTCTGCAAGACGGAAGCGGATGGAACCGTCATCATAATGCTGGTAAAGCGTGCCATCATCTCCCATCTGGTCCATTATGCGTTCCTCTGATGAGTAGAACGTGTTCTCTGCTCCGGCTGTATCAAATACATCATACATATCGACATCGCCATTGAACCATTTGGTTGGCCGGCCGTACTGGCTTTCAATGCCGACCTCGAACCGGATGGCATCCTCGTTGAGAGAAGGTGCCTTTGACTGATTCTCGAGGACAAGGATGAA
>CALXLE010000076.1 GCA_944389115.1 uncultured Spirochaetaceae bacterium
GAGGCCAGCATTGACGGATCATCAAGATACCGGCCATCAATTGCACTGAAAAAAGCAAGAACCTCACACTCAGAAAGCTTTGAGATATCATAATACACTAGGAATGTCCCGACATTTGAGTTGAAACTTATCGCCGTAATCCCTTCCTGAACAGCGATAAGATTCTCGGCAAGGGCAGCCCTTATCGGGTCAATTCTTCTTTTATCATATTCCAGTCGTATCCGTCCTGGAATTGAATGTCTGACATGATAATACATTCAAGGCTCCATAAAGTTTAAAGCCCTCCGCCGAAGCGGAGAGCATGTCGTTAATTTGCGGAGGGTGCAGACTGGGCTGACTTATATTCAGCCTCTGCCGCGGCGTCCTCAGCATCTTCTTTGATGGACTCCACGAAAGCAGATGCATCTTTCTTGAGTTGCATTCCCGCACTGACAAGCTTGGAAGCACCCTTCCTGAAAGCCGGCGTGCGCATGAATGTGACAAGAGCTGCACCAGCTACCGCTCCAACAAGAAAAGCCGTAACTGTTTTGTTCATTGTTAGCCTCCACTAACTACAGGATATTATCACCATAGTTAGCAATGTGCAACTATTTGCAGGAATTTCATGAAACCAGATGTAAAAGAGAAATAGAAGATTAAAGAACAATCACCTACAGGTCTAGTTTCTTTCTTCTTTCCTACTGACCTTACATTCACTGTGCCCTAGAGTGAGTACGTATAGATTGTAAGGACAGTATTAAGTACATGTGCGTTGTAATCAGCCTGCGTATCAGAGCAGAAATGCTGGATGACCTTAGAACACAAACTCCTTATGTTTTATGATCATTCAGCCGAATCCGTATATATGAGGCCACGGCCCATGAGGGAACCTTCTTATCAATATTACACATCATTTGCCCTACCCCCACCCCAAAAATAGAGGGTGTCTCACCCGCCCTTGAGGGGGGACCCGGGTCTTTCGACCAGCCCCTAACTGGGTCCCCAGTTATTTAGCATATACTTGTATTTACGCTGAAAAACAATCCTTCGCACCGGGGTATTGGACCCAGCGTTCCGATGGCTACGCGTATCGCCGCCTACACGAATCAAGATCAAAACCGGATGGTAATGCAAAACATAGGGAAAGACTTCAATGGCGGCACTATTGTCATCTTTTCTATTTACTTTCTGTATAGTTCCATAAACATTTGGTTCTGATGAAACTGACTCCTTTGGGAATAAGGAGCCAGTCTTATTATGACAAAAAATCAGATAAAGAATCCGGAACCTTGAATCAAATCGCCCCATACTCTGACAGCAGCTTCTCTATATCCGTACCGTTTATGCGTTTCAGAGCTTCCTTCACCGCAAGTTTTTCCTTCAAGCCCATATCCATCTCTGTGAGTTTTGAGCCATCACGCAGAGAGACAGAAGCGCGGACAAGATCTCTGACATCGAAGGCACTTCCCCATACTTCAGGAACTCCACGGTCCACGTTCATCAGTGTATACACAGCTTCCATGGCAGTTCTTATCGAATATTCAGTTGTGAAGATCGTATCTCGCTCCGTCTCTGCAAACTGCCCTATGAATGCGAAATTGATAGCGCCATCTGGAACGACATAAGGACGATCACCAAGACTGCGGGGCATGAAGAATGCAGTGATATATGGCATCATGCATGGGATTGTATTGCAGCTGTTCTCTGCAATATCCACAATATCCTTCTCTGGCACTCCTATATGATAGAGCCATTCCATCGCGATTTCCTTGCCAGTGCATTCACTCATCTGCTTTCTGACAAAATCACCTTCAGTAAATGGGAAAAGCCCATATATCCAACCTACAAGCTCATTCTTCTTCTGTGCTCTGAACTGTGGCTGCCTGTTGAAAGTCCAGCTTAAAAGCCATGAAGAATCGCGAGCTGTGACGATGCCTCCTGTGACGACTTTACCTGAATATGGATTGCGCTTCGCTATCTTCTCGATATACGGGACAACACGTTCATCAGAAAGCGTGACAGTCGCACTCATCCATGTTGTCTTCAATGGATCCGAACAGAATTTCTCCGGATGCCCAAAATCATCGGCCTGTGCCGCAATACGTTTCCAGAGATCCCATCCACCTCCCCTCTTCAGCTCCGGTCTATACGGAGCTTTCTCATTCTGGCTTCCGAGTGTACTGTTCTCCACACAGCCGCCAGGAGTTATGAAAAGAAGATCATCATCGGACAGCGCAATGCTTCTCTCGCCTTCTTTATCCATCACTGAAATGGATACAGCACGTTTCTCTCCATTAGATACAGAGAATCTGACATCGGTTACTTTTGTCTCAGTTATGATATCAACACCTTGATTCTCAAGATATCTTTGCAGTGGAAGAATCATCGACTCGTACTGGTTGTACTTCGTGAATCTGAGGGCAGAAAAATCAGGAAGACCATCAACATGATGAATATAGCGTTTTATATAGATCTTCATCTCAAGAGCTGAATGCCAGTTCTCAAAAGCGAACATCGTTCTCCAGTAAAGCCAGAAATTACTATCAAGAACTTCCTTTGAAAAGACTTCTTCAATGGACTTATCATACAAATCCTCATCGGGTGTGAAGAAAAGACGCATAATCTCAAGCTGTGCCTTATCGGAAAGCGCGAACTTTCTGTCGGTTCTGCCGTCCTCTCCCCTGTTTTTCGTTGCTCTCATAAGAGAATAGTTGGGATCATCCTTATTCAGATAGTAATACTCATCGAGTACACTCATACCTTCATTCTCAATCGAAGGAACGGAACGATAAAGATCCCACATGCACTCGAAATGATTGTCCATTTCACGCCCGCCTCTCATAACATAGCCGAGCCCTTCATAATCCCATCCATCACAGGCTCCGCCTAGTACAGGATCCTTTTCGATAATATGAACACGACTGCCTTCAACATAGGCATCGCGGACAAGAAATGCTGCTGCTGAAAGTGCAGCAAGTCCGGAACCGATTATATATGCAGATTTCCTGTCTGCACCTTCCGGCTTTCTTGGTCTGACAAAAGCTTCATAATTGCCACTTGAATGATACATTTTGTTTCCTCCTGACCTGAAACTACCGGAAAGGAGGAACGGAGTGCATTTACAATTTCACACCTTTGTCAGGAATTCTTGCACCACGGATTGAATGTAAGGAAGCAAAACGTTCTACGGCCTTCTCGAAGCTACCTGCCATCACTAACTCTATCCGCTTTATCATCACATCAGGCTTCTCTCCCATGCCATCACCTATCCAGTCAAGCATGATGCCAATGAAAGCGTATGAATAGAAAGAAGCTATGAACATCAGCTCGTCATCGGACAATCTGGCAGATGCCTCAGTTTCTCTCAGAACAGAGAGCAGGAGCTCTGTCACTGGTCCTGTAAGGCTTCGTTCCATCTGTTCACGGCTCAAGGAATTATAGACATTAAAGACAAAGACATGATTCTTTTCGACAGCATGGAATATGGAAAGGAAACCTTCCTGCCATGTATCATGTGTCTTCCGGCCTGAGAGTATTGCTGTTATATCCGATGAGATAATCCATCCCACAAGATCATAGATATCCCGGAAATGATAGTAAAAAGTCATGCGGCTGATTCCGCAGCTGGAGGCAATATCCATAACAGTGATACGGGAAAGAGGCCTCTCCGCAAGCAATGATTTCAACGTATCGGCTATCGCTTTCCTTGTTATATCGCTCATACAGGCATTCTAGGTTACGGATAAACACAAAACAAGCATATTCGCAAAATGAACAGGAATTTAATAACACGAACTTGTTTAAAGCCTGATCAATAGAATAGCAGCTTTCTCTGTCATCAACAGTTATTGATCCACTGCATCGGTATTGTGATTGATTATCAGAATCCCGTCTGCGGTGCGTCTTTGCTTTATCCTGTCTCTTGTAATCAATAATCTTCCTGAATGAGAGAGGTCTTGCCCTAACTTCATCTCCCCTGCCTCTGAACTCGGTGATAATATCCGACGAAAGGAACCTCGAGGTGCTGCCTGTAACATAGACATCAATATTCGGTTTATGTAGAAGCCCATTGATGACCTTCTCAAAGCCTTCAACATTCTGGATTTCATCAAGGAATACATACATTGTTTTTCATCCTTGATTCTTGGGCGTATTTCCAATCCCAGAGCATGCCTGTCAAGGAGATGTTCATTCTCATCATCAAGTGCATCAACACCATTTGACAGAAGGTAATTCCTGAGTAGTAAGAACATGAGATAGCTTTTCCAGCACATTCCTATCCCTGCAATTTCCCATTCTCTTCACAAGGCGCTGACGATATATGCATCTTTGAGAAGTCAATGCTGACTACGAAAAAACTGTGAAAATCTGAAATTTCGGAGTAAAATATTCCTTCTCATAGCATCTCCTTCAGCATGAGAAGAAAGCACATGCAAAGGAGCTGGAGATACTCCAGTCCATACCAGGCATCGACGAGATTACAGAAGCCCAACTTCATGGCTGATGTCGAGTGTATCTCCGGATTCACAACCTACCAGAAGCTCATCGTCTAAATAGCACGGATCCTTCCATCTACCAGGCCGTAGAAAGCTGCATCATGTTTGCGATAGTCTTTAAAGGGACAATTGGAGGTGCGGACTCGACCTCACTGTGTACGAACGAACATTGCTTCCTCTTCCAGATCTCCCATAACAAGAATTATTTTTTTCGAGAGAAAAACAGACTATATTTCAGATTGTTTATGGACTATCAGTAAAAATGTTGAAAATTAGAAAGATTTTCAGTTCAATATAAATAAAAGGAAAGGCCATGATTGATCGTCCCCAATATTTGAAAGCTCTTAGAACTTATCGTGACGTACCACTTGTGAAGATCCTCGCAGGAATCCGCAGATGCGGGAAATCCACAATCCTTGAGATGCTCAAGGCGGATCTTCTTAAAGATGGAATCAGAGAGAATCATATAATCTTCATGCGCTACACATCAGAAGAGTTTGATGATGGCATGACAGCCAAGGATATGTACCAGAGTATCAAAATGCGCATGACTGATAGAGGACGCTATTACCTCCTTCTTGATGAAATTCAGGAAGTAGAAGGCTGGGAAAAGGCTGTCAACAGCCTATTAGAAGACGAAGATACCGATATATATGTTACAGGTTCGAACTCTAGGCTAATGTCCAGTGAGATCTCCACATATCTCTCAGGCCGTTATGTCTCCATTCCTATTTATACGCTTTCATTTGCTGAGTATCTTGATTTCAAGAAGGATTCCTCGCTTTCTGTCAGACAGCAGCTGAATGAGTATCTCCGTTTTGGAGGCTTCCCAATCATCGCTCTTGGAAACTTTGATGAACGTTCTGCGTATCAGATAGCCGAAGGTATCTACAATTCTGTTATTACAAATGACATAACCAGACGGCACAGCATCATGAATTACGACCTTTTCAACAGAGTTGTAAAATTCATTGTGGAGAATGTAGGCAAAACATTCTCAGCAAATGCAATCGTGAAGTTCCTCAAGAGCGAAGGACGTTCCCTCTCAGTCGAAGCTGTCTACAACTATCTTGAATGGCTTGAAAAGGCATTTGTAATCTACCGCTGCCAGAGGTACGACCTCAATGGGAAATCCGTGCTGAAGACACAGGAAAAATTCTATCTGGCTGATGCTTCTCTGAAATACTGCATAATGGGGTTCAATCCTAAGTCCATTGCAGCGATGCTTGAGAATGTAATGTACTTTGAACTGAAGCGGAGAGGCTATGAGGTCCATATCGGCAAGAATGAGACAAAAGAGATAGACTTTGTGGCTGTAAGGCGAGATGAACGCATCTACATTCAGGTATGCCGCAACATGCCGGATGAATCCGACAGGGAGGTTGCAAACCTTCTTGAAATCAGAGATCATTATCCCAAATACGTTGTGACGCTGGATGAACTAGCCTGTGGAAATATCAATGGAATCAAGATAGTCCATATGGCGGATTTCCTTCTCTGCAATGATTATTAAGCCGTTCTCTTTATCTCAGTCTCAGCTGAATATATGAGACGATAACGATTTAAAGTGATTATCCGTTCGTAAAAGCACCAGGGCCCGCCGCAGTATGTTATAGAAATGCTGCGAAACCCCTTGGCTTGCAGATTGGATGAAAGCAGCAGAATCAGTATGCGATGGTGGAATGTCTGCCATCAATCCAGAGAATCGCCTTCAGCGTGGAGAATCTGATGAGGCAGTAGTTCTCATCGCCTGGCCCGCCAGGATAGTAATGGATGAAGAAATCCTTCCAATATCGTCTGAGCGTGTTCTCATCAGTAACGACTTCCGCTTTTCCGGTGAGGCTTACGCTATCAGCTTCCCTGACGAAGGAGAGTCCGGCTTTAGAATCCAAGGAGATGTGCCTTGCCTTTGCTGAGCTGCGGTAAGTTGTCATCCATATCTCTCTTATCCCATCATGCGAGATGACATCGATTGCGACAGGGCGCGGGAATCCTTCTTCATCAACTGTAGAGAGTGTGACATACCCGCATCGGTCAAGGATCCAAGAAGCCTTGTCCTCATCCTTCATCCATCGCTTGAGGTCTGAGCGCAGCTGCATAACATTTTGATCGCAAGTGAATACACCGTTCTCATAGCAGTGTATGCAGTAGTCCTCGTTTCTGTGCCCGTCGCCATGAGTACCGAAAAGATCCGGTGAATCAATGATCATGCCACAGCTCTGGCAGATATGCTTTTCTTCCATATCCAAATGATAGCATTGATGGAGCAGGCAGCAAAGAAAAGGCGTGTTAGCTCATAAATGACGGACTCACAGCATCAGCTTCCCTTCGATTCCGCTGAAATCAATAAGGCGTATTTCTCCGGTCCTCATTTTAATTGAAACAGGCCCATAGCCGCCGCAATGCTCCTTATCGGTATAGGAGATCTCATCAATGCTGAAGACATCATCCTCACAAAATCCATCTTCTCCTTCCCTGGTTATGACCTGGCTTATAAGAATATAGGGATCATATGAGAAGACCTTTTTCCTAGATGCATGTGCGAAGATGATATAGCTTTCTGCAGTATCTGGATTCGTTCCTGAGCTCCTCTCAACAGAGAGATCATCCCATCCTCCGAATACAGTCATTGCCATATGCCGCCTCTTACCATCGCTTCCAGTGCCGGTTATGATGATAGCTGCCGCATCACCATGCTCCACTACCCTGTACTCCGCATCTGGGCATAGAAAGCCATATGACCCCAGATAGATATCAGCGGGCTTGTGGAAAAGCCTGAGCTTATCAACTCTTACGATACCCCGTGCGACAGGGAAATCAGCAAGATCAATCACACTTGTCCAATGCATATCTCCCGAACTGTCAAAGC
>CALXLE010000077.1 GCA_944389115.1 uncultured Spirochaetaceae bacterium
ATGAAAAAACGAAAATGATGGTTCTTCCTCAAAATCATTTTGCAATTCTCATGGATGAGAAGAGTTTTCCTGATTTTGATAACGCAATAAAAAATCATCAAGAGATTCAAACCATATACATTGTAACAGATTCTGAAGCTGGATATCGAGAGATGATTGCAGGCTACGGCGAAAAAGACACTTATCAGCTGTATCGTGATTATTTAGATAACTTCAGAATCAACACAGGGAGGTAGGCCATGAAAGCAGAATTATTTCCATTTCAGAAAAGAGCTTTAAGCGAGCTCAGAATGAAATCAGCGGAAGCTGTGTATCGATATGGTCGCTCTCACTCCAAGCAGGTTGTTTCTTTTACGGCCCCTACAGGTGCGGGAAAAACTATCATTATGGCGGCCTTGATCGAAAGTATTTTCTTTGGGGATGAGGTATATCCGGAGCAGCCGGAAGCAATCATCGTGTGGCTTTCTGATTCTCCGCAGTTAAATGAGCAGTCTAAAGACAAGATCGATTTGAAAGCCGATAAGATCCGTTTAGGACAGTGTGTAACTGTGCAGGACGATTCCTTTGACCAGGAGATGTTTGATGATGGTCATATCTATTTTCTGAACACACAGAAGCTGGGTAAGAGCTCAAATCTTACAAAGCATACGGATAATCGTCAGTACACAATCTGGGAAACGCTGGCAAACACGGCGCGTGACAAGAGCGACCGTCTGTATTTCATCATTGATGAAGCACATAGAGGTATGCAGGGCCGTGAGGCAGGACGTGCTACAACCATCATGCAGAAGTTTCTTAAAGGAAGTCCGGCAGATGGCATTGAAGCTATGCCGGTGGTTATCGGTATGTCCGCTACATCAGCACGGTTTAACACATTGGTACAGGGCATCGCTTCCGACACACAGTACGTTGTGGTTACGACGGATGAGGTCAGAGCTTCCGGGCTCTTGAAGGATCGAATCGTCATCTCTTATCCAGAAGAAAACTCCGGAAACAAAGATATGGCTGTGCTTCAGGCTGCAGCGGATGAATGGAAGGATAAATGGGATCATTGGTACCAGTATTGTTATGAGCAACACTATGCTTATGTGAATCCAATTTTGGTTATCCAGGTTCAGAATGCGACATCGTCCTCGATATCTGCGACTGATCTTCATGATTGCGTACAGAAGATTGAGGAACGAACAGGAATCCGTTTCCGAGAAGGCGAAGTGGTTCATACCTTTGGAGACGCAAATAATGTGATCCGAATCAATGGTTTGAATGTACCATATGTGGCTCCTTCGGCAATTGCAGAAGATAAGCGGATTAGAGTCGTTTTCTTCAAAGAGAGTTTATCTACCGGCTGGGATTGTCCGAGAGCAGAAACGATGATGTCCTTCCGGCATGCTACGGATGCGACATACATTGCTCAGCTCCTTGGCCGTATGATTCGCACACCGATGCAGATGCATATACAGGTGGATGAGACATTGAATGATGTACATCTGTATTTGCCATATTTCAATTCCGATACCGTAAAGGAAGTTGTGGAAGAATTGCAGAATGCCGAAGGCGGTGACATTCCGGCAGATATCTACGGGGAGTCTCTCGATACCAGAGTTATGGATACATTGTCTGTTAGACCGCGAAGCTCAGCTAGCGGTGGAACAAGACATACACCTGCCTATCCGGGACAGATGTCAATGTTTGATTTGCCAGGTGGAACACAGCCTATGGAACTGCATGATGGCGGTGCTACTCCGTATGGCAGTGGCGGACAGACTGGAACTGCTTCCGGCGTTCGCGAAGCGTCATCCTTCAGCACAGGTACAAGGGGTACACAACAGGAAAACCCGCAGCAAGTTCAACCTGCACAGAATGCGGATCGGCCGAGTGCAGCAGTACCTTCGTCAGGGGCATCACAAGCAGCTCCGGAAGGTCAAACAGCACAATCAGAGCCGGAATATGTTCAGGAGTCTTTCATTGACACCTTAGATCGAGAGGGTGTCGTAAAAGCAATCAATGATTCCGGACTTCTTTCATACGATGTAAGGAACGTAAGAATCAATAACTATTTGAATTCGCTGTACAGTTTGGCAAGACTTCTCAGACAGTCCGGGAAATACCAGGATGCCACAGATGATGTTCTGGAAGAAATCGTAAAGATGATCCGTGAGTATGTGGGTGATCTGAAGAGAGATGGAAAATATGACGATATGGCAAAGAAGATCATGGAATTTCAGATGAAATCCCAGGTCTTTGATGTGTTTGGAGAAACTGTAGACGATAACATTGTCCATATGTTCATGTCTACAACGGATATTGATATTGACCGGCAGTTCCGCCGTGCTGAAACAAAGCTGGGGAATGAGGGCGTAGGCAATAAGTATGGACATTATTATTACGATGAGGATGATCCGAATGCATATAAGATCGATGTAATCTTGTATGCCTCTAATGATGACTGCTATGCACGCCTCCTGGCTTACGCAGAGAAGGCATTCCATAAGATGAATGATAATTATCGTCGGAAGATTGTCGGCCTGGGTGATCGTTTTATTAAACAGTATGATGCAATTGTCTCCAATGGAGATGTTGTCAGTAAGCATAACTTCCGCCTGCCTGAGACCATCAGCTTACCACATGAAGTGAATGGCAAGGATTATGATGATCATCTTTTCGTAGACGACTCCGGAAAGGCTCGAATCAATCTGAACACTTGGGAAGAAGGTGTTCTTGTGGAGGAACAAAGTCAGGCAGATTATGTCTGCTGGCTGAGAAATCCTCCGAGAAAGCCTTGGTCCCTCTGCATTCCGTATGAGATGGGCGGAGAGCAGAAGCCGGCGTATCCGGATTTCGTGATCATCCGTAAAGACAGCGATGATGAGTATGTTGTGGATATTCTGGAACCGCACGATCCTACAAGAATTGACAACCTTGGAAAGGCCAGAGGATTTGCAGAATATGCAAGGCAGAATCCGGGTGTAGGACGCATTCAGCTGATCCGAATGAGTAAAGATGCCGTGGGACATAATCGTTTCAAGAGACTCGATATGGCTAGGAGCGCTGTGCGTGATAAGGTTTCACGGGCCATGACAAACGATGAATTAGATCACATTTTTGATACAGATGGATTCTTTATGTAATACAGAGTACAGATGGGAGGCTTCAAGATGGATAACGACCAGATTGTAAGCAGGATGAATACATATTTGCATACTTCCGCCAATGTGCTTGCTGAGTGGCTTGGAAAGCTGTTACCCAGAACATCGGAAGATTGGTGGGAGGACTGTGTTATAGCCAAGTTGAGCTATAACCAGGCGGAGATGGCAAGAGAACGCGGTTTTACGGAGCTGGGACAGTTTGACCTGGCTGCGTTGCTTCGCATTGCGGATAAATCATGGTATGAGATGAGGAATGTGGCATTCCTTCCTACCAGGGAAAGAGAATGCATCCGTGATATGATGCGTGTCCGTAATAACTGGGCTCACGTTGGTGCTATGCTTCCGGGCAAAGATGCCATCCTTGCAGATCTGGATACCCTGCATCAATTCTTTGAGCAGAGAGAATGTGATGACAGCCTCATAAATGAAGTTGACCGCATGATAGAGGAAGTGAAGTCTCCATCCACGGTTGATTTTGAATCCTTTTCACAGGAGTCCCAGCCAGAAGCTGCAGAGACAGTGATGCCAGATGTAGGTGATGAAGACGAAATCAGAGAAAAGAGCCTGGTATATCTCGTAGGAAGCCCTGATGTGCGCGGAATTGTTATGTCCATTACAGATCTTGGGGATACTAAGAAATATGATGTCTTTGTAGATGGTAATTTCAAGACTTTTTATTCCGGGCAAATCGCACTATACGTCGAGACAGCATCTTATAACTTGGTCGATATCAATACATTCCGCAGTTATCTAACAGCGTACCAGATCAATAATCCTTCTGGAAATGATCTGTATTCATTGAATTCAGCCAGGATCGATTTTGTCCCTTACCAGTTCAGGCCGGCATTGAAGCTGATCCACGCTGATGAGCCAAGAATACTGATTGCTGACAGCGTTGGCGTAGGTAAGACGATTGAAGCCGGTCTGATCATTAAAGAACTGCAGGCAAGAAATGAACTGGAAAATGTTCTGATCATCTGCCCGAAACCGCTTGTAACAGAGCGTAAATGGGAGATGGAGATGAAGCGATTTGATGAGGAATTCGTGCCGGTGGATGGACCGATGCTTCGTCAGATCATTTCCGATACAGATCGAGACGGTGAATGGCCGATAAGGTTCAGTAAGACAATTGTGCCTTATTCCATTTTGGACAGCAGAGCCTATGAGGGAGAGACCACTAGGAAGAAGCATACATTTGGCTTAAGGGATCTGGATCCGGCTCCGCACTTTGATCTGGTTATCATCGATGAGGCGCATCATATCCGAAACGGCAGTATGGAGAAGGAAAAGGCCTTCGAGTATAAATGCGTGAAGTATTTCTGTGATAATGCCGATGCTGTTGTCATGCTGACGGCAACGCCGCTGCAGACCAGTGATGATGATTTGTTTACACTTTTGAATGTTCTGCGACCAGATGTTGTGATTGATAAACAGACATTCAATATGATGTCCAGACCGAACGTACATATTTCTGAAGCTGCAAAGGCTATTAGAAGGGCTGATCAGGACTGGCAGGCTCAGGCCACAGAAGCCCTCAAAGGTGTTCTGGGGACACAGTGGGGAGAAAATGTCATCGCCGCTAATCCGACTTACGGAGAGATGATCAAAACTCTGCAGCAGGACAAAATCACACGGGAAGAACGTGTGAAACTGATTTCGGATGCGGAGAGCCTTCACAGTTTTAACTCCATGCTTAACCGGACCCGAAGAAAAGATATTCAGGATTTCTGCATCAGAAGACCATACACCTTAGCTGTCGAGTTTACCGAGCGGCAGCAGGAGCTGCATGATGAACTGTTGCGATTTGAGTCAAACGCATTACTGCAGCTTCATGGAAGCGCCAGATCCATTCCGTTTATGATGTCCACTATCAAGCGCCAGGCAGCAAGCTGTATTTTTGGTTTGGCGCCGCATATTCGGGATCTGATAAAGAGAAGATTCCAACAGATGGAGGATGATCCGGATCTGGACTATTCTCCAGGCTTTACCTTTGATGGAACTGATGCTAATGCGCTGGAGGCGTTAGCTCAGAATCTACTGGCAATGGCAGACAATCTTCCGGATGAAGATCCTAAGTTTGATCAGATGCTGGAAGCCATTATGGAAAAGCAAAAACAGGAGAATAACAAAATTATTCTCTTCAGTACCTTCCGGTATACGCTGTATTACCTGAAGAAGAAACTTCTCGATGCCGGACTCAGAGTAGAGCAGGTTGATGGCAGCGTAAAGGATGCTATGCGGCAGGAGTTTCGTGCAAGATTTGAGCTTCCGAAGGAAGATGCGGATGCTATTGATATCCTGCTATTTACGGAAGTTGGTTCCGAAGGTCTTGATTATCAATTCTGCGATATGATGATTAACTATGATCTTCCTTGGAATCCTATGAGAATCGAGCAGCGTATCGGTCGTATCGATCGAAGAGGACAGCAGAGTGAGACTGTTAGCATCTATAACATGATTACGAATGGTACCGTTGATGCTGATATCTATTTCCGATGCCTGATGCGTATCGGTATATTTGAAAGCAGCATTGGCGAGTGCGAGGAAATCTTGGGCGATATTGCTACACAGCTTGATCATATCGGGATGGACACGACTCTTACCGATGAAGAGCGAAAAATAAAACTGGAGCAGATGGCTGATAATGAAGTCCGAAGAATCCAGGAAATGAATCGTTTGGAAGAAGAGGAGAAAGAATTCTTTGGCTTTGATCTCTCTGAGTATATGACATCACAGGAGATTCATAACGCAGAGAATCCGTGGCTTACACAAAAAAGTCTGCAGATTCTGATTGAACAATATCTATACCGCCGGCTTGGACAGGGTAGCTATATTCTGGGTGAAGGTGACGCAAAACAGCTGAGATTATCAGCAGCGGCCAGAGCGGAGCTTAGAGATGATTTCCGGAAACTTCCGAGCGGGCGAAATGCAGTACGTCAGAGCTGGGATGTATACCTGAAGGGGAAAGCTCCTATTCATCCGATTACTTTTGATGCAGAGACTGCGGAAAAGAAGAGGGATAATTTCTTTATCACAGCTATGCATCCTTTGGCAAAACAGGCAGCGGCATATTTTGCTTCAAACGAGCAGGCGTATATCAGACTGCAGTACGCAACAGAAAATCTGCCAAGTGGCTCTTATCATTTCTCCGTATATGCCTGGAGCTATGTTGGGATCAATCCACATTTTAAGCTGGTTGTTGTCTGTGATGATGATGTAATTGCTGCAGAGCTTCCGGATATTCTTCAGGAGGCTCAGAGTGGTGCTGCAGCTGTTAAGATGCAGCCATCCGATTGGGATATGCTTGAGAGGAAACAAGTGAAATTATGGATGGATGAGAAGGCTGAAGAAATCAAGGAAGCAGAAAATACATCCACGTTTAAGATAGAGAGTTTGTCCAATAATTTCAGAAACCGCAAGAGATCTCTGGAACAGAAAATTATAGATACCAGCAGCGAAAGCATCCGACGGATGTATACGAGTGAGCTGGAATCTGCTACAGAGAGCTACGAGCTTAAGGTTGCCGAAATTAGGAAAAAGGTTGATCAGACGGATATCCACACGACATTGATTGCCAATGGAATCCTGGAAGTTGTCAACTAACTATACGTGTTGGAGGTGTCAGGCATGGCTAAAATGGCGATTGCAGATCAGGTCTTACAACGCCAGGACAAAGATGGAATGCTTCGGCGAGCATTGGAGAGAATTATCCAGCTTTACACGGATAAATCTCACTTCGTTTATGAACTGCTTCAGAACGCGGAGGATGCCGGAGCCACTAAGATAAAATTTGAACAGTATCCTGACAGACTTGTGGTGCTTCACGATGGGCATCCGTTCTCTATGGAGAATCTGCAGGGCCTCTGTGATATCGGAAAATCTGATAAGACCGATGACTTAAACCAGATTGGTGAATTTGGCGTCGGCTTCAAATCGGTTTTCGGTATTTGTGAGACCGTGCGCCTTTATAGCCATCCAAGCAAGAGTGATCAAGAGAAAGGCTACCATCAGTTTGCCGTTGAAATCAAAGATTTCACGCATCCGGTCGATATTGATGATCAGGATGTTGCTCTGGGATATACAACGATGTTTGTATTTCCGTATAGTGTCGGATTCACATTCTCCGGATTTGCAACGATTGAGAAACTCAATGATGTTCTCTCAAAGCGTTTGCAGAATTTGGGAATCACTACGCTTCTTTTCATGAAGCATCTTCAGTCCATCGATTACAAAATTGAACTTCCTAGGCTGCGGACATCCGGAACGTATCTGTTAGATAAAACACCTATTAATGATCACTGTTCCCTTGTATCGGCAATGGGTGAGACAGGAAACAAAAAGGAGAATGAAGAGATCTCTTATCTGATGTTTTCACGTCCGGTCACAGGAATTCAGGCAGGCAGGACCATTGATATTGCTTTTGCAGTCAAGGTGGAAGAGTCCGGCGAGTATACGTTCACAGCTTCTAAGTCACCATATATTTCCGTCTACTTTCCGACAGAAACGGAGAGCAAACTTAAGTTTATTGTACAGGGACCATATCGAACGACACCGAATCGAAGCAGTGTTCCGGCAGACGATAAAGATAATATTGATCTGGCAGAACAGACAGCATCATTGCTTCGGGATAGTGTAATAGAACTGAGGGATGCTGGAAAACTGAATTTTAGCTTCCTGAACATTCTCCCGGTGGACAGCGATGTTTTCTACAGTGCACCGCTGTTTGAGTGCATGTTTAACGAAACGGAAGAAATGATGACGGAGGAGGCATTGCTCCTCTGTAAAGACGGATCTTATGCGGCTGCTGATTCCGTAAAGATAGCCAGAGGTGCTGATTTTGCAGAGGTATTGACGGAAGAACTTCTGACTGAGCTCTTGGATGATGGAACAGAATATCACTGGCTTCCTACATTCCTGACTGAGACTAATAAAACGTATAAGACATTATATGAGTTCCTGACGGATGTACTGGATATTGAAGTGATCCGCCCTGAGAATCTTAGAAATGCTTTTAATAACAACAGGGCTTTCCTTCCCGGGCGTGATGATGAGTGGTTGGTAAAGCTCTATAACATGTATGATTCTGTTGCTGCCGCTTTCTCAAAGCAAAGAGGTGGATCCAACATGCTTACAGCGGAATTTATCAAGACGTCAAAGGGGACCTTTGTTGCGCCTTATCGGAAAAGCGATGGCAATGAACTGAATAGCTTTTATTATCGCGGATATGAAAACGCATCGTACTTGCCAAACATCTTCTTGCCGAGCAGCAATACTGATGGCATGGATGATATTGCTTTTGTGGATGAAGGAATCCTCCAGAGATGCAGACATTTCTTTACGGAAATTCTGAACCTACAAAAGCCAAATGAATATGAGTTCTTTATACGGGATTTCAAGAGAAGATATGAGAACGGTGCCGCTCTTTCCGATGATCAGCATATTACTGATCTGAAGAGGCTTTTACACTATCGTGGCAACACTGATTATCGTGATGAAGTAAACAATCTCATCAAGAAATATTTGAAAGTCAGATGTATCAAGGATGGTAAAAAGGTTTATGTGAATCCCTGCAAGGAGAAGGTTTTCTTCTCTGTTAATTCTGAAGGAATGAGCATAGAACAGTATTATTCACATATAGTCAGCTATCCTTATGTGGACGTGGACTTTTATAAGATTGAGGATGTCGACAGAGATATGCTGAAGCTTCTTGGGATTTCCGAAGAAGTGGGGACTGGTCTTGACCGAACAAATGGCGAGTATTATACCGGAAATCCTGGCCGGCAGCCTGAATGGACAACCTATCAGAGCTTCCGATGGAAACTGAGCCTGGATAAGTTGGATGCGGTATTGGAATACATATCGAGTCATCCAAAGTCACCAGACTCTATGGCGAAGTCCAGTTTTATTTTCCGATTCCTTCAAAACCATGAAAACATGCTCTTTGGCACGGTTTATGTAGGAGGCAGTTCCCCGAATATTCCAAACACATACTCAGATATCGTGATAAAGCTACGTCAAGACGGTCCGAAGCATCAGTATTACGGAATGAAGTGGAACGGTAAGTGGCTGTTTACAGAATCCGGAGAACTGGTATCACAGAAAGAAATCACAAAGAGGGATCTGCATCCGCAACTGTATGGAGATGTAAGACCTGAATCCAATTTGTATGAGTTTCTTGGTTTTGCAAAGAGTGAAGAAGATCAGCTGGAAGAGGCCGCAAAGGACTATGATCAGCTGGATGATGAAACCAAAGAACAGTTCTTTGAAATTGAACTGAGACGTAGGTTCGGCATTTCTATTACAGATTTGGAGGAAAGCTATGGTTCCGGTGCAGTCGGTGGCGGAAGCACTCCGACTTACACGCCTCAGGAGACATTTGAGTTTCCATCGGCACGAGTTAAAAACTGGGATTCACTGCGAAAACATGCAGCCGAAGTCTTGGTATTTGCCAGCCCGGTAAAGTATGAGTATAAGGTCAGGAAAATTCGTGTAAGCAAGCCGGATAGTGAAATTGACGCCTATCTCAGAAGCATGTATAGAGTGGAAGGATCATATAAATATGCATGCCAGATGTGCCATGAGCCTGTGGCAACATTCGAGAAATGCCAGCTTTCTACAGGTATGGAAAAAGAGTTGGATGCCATGTATTTATGCATGTGCCCGAACTGTGCGTCAGAGTATCGCAGGATGCGATCTGATGCGTATGATCTGCAGGAATTCATAGATGAAATTACGTACTTAAGCGAGCAGGATATTAATTCTCATGATCCGGTTAAGATCGATTTTGGCAATGAATCCATCTGGTTCACACAGACGCATATTGCTGAAATCAGAGAACTGATGGCGCTTAAGGATGCGGCAGATGAGTATGTAGAGCCGGCATCAAAGCCGATAAAGAAAGCAGAACCTGTGAAGGATACAGATGATAGTCAGAAAGTAGAAACTGTAAAGGTTGAGGAAAAAGAGGATCCTGAGGCTGAAGTTGTTGTAGCGGGGACAGATGTTTACAAGGCCTATATCGGGAAAAGAGTTCGGCATAAGTCTGTCGGATATGGCATTGTCAGAACCTGCGACGGTAAATATCTTGGCATCGAATTTGAAGAAGGTTCAAAGGCGGGTAAAGTGACGAATTATTCTTTGGAGGCTTGCCTTTCAAGAGGACTGATAGAAATTGTTTAGGAGGTAGCTTATGGCAATGCATATGAGCCTGAGGCTTGCATGGCATAGTGATGGTTGGAATGGCCATATCTGCAAGAAGCCTTGTGAAAATGTTTATTGCGTAGGGCAGCATTCATATCCAGGAGAAATGATTGCTGAACAGCGTGATCTTGATTTTGAAACAGCTCATGCAGGTGAGCCCTGTGGTCAGCATCCGTGCAAGGTGGCGTGTGCATTGAGCGCTAATGCCTTCGGTAAGGAAACTGTTCAAGTTAAGGTTGAACCACCGTCATGGTGGGAAGAAAAAGATGCTGATGCAACGATACTAACCCTGCCACCCTATACTGCGTGTACATGGTGCTACGAGGCAATGTATAAGAATGATGTGTTCTCATCGGTAAAGGGAAAGACATATGACTATAACAAGAGACAGCGTAATGCGGAGGCGTATTTTTCACAGTTTGAAGAAGGAAAGTCTCTTGTGTTCTACTATGCAGGATATAGTAATCCATTTTCTGAGAATGAAGAAGATAACTATGTCATTGTTGGAGCTTCCCGCATCAAGAAAATTGATGATTTCCATTACTATGAGAATACAACTGATCAGATAAAGAAGGACTATGCTGGTGGGGTTATCTGGCAGAAGCCGATCACGTCAAATTATCCGGACGAAGGTTTATCTATCCCATATTGGAAATACATGGGAGATGAATCCATACTGAAGCGAATTGTCATAAAGCCGCTTCACAGATCTCCTTTCAAGTATGGTAGCCGTGAGGTGTCCAACGATGATGCTATAGAAATCATCAATCAGCTGATCAATAGCGTGGATGTGTTGATCGAGATTGGAGACGATACAGAAAACTGGGAAGAACGTAAGAAATGGCTAAA
>CALXLE010000078.1 GCA_944389115.1 uncultured Spirochaetaceae bacterium
ACGAATATGATTGCAACAGGCAAGGATGGAATAGGAGCGGAGAGTATTGATGTACTCGCTGCAGCTGGTTTTGAATATATAGAGCTGCCGCTCAATGGGATATCCGCACTCACTGAGAGTGAATTTGACAGCCTCGAGGAGAAGGTGAGGGGAAGCAGCATCCGATGCGAGGGCTGCAATAGCTTCTTCCCGTCATCGCTACGCATCATCGGTCCCGGCTCTGATATGAAGCGAACAGAGGATTACGTCCGTCTTGTCCTTTCCAGAGCTGCAAGGCTTGGCTCAGGGCAGGCTGGCATCGGATCAGGTCCTTCGAGGAGCATTCCCGATGGTTATGATAGGGAAAAGGGATATAAGGAGCTTATCTCCGTCTTCCGCATGATGGGTGATATAGCGGGTGAATATGGGATGATGCTTGCAATCGAGCCACTCAGGAGCGCAGAGACCAATATGATAACAACCTTCGCAGAGGCGGCTGAAGCATCCTCCGATGCTGGTATGGATAATGTGAAGGCGCTTGTCGATCTCTATCATATGGCGGCAGAGAACGATGCTCCTGAATCGATTGTGAAATACAGGGATTACCTCGTCCATGCTCATATTGCCTATCCAGCTTTAGGAACACCATATGAGCGCACATTCCCCGGGAAGGATGATGACTGGAACTACGTTCCCTTCTTCAGAGCCCTGAAGGAAGCTGGCTATGATGATAAGCTCAGCGTTGAGGCATACTGCCATAGCAATCTGGCAGAAGAAGCATCCGGAGCACTGGATGTTCTCACTCGGCTTATAGTGAATTAACCGTAAGTTCCTGAGGATTTCACATCGGTAGTCTATCCTCCTCAGAGAGGAGATTACGATGAGAAAGGCAAAAGGAATAATCATTGCAGCTGCTCTGTGTGCTGCAGTAGCATTCCCCGCTGCGGCTATGAGCACAGCAGGCTATGAGAACGGGGATTCATCACTTGATATCACAATGAGCGCGCATTACACCTCGGGCAGCTTCAATGCCGATGGCGGTGTGATGGAGATTGTGGCATACAATAAGGCCAATGGACATGCATATGCCGTGAATGGACAGGATGGAGTCCTTGCCTCTATTGATATTGCAGGAGGGGATACTGAGCTCTTATCTGTTGATATTGATGTCAAGGCGCTGGTATCCGATAGCGATTTCACCTATGGTGACATGACAAGTGTTGCTGTATCCTCTGATGGTTCGCTCATTGCTACAGCGCTTCAGGATGCGGATTATGATGAAGAAGGACGTATCGCTCTCTTCAGCTCTGACAGCGATGGAAGCATTGAGCTTCTTAAGGTCTATGAGGCAGGTATCCAGCCTGATATGGTCACATTCTCCCCTGATGGAAGGTATGTCCTCACCGCTGACGAGGGTGAGCCAAGGGAAGGCTATGGCGAGGATGATCCAGAGGGATCGGTCACAGTTGTATCGCTTGAGGATGATATCGTATCCGTCATCGGCTTTGAGGCTTTCGATAATTCTCTTGCAAGGAAGGCCCTTGCAGATAAAGGAATCATCATGCAGAAGGGCACGGTTCCTTCTGAGGATTTCGAGCCTGAGTATATTGCAGTCGGCAACAATATGGCATACATCACACTGCAGGAGGCCAATGCTGTTGCGGTCCTGGATTTAGACAGTATGATCTTCACTGGTGTGTATACAGTCGGTCTTGAGGATTATTCCATCGTCCCTGTGGATATCGACAAGAAGGATGATGCATATAATCCAAAGACATATGCGACTCTCCGCGGCATAAGGATGCCTGATGGAATCGCATACTTCAGCACAGCTGGCAATGACTACATCGCCACAGCAAACGAAGGCGATGCAAGGGAGTGGGGCGATTACCTCAATGAGGATGAACGGGACTTCGGAGATGGTGATGTGTCTCCTACCGGAGCAATCACAGCGGAGAATTCAGGACTTGATGGGAAGGTCGTATTCCTCGCATCGGATGACTACGATGGTCTTGATGATGGAATCGATTACCTCTATGGTGGAAGGACAATGACAATCTTCCGTGCCGATGACAGCGGACTGGAGGAGGTCTTCTCGACAGCAGATGATGCAGAGCGCATCACATA
This sequence comes from uncultured Spirochaetaceae bacterium, assembly GCA_944389115.1. Taxonomy (GTDB): domain Bacteria; phylum Spirochaetota; class Spirochaetia; order Sphaerochaetales; family Sphaerochaetaceae; genus Ornithospirochaeta. The sequence continues at coordinate 2,107 of CALXLE010000078.1, forward strand.
CAGTTATCTCCCTGAGTACTACAATGCCTCAAATGACAATGCCGTCCTTGATGACAGATCGGGAAAGAAAGGACCGGAGGCTGAGGCTGTCACAGTAGGCGAAGTAAATGGAAGAATCTATGCATTCCTCGCCCTTGAGCGTACAGGCGGCATCATGGTCTACGATGTGACAGAACCTGAGAACAGCAAGTATGTCAATTACATCAACACCCGAGATTTCACATCCATCGTCTCCGGCTCGGAGATCTATGAGGATGGAGAGCTCGATAAGTGGGTGACAGGCGGTGATGTTGCACCAGAAGGCCTTGCTTTCGTAAGCGCTGAGGACAGCCCATCAGGAGAGGCTCTTCTCATAGCGGCCTTCGAGGTATCAGGTACAGTAGCGGTCTACACACTGAACTGAACATCAGCATGTATTTAATCAGCTCGATGTCCATCTAATCCAGGGTTAGTCGTTATATTTTGTCCGCATTGGTATTATCTAGGTACCGGTGCGGGCCTTTCTGTTTGTTTGTCCTAAAGCATCATCCAGATATCGTTGTGGGTTTCTTCTTCATTGAAAGGGTATAAGGAAGAGCTCCTATTATAGTTACAACCTCAGCAGCTACCATTGCCCATAGTATTCCATCAATGCCCATGAAGAGGGGAAGGATGTAAAGGAGAATGAGGCTTATCACAACACCACGTGAGAGGGAGAAGATAAGTGCAGGGACAGGGGCAAGGATGGACTGCAGGAAGAATACCAGGTTTATATTCACAGCCATCGGCAGGAACGAGAGCGAGTAGATTATCACTATGTGGGGTCCGATCCTGAGTACATTCTCTGTCGCATTGATGAAGAGGTTGAGTATCGGAATGGGGAAGCCGACGCAGACAGCAAGGGATGCAAGTCCTGCTATTACCGATGATAGAAGCAGGTAGGAGAATGACTGCCATACCCTGTCCTTCCTTCCGGCTCCGAATGCTGTGGATGCTATCGGCTGCACTGCCTGCCCGATACCAGCATAGAGGTGCTGAAGGAGGAATGAGATCGTCATTATGACTCCAAGGACAGCAAGCTCGTCCTTTCCGCCGTACTTCATCGTCTGCCTGTTGATCATTATCGTCAGAGCACCGATAGCGACATCGAGGATGCTTGCCCCGAATCCTGATACAGCAATCTGGCGGAAATCTTTTGCCATGCTTTTAGGCATTTTTATCTTGAGGGATGACTTTCCTCCAAAGAAGTTCGAAAGGAGTATAAGGGTCTGTGTCAGCGATCCAAGCGCTGTAGCAAGCCCTGCGCCGAACATATCCATTCCGAGAGGGAATACGAAGAACCAGTCCCCGAATATATTCAGGCATCCTCCTGTCAATACCGCTTTTAGCACAAGGCCGGGATGCTCATCGTATCTTATTACAGGTGCAAGGAATGTGTTTATGATGAATAGGGGAAGCCCTATGGCTATCGGAATCATGTAGCTGACTGCATATGGCATGATCTCATCATCTGCTCCGCAGAATGCAAGTATGGGGCGTAGGAATATGCAGGTGAAAGCCCATGAGATTATGCCGAGAACAGCAAGAAGCATCAGAGAAGCGGTGAATATCCTGCTGGATTTCTCCATTTCGCCAGCGCCCTTTGCCTTGCTCATCAGCACGGAGCTTCCGATTCCTACAAGAAGTCCTACGAAGCATGCAAGTGCGAAGAGGGGATTGATGACTGCTATTGCAGCAGCTCCTACAGGACCGCATGACTGTCCGACAGCGATTGTATCGACAAAGCTGTAGACGGAGGTCGCAAGCGCTCCGCCAAGGGAGGGGATGAGATATTTTATATAAAGCTTTCCGGTGCTTTCGGATAGAAGTTCGGTTTTCACTCGGAGATGCTACACAAAAAGCGGCTCTGCTGACAATATCCTTCTGGCTTCAAGTTTATCGGCATCGACCTGCTTCTTCACTTCCTCGATGCCTTCCATCCTTTTTATCGGACGCAGGTATGCCATGATCTCAACGATCATATCTTCTCCATAGATATCCTCATCAAAGTCTATTATGTTCGTCTCGATTGTCAGCTTCGGACTGCTGTCCACGCTTGGCCTTGTCCCGATATTCGTCACCGCATAGTAGGAACCAGAGCGGACTCTTGCAATCGACGCATATACACCTTCAGGAGGAATCTCTGAGGATCTGGAGACATCAAGATTCGCGGTAGGCATGCCTACAGTCCTTCCCAGTCCTTTTCCATGAACAACCCTTCCTCTGAGTATGGCTATCGGTTCCATGGGCATATATTCAGGAAAAGCGGGAAGATGGTCAAGGAAGAATCGTTCTTTGATGATTTCATGATTTCTCAATCAGCAAAATTTGACTTTCAGACGGATTATAGCAAAAAAATATGAATGTGAAGAGGCACTGCCGATGAGTGGTAGTCTCGCTATTAACGAACGAACAGTCCGGCCAGCTTTCGCGGAGCAGGGCGGCCTATTTTATGACTGACCGATGATCACAACACCACTATATGATATGTGCAACCGCATCTGATGTGGGATTTGGGCTTGTTCTTATCGATACGATACATAATACCTTCAAGCTGTTTTATATTCAGCGACAAAGAACTCGCCATTCAATTCCTTTGCCTTTGTCACGATCTTCTCGATATTCTGCATAACCTCATCGGTATAATACTTCTCTCCACACTGGACACATTCCAGACAAGGAACATTCTTGATTATGATTGTATAATCACCAAATACAGCAACATATGTTGTTGTAGACTCTTTGAGTTCTTTCCCACGGCAATATGAACACATATCATTTCCTCCTTTGTCCTGAGATCCGGCTTAAATATATTGCAAACCAGCTATTTGACTTTCATGCGGATCGTGGCAATAATATGAATGTGAAGAGGCACTGCCGATGAGTGGTAGCCTCAACCAATTAAGTACGACTGAGCCGTCCTCCAGGCTAAAGCAGGGCGGCTTATCTTATGACGGCTATTACTAGGCCGATGATTGCAATTACAACCATCAGCAATTCATAATCACTCACTCGACATCACCTCCTTCTTCATCTTTGCAGAGAATCGAGAGGCAACGCCTCCCGATATCCGATTGACGATCCGAGAGGCTACCACCCACCATTACATGGCAGTGCCAAAGACAGTATACGGGATTTTCCCGGAATTGGAATTGTTTTCAGAATAGTGGATAAACTGCAATGTAAATGAAATATGGAAAATTAATAATATGATAAGCTATTTTTTGGTATTATCAGAGAATAGCAGTATGAGATTTGAATGTCTTTTGAGGCTTTCCCTGTCATTTTCCAGTGCTTCCCATGATGACTGGTAGTCATCTCCCGGACAGATATCCTCTTCTTCAAGATAGTCCTTGAAAGCTTTTGTATTGTAGCTGAATCTGTCAGAGAATTCATAGGCCAGATCTGTCTTTCTGCTGTCGCTTACAGCTCTTTCTATGCCGTACAAGGCATGCTCTATATTCCTTGAGAAATAGTAGATGGAGTAGGGAAGCTTTCCCTTGAGAAGTCTGTGGGAGATCAGTGTGAGGATGTTCCTCCGTCTTTTGCTGTTCCTCTGCTGTATCGACAGCGGGAAGGGTGTTCTTATGCATTCCTCCGTGTATTCGATATGCGAGAGGCTCTCATCCTCTATGATGTACTCATCAGGGATGAAGCAGCCATCGGTATCTGTAAGCTGTATCACCGCTTTTATATCGGAGCGCTGGAGGCCATACCGCCTCGATTCCTCTCCGACAATCGATTCGACGATCCTCGTTATGTTCTTCTGGTTCTTCGTCATCATATCGCCATTCATGATGTGGAATATGACCTCATCAGGTGAGAAGAGGCACTTCATAAGGGAGGAGAGAGCATTCTCTTCGCTCTTTCCTTCCACGATTATGATAATGAGTCTCCGTCGCTCAGCCATCGCGCTTCCAGGCGTTCCTCAGCGCCTTGCCGATCTCATATGGATCGGTCTTCTCATAGATATCCTCCTCCGTTCCTCCGAGAAGGAGCGATCTGAGGTATTCATCTCTGAGATTGCCAGGTTTCACCTTGAGCCTTATGTAGCGGTTGTCAGGGTTTGCTGTGCTGAATACGATGCTGTCGCTTCCGACCATTTCGAGGATGCGGAGGTTATGGCTTGTGAATATCAGCTGTCCCTTCGCTCCGCTCTCGAATACGGATATCAGTTCACCAAGGAGGAATTCGAAGATCGATGCATCGAACTCATCGATGACAAGGCATACTGACCTTGAGTTGTATACGGCAAGAAGGCATGAGAGAAGTGAGATGATCTTTATGATACCGACAGATTCCGAGCGGAGTGGTATCGGGGTATCGTTCTTGTAGGATACAATCTCTACAGCGACACCTCTGTGTCCCTCTGCGGTAAGTTCATCCCCGACCTTGTATATGCCTATCCTCAGCCGTGGTACGATTGCGGATAGCACCTTGTTCATCTCGTCTATGAGATTGCCAAGGAATTCCTCCTCTTCGCTGGATATGACCGCTGGCTTTGATATATCAAGCAGTATGCGTCCCTTCACAGGCTTCCCGTCCTTCATCTGCTGGTAGGATATCCTGAGTATCCCTCCGCTGAGCCCTGAGTCATCTGCTGCCAGGACGATGAATGATGTATCCGCATAGCTTCTCAGTATCTTAACCTCTGGCATGATTCCTGAGAGTATGGGGAAGGCCGCATCAGCTCCGAATATGAAGGAAACATCCTCCTTCTCAGCCATGCGCATTGCAACCATAAGATCAAGCGCCGTATCCTTCCCGCTTGCTTTCAGTTCCTTTAAAGCTGATGCCGGGGAGAGCTTCCTGTCCGCCCGTGAGAATGAAATCAAGAGCTTCTCGCGCTTTCCTTCCTCTTTTCTGTACAGCGATTCGGAGGCTATTGCGGCAGAGCCCTTATCGTTCCTGATCTCAAACTCATAGCGGACCAGAGAGATTCTGTTCCCATCATCATCCTCGATGGAGAAGGAGAGTGATAGTACCGCGCTGTCGCTGTCTATGTTGATATAATCATAGCTCTTTCCAGGCAGCTCCTCACCGGTCATAATACGCTGCATAAGCCCCAGAGCTTCTATTGCAGCACTCTTTCCAGATCCGTTCTGTCCGTATATGCCGAGGATATCTGGGGCAGGGGAGCTATGAAGGAATGAAGGCATGGAGAATGAGCCATTCCTGACATTCCTGAAGTTCCTGAGCCTGAGCTCCGCGATCCTTATATCATATTTATCCAAAAGTCACCGTCCTGGGAGACTCCGTGAATGATGAGAATGTCGCTGTTGCATTCTTAAGGTAGAAGACCTCTGTATTCCCGTCATCCTCGCTGTACATCGCCCGCAGCTCCGGATAGTCATCTAGTACTGCCTTGCGTGCTTCCCTCCTGTCATCCTCGACAGCCTCGGCCTGTATCCTCAGCCATCTGCCGTCAATGAACGCACAGATTTCAAGGCGCGGGTTGCTGTGCAACTGCATTGATACGCTCTTTTTCTTTCCCGTCTGTATATAAAGCCTTCCCTCGAAGAGAGTAGCAGTGCCGAAAGGCCTGACCCTTGGCTGTCCGTTGTCATCGGTGGCAAGATAGTAAGTACCAGCCTTCTTAAGGAATCCTATCACTTCTTCCATATGATGCCTCCATCTCCATTGTATCACCATTTCCATATGAAACTGTCTATGAAAGATGTTGATAACAGATTATAATTACATTAAATCTACATAAAGGAGAAAAGCATGAAGAGACTACTTGCAATGACCATTGTACTAGTGATGGTATTCGGCCTTTTCGCATCCGGAAGCAGTGAGAGTGCTGCTGATGACGGAACGTTCAAGATTGCTCTCATCATCGAGAATACAATAGATGATAAGGGCTGGTGCCAGTCAATGCATGATGGTATTACACAGGCTATAGCGGCGATGCCGGACAAGAAGATCGAGTATTCATACTCAGAGAAGATGCTTCCTGTCGACGCAGGCTCTATCGCACGCCAGTATGTTGCTGACGGCTATGACCTCATCATCGCTCATGGTGCCCAGTACAAGAACTTTGTTCTTGAGATGGCTGATGAGTTCCCAGATGTATCGTTCGCCTTCGGAACATCCTCCGAGATCGGGCCTGCAAATGTATTCACATACATGCCTGAGTCCGAGGAGACAGGATACATCAACGGACTTATCGCAGGTACGGACACAAAGGTCAACATCGTTGGTCTCGTAGGCCCTGTTGATTCAGGTGATGCCGCACGCTATAACCGCGGCTATGTCCTCGGTGTACAGGCTGTCAATCCCGATGCGAAGATCCTTGTCGCACACACAGGTTCCTTCTCCGATTATGTTAAGTCCTCTGAGGTAGCAACATCCCAGCTCTCAAGCGGCGCTGACATGCTCACAGGTTCTTCCCAGCAGGCTATCGGAGCGCTCAGGGCAACTGCAGAGAGCCCGACAGCGATGTGGGTCGGCCAGGACCTTGCACAGCTCACGACAGAGGAAGGAAAGGCAAAGTGCATAGCAGCTTCCTCCTATAACTACGCAGCTGTCGTCATCGACCTCGTCAACAGAATCGAGAGCGGCGTTAAGGGCGGCGAATGCATCCCGATGAACTTCGCTAACGGCGGTTTCATATTCGAGTACAACCCAGCACTCGAGGCAGAGTGGGTATCCCCAGAGCTCAAGGATCTCGTAGCTTCCACGATCGAGTCCTTCAAGGCCGATCCGGATGGAACACTCGCAGACTGGGCGGATGTGGACTATTCCACTCTCTGATAACAACTTACCGAGGCAGGTGTCTTTACCTGCCTCAATCTTTCTCAGGCTATGGACAATAAGATCAGAAGTCTCCGGATGGAGCACATAACAAAGCGTTTTCCCGGAGTCCTTGCTTCCGATGATATCTCGATAAGCGTCGGAGAGGGGGAGGTTCTTGCCCTCGTCGGTGAGAATGGAGCAGGAAAGACAACGCTTATGAACATCCTCATGGGTCTCTATCAGAGCGATGAGGGGCGTATTCTAATAAATGACAAGGAAGTGCGCTTCCGCGGTCCAGAAGATGCATTCAAGGCAGGACTGGGAATGGTGCACCAGACATATATGCTCGTCCATAACATGACGGTGCTTGAGAATATCGCTCTGGGATACAAGAGTGCCTGGAAGCATACGAGCATCGATATGGGCGAGGTAAGGGACCGGATCAATGAGATTTCTTCCAGGTATGGTCTTCTGGTAAATCCCGATGCGTATATCTGGCAGCTCTCGGTAGGTGAGCAGCAGAGGGTAGAGCTTGTGAAGACGCTCTGCCTTGGAGCAAGGTTCCTGATTCTCGATGAGCCTACATCGGCACTGACTCCGCAGGAGACGGATGAGCTCATCGTTCTTCTGAAGAACATGAAGAACGAGCTTCCGATCATCTTCATCTCCCATAAGCTCCAGGAGGTCAAGGCGCTTTCGAACAAGGTCACGATTCTCCGCCATGGAAAGGTCGTATTCTCTGGCAATACCGATGATTACTCCTCGCAGGAGATCGCTGCGAAGATGACGGGCCATGAGATCGTTCTTCCACGGAACAAGGCAGAGAATAAGAGCGGAGAGACTGCGCTGGAGATTGACAGTATCACCGTCATGTCTGATATGAAGACAAAGGCCCTCGACGGCTTCTCGCTCTCGATAAAGACAGGGGAGATCGTAGGGCTTGCAGGTGTCTCCGGAAACGGGCAGAGGGAGCTTGCCGAGGCGATAAACGGACTGAGGCGCACTGAAAGCGGAAGGATTGTCCTTCAAGGCAAGGAGATACAGAATCTCTCGCCGCACGATGTCATCGCATCGGGTATGGGATACATCCCTGAAGAGCGCAATACCGAGGGCATCGTTCCTTCATTCTCAATCATGGAGAATCTCGTTCTGAAGGATATCTCCACAGAGAAGTTCTCCGATAAAGGCATCGTGAAGAAGAAGGAAGAGGAGGCCAATGCTGAGCGCCTTGTCGAGGGCTTCGATATAAGATGCCCAGGCATCATGACCGCAGCAGGCTCGCTCTCCGGTGGTAATATCCAGAAGGTTATCCTTGCCCGCGAGCTGGACAGGAAGCCCCGGTTCCTTGTTGCTGTCTATCCTACCCGCGGCCTTGATATGGGCGCTGTGGAGTTCATTCATCAGCGCCTTCTTGAGATAAGGGAGAGCGGCATAGGCATCCTTCTCATCTCCGAGGAGCTCGAGGAGATCATGAATCTCTCCGATAGAATAGCTGTCATCTACAAAGGAACCGTACAGAAGGTCCTCAGGCAGGATGAGGCAACGAAGGAGAGGCTCGGAATACTTATGGCGGGGGTGAAGGAATGACAAGAGGTTTCAGGATTGCCTTCAAGGCAGCCATAATACTGATAGCAATCATTGCGGCGGTCCTTATCGCCTCTATGATACTCTGGCTTATCGGCGCGCAGGTCGGTGCGACATTCTATACAATCTGCATCGCGCCGCTTACGAATATGCTCCATCTGTCCGAGGTCATGATCAGGGCAATACCGCTCTGCATCATCGCGATCGGAATATCGGTGGCATACAGATCGGGAATCATAAACATCGGAGCTGAAGGGCAGATGGCTATGGGAATCCTTGCATTCACAGGCGTTGCTCTTGCATTCCCGGATGTTCCACGTCCGCTTCTCCTGCCTCTTGCGCTCCTCGCATCGGTTATCGGAGGAGGCATATGGGGCTATATTCCTGGTATATTAAGGGCGAAGCTCAATGTATCGGAGCTCCTATCTACCGTTATGCTCAACTACATTGCGGCCCAGTTCTATTCCCTCTGCCTCCGCACGATCTATCTCGATCCGGCTGAGAAGGTCTACGGGACAGGAACCCCTCAGTCCATGAGGCTTACGGAGAATGTCTGGCTCGGACGCATCACAGGCCGTCTGCATTATGGTGTGCTCATCGCTTTAGTGCTTGCTGTGCTTATCTACATTCTCATGTGGAAGACCACTACAGGCTTCAGGATGAGGGCTTCCGGATCAGGAGCGCGTGCTGCGCGCTATGCCGGTATCAGCGTTGGATTCTATGCAGCACTCTCGATGGCTATCTCTGGTGCGTTCGCGGGCCTAGCCGGCGGTATAGAGCTTGCTGGTGTGCATAGAAGGGCAATCGAGGGAATAACGAACAACTACGGCTTCTCTGGTGTTGTCGTTGCGCTCTTCGGCGGTCTCCATCCATTTGGCATCATCCCCGCATCGTTCTTCTTCGGGCTGATGATCTATGGAGCGACGCTCGCGCCATCCAAGGTCGGTGTTCCAGCAAACATTGTGCAGGTAATGCAGGGAATCATAATCATCGTCATCGTCACAGCGCAGATGGTGCTGTCAAACACGTATTTCCAGGACAGGGTCTGGAGAAAGTACCAGAGCCTGAGGAAGAAGGAGGCCTGATATGCTCGATATCCTTACGAATATGCTTTCGATGTGCATACCGTTCTCCGTTGCTCTCCTTCTCGCATCAATCGGTGAGATGTTCAACCAGAGGGCAGGTGTATTCAATCTCGGCTGCGAGGGCGTTATGGCTATGGGTGCCTTCATCGGCATGCTCATCCCGTTTGCGGCAGGTGGCGGTGGCGCTGTATCGCAGTGGTACAATGTTCTGGGCTTTATCGCTGCAGCGGCCCTTGGGGCTGTATTCGGCATAATATTCGCTGTCATAACAGTCACATTCCGCGCTCCTCAGGGCATTGCGGGCATCGGACTCCAGATGTTCGGAGTTGGGACTGCCGGAACGCTCTTCAGGCACTTCGTAGGCGGAACGCAGTCGATTCCCGGTATCCCTGATTTCGACATCCCGCTTCTTTCGAAGATCCCGTTCATCGGAGATGTCTTCTTCTCCCACAATGTCATGGCGTACATTGCATACCTCTTCATCCCGGTTGCGATGTACATACTCTTCAAGGCCCCCTGGGGGCTGAAGGTCAGGGCAGTGGGAACTAATCCTAGAGCTGCTGACTCAATGGGCATCAATGTGACGAGGACGCGCTATGAGGCGCTGATGCTTGGAGGTGCGCTTGCAGGCCTTGCCGGAGCCTACCTCTCGATAGCCCAGGCGAAGATGTTCTCCGATACGCTTATATCAGGGCGCGGCTTCATCGCTGTGGCGCTTGTCTACTTCGGGCACTGGCATCCGATTCAGATCATGGGAGGCGCTCTGCTTTTTACGTTCGCTCAGACATTCCAGACAATCATACAGAGCATGGGAATCTCATTCCCTTACGAGCTCGCTGTTATGCTTCCGTATGTGCTTGTCATCGTCGTTCTTTCCTTTACATCAAAGGATCAGACGATGGCTCCATCCTCTCTTGGAAAGCCATTCAACAGGGAAATCAGGACATGATTCCATGTGTTCCGGGCAGGCTCTCTGCCCGGAGCTTTCCTTCTCAGACCTCATTCCGTTCCCATCATCTGGAATAAAGCAGAAAATCGAGGTTTTTTCGTTTCCTCTGATTCCTATATCTTGCATTGGCCTGTCTTCTTGCAGTAATACTTCTCCGGGGAATTTTCTATGGCTGTGGAACTGACTAAGGGGCGACCCGCAAGCGTCATCATAAGATTCGTGATACCTGTCATAGGCGGGAATCTCTTCCAGCTCTTCTATACGATTGCCGATACGCTCATCGTCGGCCAGACAATAGGTGAGAATGCGCTTGCCGCGGTCGGATCGACTACTGTATTCATCTATTTCATCCTCTGCTTTATACAGGGCCTGACATCGGGTTTCTCGATAATTCTCGGGCAGCGCTTCGGACGCGGTGATATGGAAGCTGTAAAGAGATCGGTCGTCGCCTCTGTTTATATTTCCATCGCTGTCACAGTCATAATAACGGCTGTAACATGCTCAATGGTCCCTATCATCGTCAGACTGATGAAGATTCCAGCGGAGATATCGCAGGATGCATCCGTATACCTTCTAATCGTGCTGGCAGGTACTGGAGCTACCGTATTCTACAACCTCATATCGAATATACTCAGGGCGCTTGGAGACAGCCGCATACCGCTTGTCTATCTGATATTCTCCTCCATCCTCAATGTCGTTCTTGACATCGTGTTCATCGTTCCCTTTGGAATGGGTGTCGGTGGAGCGGCGCTGGCAACGGTCCTATCCCAGCTTCTTGCCGCAATCCTCTCCACCTTTTCAGCGCTCCGGCATTATCCTGTGCTGAGGATTGGCAGAATGTACTGGAGAGCTGACAGGCAGAGCATCATGCAGAATCTCCATGTCGGATTCATCATGGGCTTCCAGATGTCCGTGATGTGCATAGGACAGCTTGTTATGCAGGCTTCTGTAAACAAGCTTGGGACATATGCTATCGCAGGCTATACGGCAGCAACGAAGGTAGACCAGCTTTCTTCGCTTGTGAACCATTCATTCCTGACTGCGGTCTCCGCCTATACAGCGCAGAACTACGGTGCCGGCAATGTTGACAGGATAAGCAGGGGAATATGGTCATCGCTTCTCATTGCCGAGGTTGCTGATTTCATCATGATTGGCATAATACTCCTTGTCCAGCCGTTCGTCGTTCCTATGTTCGTCTCTGACGCTTCTCCCGAGGTCTTCGCATATGCTTCGGATTTCTTCCTGATTACTCTTCCTTTCTATCCTCTTCTCGGGGTACTATGCGTATACAGGACGGCTGTTCAGTCCATGGGCAATTCATGGGCTCCTTTCACGGCCTGTATAATTGAGCTGGTGGCAAGGTGCTCCGCTTCGATCATCTTCGGAGAGATATTCGGCTATCGCGGCGTTGTTTTCTCCACGCCGTTTGCCTGGATAGGTGCAGATCTTCTTGTTATTCCTGTCTATGCCTTCATGATAAGGAAGCTGAAGAAGACCGGGATTGTTGCCAGGATCTGATGGAGGGACTATGAGGAAGGGCAGAAGCTGTCCTCTTTCTGGACGCTGCGGCGGATGCATGTATGCGAATATCGATTACCGCGATGAGCTGATGGATAAATTCCATCTTGAATCAAAGCTCCTGGGCAGGTATGGCAGGGTCTATCCTGTGCTGCCCGCAGATCCTGTCACCGGTTACAGGTGCAAGGTCCAGGCAGTATGCGGAACAGAGGCAGGGAAGCTTGTCACGGGAATCTACCGCAGAGGAACGCATAAGCTCATACCAGTGAAGCGCTGCATGGTCGAGGATGAGAGGGCCGCAGCGATTCTGAATACGATCAGGACGCTTTCCGGACGCTATGGCATCTCCTCATATGACGAGGATCTCTTTACCGGTGATCTCAGGCATGTGCTGATAAGGCTTGCAGCCCATGCCGATGAGGCGATGGTTGTCCTCGTCCACGGATCTCCTTCGATTCCCCATGTCTCAGACCTTGCCGCAGCGCTCCATCAGAAGCATCCGTTCGTCAGGACTGTTGCGACAGTGCGGAATAACGGGAAGACAAGCATGGTCATACCTGATGATGCTGATATCCGCATAATATATGGGAAGGGCTATATAACGGACAGACTCTGCGGTCTTAAGTTCAGGATATCCCCGGGATCATTCTATCAGGTCAATCCATACATGGCCGAGAGACTGTACAGGATAGCCATTAACATGGCCCAGTTCAGGGATGATGACGTTGTGATAGATGCATACTCCGGTACTGGCACGATATCATTGATAGCGGCATCAAGCTTCAAAGGGCGTGTCATTGGTATTGAGAGCTCCCCGCAGGCTGTCAGCGATGCTCTCATCAATGCAAAGGAGAATGGCATATCCAATGTATCATTCATCGAAGGTGATGCACCGAAGGTCATGAAGGAGATGGCTAAGAGGGGAGAGCATTGTTCCGTGCTCTTCCTGGATCCTCCCAGAAGCGGTGCCAGTGAGGAGTTCCTCGCCTCCGCAGGAAGGATAGGACCTGAGCGTATCGTGTATATCTCCTGCAATCCTGAGACCCTTGAGCGCGACCTTAGGTACATAAAGCGCTTCCTTCCATACAGCATAGATGCAATCCAGCCTGTGGATATGTTCCCTGGCTCAGAGCATATTGAGACTGTTGCAATGCTTACACGCTATTCCTGATTCTTGCCTGCAATGCAGTATCCCCCTGATACACAGGGAGTGCAGAAGCTGTGATTGAATGCGCCGTGAGGAACATTGATAAGATCCCCCGCGGCTTGAATGCAGATGGATGGGTATCTCTGAGTACCCCTCAGCTGAATGATCCCTGGAAGCGGTCAAGTGCCTTGTTGCTTCCTGAAAGTACTATCGTCTCACTCTTTGAGAGGACGGTGTCTGGGCCTATGTTTCCATTTGCCTTGCCGTCCTTCACAGTCGCTATCAGTGAAATGCCATACTTGCTGCGTATGCCAATCTCCCCGACGCTCCTACCATCGAGTGCCTCCGGGGTCTTCATCTGGAGTATCGAGAACTCATCCGAAAGCGGCAAGATGTCCTCAGCAAGGCTTTCGCAGAGTCTTATAGCCGTTCTCTTTCCGATCTCGATCTCCGGGAACACGACCTCTGCTCCAAGTTTATTCAGTATCTTCGCATGATCGACAGTTATTACCTTCGCGATGACCTTCTTCACTCCGAGTTCGATGACATTCAGCGTCGCGAGGATTGAGTTCTCTATATCCTTGCCGATGCCGATTATGACAGTATCGGCTTCCTGAATGCCTGTCTCCATCAGGGCTTCCATCGACATATCGTTGATGACGAAGATCTCCGCAGCTGTATTCGTGAGCCGTCTGAGCATCACGGGATCCTTATCGATTGCGATGACATCCTTTCCCCTCGCAAGAAGCTCCTCTGCGACAGCCATGCCGAATCTTCCTGTGCCGATTATCCCGAAAAGCTCGTTTCCGTTCTTCTTTCTCATTTCACTATCCTATAAGTATCTTCTCCTCGATGTATCTCACTGGGTCCTCAGTACGCCTTGCGAATGATGCGATAATCGTCATCACTCCGACGCGTCCAAGATACATAAGGGCTATTATGACTATCTTGCTGCCGATGGTGAGATCCGGGGTTATTCCCAGGGTAAGACCAACGGTCGCAAATGCGCTCACTGCTTCAAAGAGCAATGTTTCAAGATCGGCCTCTGGCTGGAAGACCGTGAGCAGCAGGAGTGCTATGGCAAGGACCGTTATCGCTATGACGATGACGAAGAATGCCTTCATGATGCTGTCTTCCTCAATCTCCCTTCCGAATGCCCTCGGTCTTCTTCCCAGAAGCAGGGAAAATGATGCGAGTATGGCAGCGAATGCCGATGTCGTCTTTATTCCGCCTCCAGTTCCTCCAGGGGATGCTCCGATGAACATGAGGATCACAGAGATGAGGATGGCTGCATGTGACATCGAGGCCTGATCGAATGAGAAGAATCCTGCCGTTCTTGTTGTCACCGACTGGAAGAATGCGTTCTTCCAGTCTATACCATCGACTGTGAACCTGAAGAGCACCATTCCAACGATTATCAGGAAGAGCGTGGATACCATAACGATCTTCGTATGCAGCATGATCCTCGTCTTCTTCCTTATGCTTCCCGCTATGTTCCCGCAGAGTAGGAAGCCTATGCCTCCTGTGATGATGAGGAGCGCAATCGTGATAAGCACGACAGGATCATCATTCCAGGGTATCATGCTTGTAGAGAAGAGGTCGAAACCTGCATTGTTGAATGCGGAGACTGAATGGAAGAGCGAGAGATACAGCGCCCATGCCAGGTCGTATTCCTGGGAGAACGACGTGAACAGCAGAATGGCTCCTATGAGTTCCGCTGCAATCGTGACAGTCAGTGCTGTCCTGAGAAGCCTGCCTGTATTGATCTTGTGGTCCGCTCCGAAGGAATCCCTCAGCAGATTGCCTGAGAAGAAGTCGATTCTCCCATTTGCGATCCAGATGAAGAATACGGCAAGAACGGCATAGCCAAGCCCTCCAGCCTGGATAAGGAGCATCAGCACAGTGCTTCCGAATGTGCTGAGCGTCTGTGAGATATCGAGCGGGGTCAGACCAGTGACGCATACGGCCGATGTCGATATGAAAAGAGCATCGATCAGACTTATATCCACACCTTCCTGATGCGATGCCGGCAGCATGAGGAGCACCGTCCCTGCTGCGATTATCATCATGAACCCGATAGCAAGGGTAAGGCCCGGTCGGGGCTTTCTTCTGCGTATCATGCCAGCAGTCTAGCGCACTACGATGGTAATTGATAGGCGTTTCAAGCGCTTATTTCCGCTTAATTTCGCTATAAAATACCCACTTTTCTGGGAGCTGTGTAGTTTTTTCTGCATATTCAGGCGTCCGATGTAGTATAATCAATCCATAACAAGGAGGAAGCAGCTATGAAGATAATAACAATCGGACGCGAATTCGGAAGCGGGGGAAGAGAGCTCGGGCGCAGATTGGCGGACTATCTCCAGATTGCCTACTATGACAAGGAGATCATCACCGAAATAGCCAAGCGCACAAAGCTTTCCGAGGAATATGTCCACAATGTAGTAGAGCATCATCCATATCCGCTTCTACCTATAACTATCGGCAGAAGTTTCAACCCCATGGGCAATCCTATGTTCCAGATAACCCAGACTGTATATGCGGAGCAGACCAAGATCCTCAAGGAGATGGGCGAGCAGTCGGACTGCGTCATAGTAGGACGCTGCGCCGATTACATTCTCAGGGATGATAAACCGTTCAGGATTTTCGTATATGCGGATATGGAATCAAGGATCAGGAGGTGCCAGTCCAGGGCTCCCGAGGGTGAGAATCTCACCGACAAGGAGATGAAGCAGAAGATACAGGCCATCGACAAGGGCAGGGCGAAGTATTACGAGTTCTACACAGGCCTGAAGTGGGGCGATAAAGCCAATTACGACTTCTGCATCAACACTGCTAATCTGAATATCAAGGAAGCGGTGCCTCATATCGCGCACCTCTTCGACTGATTCATCAGGCGGATTTCCTCCGCCTGAAGAAGATGTAGTATCCAAGGTTTATCAGTATTCCGAAGACAGTCGCCAGAGGGGCGGCTGTTCCTATCATCGTAAGGCTCGGATCCGGCTGGATGGACATGATGTATGCGACAGGAAGCCTGACGAGGAAGGTCTGCAGCATAGACTGGATCATCACAAAGAGCGTCATCCCATGGCCGCTGAAGTACCCCATGAATGAGAAGAGGATGCTTGTGACAATCGCCTCAGGGGCAAATCCCCTGAGATACTCCGCCGAGCGTGCAATAACGCCCTCGTTCGTTGCGAAAATGTGAGAGAGCCCTGTGCCGTTGAAGTATGCAAGCAGGAACATCACGATACCGACTGTAATGCCAATGGCCATTCCCGTATACATCGTCCTTCTGGCTCTGTCCTCACGGCCCGCACCTACATTCTGCGCGATGAATGATGACAGCGACTGCATCAGCGATGAGGGTATCAGCATGACGAAAGTCGTTATCTTATTTGCGACTCCGTAACCGCTCGATGCCTCGAGGCCGATGTTGTTTATGAATGCGATGAGCGCAAGGAAGGAAATCTGCGTCATAAGCTCCTGCAGCGCTATCGGCGAGCCTACGCGGAGGAATGAAAGCATCTCCTTTGAGAATCTTATGTCGCTTCTTTTTATCGTGAATGGCAGCTTCTGCTTCCTGAGTATGATCAGGGAAAGAATCACTGATATAACCTGAGCACCTACGGTTGCCGCCGCAGCACCTCTCTCATCCATGTGGAATATCGCGATAAGCGTATAATCACCGATTATGTTCGCAATACATGCAATCGAGACGAATATCAATGGCAGCTTCGAGTTGCCGATGCCTCTGAGGATGCAGCTTATGAGATTGTAGGCGATGATGAATATAATGCCGCCTCCGCATATCCTTACATATGCGACCGTGTTGGCAAGAGCCTCTTCCGGGGCCTTCATAAGACGGGCAATCGGCTCTGCGAATGCTATCAGGACGAATGTGAGGATTACGCCTGAGATCAGGAAGAAGAGTATAGCGCTTCCGATTGTCTTGCCGGCCCTCTCCGTGTTCTTGCTTCCTATGAATGTTCCGAGGAGAACTGTGATGCCTGTAGCAAGTCCGGTTATCACAAAGGTCACGAGGTTGATGATGCTGCTTCCCGTCGATACCCCTGAAAGACCTTCCGTAGTACCGAACCATCCGACCATCAGCACATCGACCGCTCCGTATGCAGCCTGGAGCACAAGGGAGCCGAGGATCGGTATCATGAACTTTATGAGCTTTCCTGTAATCCGCCCTTCGGTGAAATCAGAGACTGTGTTTTCCATGAGAGCGATAATACAGCATGGAGTGGATTTAATCTGAGACATATGTCACACTGATTGCATGAGGATGATATCAGGAAAGAAGGCTGCGGATCTCAGTGCAATGTATCCATCCTCCGCATTCTTTTCAGATCCATCGATACATATGGAGTATGCCTCCTGGAAGAAGGGTGAGATCCTTGTTTCTGCTTTTGATATGCCCAAGTACCTTATCTTCCTATTCTCAGGTACTGTGAAGATCTCCGCATACAGGGATGATGGAAGCGAGTTCGTGCTTCCTACAGAGGAGAATATCGTTATCGGGGATATACAGCTGATGACGGGAAAACCTTCACCGTTCTACGCTGAGGCTGTGACGGATCTGGCCTGCGGCATTGTGGATATCGAGCGCTATGGAGAGAGGCTGAAGAACGATGTGATGTTCCTCCGGGGAACGCTCTCGATGATGTCTGAGCGCATGGAGATGATGCTCCGACCGGGAATCGATCCTGAATCTGCGGAGGAGAGGGTTCTTTCGTATATCGGGAATATCTGCAGGGGAAGGATGGAGAACATAACCCATGCATCCCAGGCTCTCCACCTATCAAGGCGCCATGTGCACCGTATTCTTTCATCCCTTGTGGACAGGGGACTCATCATCCACGATGAGTATGGGATATACAGGTTCCCTGATTCCATATGATACAATCTCTCCATGATTGAGAAAGCACGCCCTGAGGATATCGGTATATCCCCAAATACGATCACAAAGGCCCTCGATGATATAGACAGGAAGAAGGTTCCTATCCACAGCCTTCTTATGATGCGCCATGGAAAGATATTCCTTGAGGCATACTGGGCTCCATGGACGGCGGATAAGCTCCATAGGCTATATTCGATTACGAAGAGCTTCACTGCGCTTCTGATAGGCTGCCTTGAGGAGGAGGGTAAGCTCTCACTCGATGATAGGATTGCCGATTATTTTCCTGAATACTGCTCCAAGGAAATATATCCATTTCTTGCATCACTCACAATACGCGACATGCTGATGATGCGTACATGCCATCGCACAGCGACCTATAAGATGGGCAGAACCAGGTGTGTCTCATCCTGGAGGACCGATTGGGTTAAATCATTCTTCGATACGCCTCCTGACCATGCTCCCGGAGCTCTGTTTATGTACGATACCTCATCATCCCATGTGCTAGCATGCCTTGTGGAGAGGCTTTCAGGAATGGATTATATGTCCTATCTGAGATCAAGGCTTAAGGGCATATCCGATATCTCTGGTGACAGCTATATCCTCCACGATCCAGAAGGGAATCCATGCGGCGGCAGCGGGGTAATGATGAAGCCTTCCGATCTAGTGAGAATAGCATGGCATGTTCATGCAGGTGGCCCAGGTCTTCCATCTCCATCATTCATGCATGATGCTCTCTCCCCGCTTTCAGCGAGCAATCCCGGCCTTGGAGGAGATGATGCGGATGAGAGGGCAGGGTATGGATACTTCTTCTGGATGATGAGCCATGGCTCTGCAGCAATGTATGGGATGGGCGGGCAGTATGCAATCCTCATTCCATATAAAGATATGGTTGTGGTGACAACTGCAGATACCCAGCCTTTGAAGGAAGGCAATGAGATTATCCGTAGTGCTATCTGGAGTATTGTCGAAAACGCCTCGGATAAAGCAATCAGCAGGGATGATGAATCGTATCATTTGCTTCAGGGAAAAATCCAATCCCTTACTGTACCAATAGTTGCTTCATCAGGCAGATCAATGCTGTCTGGATATCATGAGTTTAAGTTCAGCAATAACAGTTCCGGACTTGAAATGATAATATATAATTTTACAAACAAATTTGTAGACATAAAGCTGAAATACGCAGATGGAGAGTACGCATTCCGTGCTGGAGATGGGTACCTGGAGGAGAGTGATTTTCCCGTTTTGAAATCAACTCCCTGCTATGCATCTTCGGCCTGGCTTTCCGATGGCACCTTCTCTGTTCTTGCATATCTCGCCGGTCCGGAGATGGGAACGATCAGCATCCAGTCAGCTTTCTCAGGCAATGCTGTCACGGTGCTCATGCATCTATATGGGGAGGTAAGCTTCACAGGGTTCGAGGGTGTGTATACGGGTATTGAACAAGGAAGTTCTTCTTGGGTATAATAATAAGGCTGTAAATAAGGAGAATGAAGTGATACCGCTTAATGAACTGATTGACAAGCAGAGCAATGTCTATGAGATGACATGTGTCGCTATCAAGGAAGCGAATATCTATGCTGCGACCGATAAGGGCCGCGATATCGAGGCTGCAGGCGACAAGGTGGTATCAGTCGTGCTTGATCGCGCCCTCAATGATGAAATCGAGTACACAGAGAGCCCGGAAAGCGACGAGGAATAAGGCCGTTGTCCTTACAGGTCCGACCGCAGTCGGCAAGACTGCCCTGACCGAGAGCCTTTTCAGCAATGGCTTCGAGATTATCAATGCTGACTCGGTCCAGATCTACAGAGGTCTGGATATCGGATCTGCAAAGCCAGACAGGGATCTTCAGCAGAGGATCCCTCATCATCTTATCGATATAAGGGATCCCTGGGAGGCATATTCTTCCGGGGATTTCGTGAAAGATGCCCTATCTGCGATGGAAGGGATCTGGGAACGTGGGAATATACCACTGGTGACGGGTGGTACGATGTACTACATAAAGCACCTTGTCTATGGTCCGCCTCAGACTCCAGAGGCAGATATGTCCATACGCGCAGAGGTCATTGAAGAGTGCCATGCTAAGGGCAGTGAGTGGGCCTACAGCTATCTTGCATCTATTGATCCTATATCCGCAGGGCGTATAAACAGAAATGATATATATCGCATAACGCGAGCAATCGAGGTTTATAGGGCTACAGGCAGGCCTCTCTCCTCATTTCCTCTCAGCACCTCTCCACGGAAGGATATCCTTTTCGCCCTCATTGGCCTTTCAAGGGACAGGAGTGTTCTTTCCCGCCGTATAGAGCAGAGGGCAGTGCAGATGTTCGATGAAGGTCTTTATGATGAGGTGAGAGCCCTGATTGATTCGGGCGCTGAAAGATCCTGGCCTGGAATGGAGGGGATAGGATACAGGGAGTTTTTCGATGCTGCAGAGGATGGAGAGTCGTCCGTCCATGATATCTGCGACAGCATAATCCGTGACTCAAAGCGCTATGCAAAGCGGCAGATCACATTTCTTTCATCCATGAAGGAATTCTCCATCTTCTCCCCGGAGGATGAGGATGGAGTCAGATCATTCCTTCTGGATAATGGCATCAGAGTGTAGGTGTAGCAGGATTAAGGGG
>CALXLE010000079.1 GCA_944389115.1 uncultured Spirochaetaceae bacterium
CAGGGAGCATCGGAGCAAAGCCTTTGTGGTATTTCTCCTGCCCCGTCACCGTTATCGCACCGTACGTCCTTCCATGGAATGAATGCTCGAATGAGATTATCGTGCTCCTGCCCTTTGCAGAGCCATATTTCCTGGCAATCTTAAGAGCAGCCTCATTCGCCTCCGCACCGCTGTTGCAGAAGAATACCCTGTCAGAGCCAGCAAGCTCATTCAGCATCGCTGCAGCATGGACCGCGTGGCTGTTATAATAGAGATTAGATGTATGGAAAACCCCATCTGCCATAACGCTGAGAAGAGCTTTCTTCTCATCATCATCGCCATAGCCAAGGGCATTGACAGCGATTCCCGCAACGAAATCGAGATAGGATTTTCCGTCTTCATCAGTGACATACATGCCCTTCCCTGATTTTATGACAATCGGGAACTGAGCATAGTTCTTCATATAGTTCCGGTCTGCAAGCTCGATTATTTCCTTATTTGGCATTTCTTACCTCCGGTGTGACCATCGTTCCGATTCCATCTGCCGTGAATATCTCAAGGAGCATCGAATGCGGCAGCCTGCCATCAAGCACGTGTACCGTTCTTACGCCTTTCCTCAGAGCATCAAGACAGCATTCCACTTTGGGTATCATACCCCCGTTTATCGTTCCATCAGCAATCATATCAATCGCTTCCTGCGCGCTCATTCGCCTGATTATTGTTGAAGGATCATCCTTATCGCGGAGGATACCCTCGACATCTGTCAGGAAGACAAGCTTCTGGGCATTGAGCGCCCCAGCTATCGCAGATGCCGCATAGTCCGCATTGATATTGTATGTCTGGGAGTATGAATCGACTCCGACCGGTGATATAACAGGCACATAGCCAGCTTCAAGGAGAGTTTCGATAAGATGGATATCGACCTTCTCGATCTCTCCGACGAAGCCGAGATCGCGGCCCTTCTCATCTACCTTCTTCCTTGCCTGAAGCGTATGCCCATCCTTTCCATTGATACCACAGGCCTCAACACCTACCGATTCAAGATTCTCAACAAGGCTCTTCCCAATCGATCCAGAAAGCACCATCTCGGCAACGCCTGCTGTCTCTGCATCGGTTACTCTGAGGCCATCTACGAACTGCGTCTCCTTGCCAAGCCTGTCAAGAAGCGCCGTAATCTCCTTGCCTCCGCCATGGACGACCACAGGCTTCAGTCCAATGTATTTCAGGAGCGCTATATCCTTGATGACGGACTTCTTCAGCTTCTCATCAACCATCGCCGATCCACCGTATTTTACAACAACGGTTGTCCCTGCGAATTTCCTTATATACGGTATGGCCTCAATAAGCACATCGGCCTTCGCTCTTTCCCTCTCGTACATGCCTAGCTCCTGTAATCGCCATTGATCTTCACATAATCATATGTGAGATCGCAACCCCATGCCTGAGCAGAGAATATGCCCTGATGGCAATCAGCGATGGCTGTTATCTCCTTTTCAGAGAGAATCTTCTTAGCTTCTTCTTCATCAAATGGAAGCGGTTCACCGTTCTTCACTACCTGTATTGTTCCTGCAGGCGAGGTGAAGGAGAGATCAACAAGGGATGGATCGAAATCCGCGCCGGAATAGCCCATTGCACACAGGATTCTGCCCCAGTTGGCATCTGCTCCGAAGAATGCAGCCTTTACAAGCGATGAAGAGACGACAGAGCGGGCAAGGATCTTCGCATCCTTCTTCGTAAGCGCATTCTCGACATCCATCTCAATGAAGCGTGTCGCGCCCTCCCCATCTCTTGCAAGATAGCGTGCAAGTGTTCCAAGCACATATCTGAAAGCCTCTTCAAAAAGAGACCACTCCTCTGTGCCAGGAGCAAGGATCTCATTTCCTGCCATACCGTTTGCAAGGACAAGAACTGTATCGTTTGTGGATGTATCGCCATCTACCGATACCATGTTGTATGTATCATCGACTGTCGTTCCAAGCAGTGTCTGGAGATCCTTCTTGGATACAGCTGCATCGGTCGTGATGAATGACAGCGTTGTCGCCATATTCGGATGGATCATCCCCGACCCCTTCGACATTCCTCCAACCGTTACCGTCTTGCCATTGATCTCAACAGAAGCTGCGGCCTCCTTCGGGAATGTATCTGTTGTCATAATGGCTTCCGCAGCACTATGTCCATCGGATGAGAGACAAGGAACAAGCATCGATATGCCATGCTTTATCTTGCTCATATCAAGCGGAACCCCTATCACACCAGTTGATGCGACGAATACCTCCTTCTGCGTCAGGCCAAGGAGGTCAGCGGCATATGCTGCACTCTCTCCTGCGTCCTTCAGCCCCTGCTCTGCGGTGCATGCATTGGCATTCCCGCTGTTCACGACAATAGCCTTATGCGTCTCTCCCTTGAGAGTCTCCATATCCCAGAGAACAGGAGCGGCCTTCACCTTGTTTGTCGTAAACGCGCCGGCTGAGACCGCATTGGCTGCAGACACGATCAGTGCCATATCCTTCTTCTGCTTCTTAAGCCCTGCATGCACACCAGCTGCAAGGAATCCCTTCGGGGATGTGACCCCGCCTTTCTCTATGATCTTCATAATACCATCCCTCAGAAAGCAGGCCCTGCCGCTGTCATAAGGCCTGCTGTCTCATCCAGACCGAAGGCAATGTTCATATTCTGGACAGCCTGTCCTGCCGCTCCTTTCACAAGATTGTCGATAGCTCCGATTGCAACGATGTTGCCCGTCCTGCCATCGATCCTGAAGCTTATATCCACCATATTCGTTCCCTTGACATACTTTGTCTCAGGAAGATCATCCGATACCCTTATGAATGGCTCATCGCTGTACATTCCATATGCGCTTCTGACATCCGCTTCCGATACACCTTTCTTCAGCTTCGCATAGCAGCAGGAGAGTATCCCGCGGTTCATCGGAACAAGGTGCGGAGTGAACTGGAGAACTATATCCTCACCTGACGCGAGCGAGAGCTCCTGCTCTATTTCCGGGGTATGCCTGTGATTTGTCACGCCATATGCCTTGATGCTCTCATTGACCTCGCAGAACATCGAGCCAAGCTTCTCCCCTCTTCCTGCCCCGGATGTACCGCTCTTTGCATCGATCACTATCGTTGATGTGTCGATAAGACCGGCTTTAATGAGAGGATAAAGCGTAAGTATCGTACATGTCGTATAGCATCCTGGATTGGCGATGAGCTTCTTCCCCTTTATGCTCTCCCTGTGTATCTCAGGAAGACCATAGACGGCTTCGTCAAGCAGCTCCGGATGCTTATGCTCCTTTCTATACCATGCCTCATATATCTTCGCATCATGAAGACGGAAGTCCGCTCCGAGATCTATGACAACACACTTCTCCAGAAGCTCTGGAGTGACTGCCTCGCTGGCAATTCCCGCGGGAAGCGCCATGAAAAGGACATCGGCGTTCTCCGTCGCCTTGGGGATATCATCATCGGAGAGAGTCATATCGCATACACAGCGCATGCCGGGGTAGATATCCGAGAACTTCTTTCCAGCATAGGAATGAGATGCGAGATAGACAATCTCCGCATCAGGATGACCGGAAAGAATCCTTACCAGCTCCGCACCTGCATAACCTGTAGAACCCAAAACAGCAGCTTTTACCATACAACCTCCGTGATACGGCATAATTATACATAAAAATTCAATAATTACTACTGTCTATGCATAAATATTTAAAATTTCCGCATGAAAATCAGAGAATATGCATCCTGTATTCACTCTGCCAGCCCTACTGTTCATCACTTTTCAGCTCTGTCAGATCATATGGAGTCGTCTGATAGACAAAGTAATTCAGCCAGTTCGAATATAGCAGGTTCGCATGTCCTCTCCATCTGACTATAGGAGGATTCTCAGGATCATCCATGGGAAAGTAGTTCTCCGGCACAGGTGTATCAAGCCCTGCGTTCCGGTCCCTCAGATATTCATTTCGCAGGGTATCGGCATCATACTCAGAATGCCCTGATATGAATATCTGGCGGCCATTGGCTGTCATTGCAGCATATACACCCGCTTCTGGGGACGATGCGAGAATCTTCAGCCGAGGCTCGCGGAACATAGCCTCGGTATCGCTTGCGGTATAGCGCGAATGCGGAACATAGAAGACATCATCAAATCCTCTGAGAAGAACGGGATTACGGTATATGACCTTATGCGGATAAACGCCGAACAGCTTCTTCCCAAGTGGATGCTTGCCTATACCGAAATGGTAATACAGACCAGCCTGGGCACCCCAGCAGATATGGAATGTTGAATGCACATGGCTCTTTGACCATTCCATGATCCAGCAGAGCTCATCCCAGTACGTAACCTGCTCAAATGGAAGGTTCTCTATAGGAGCTCCTGTGATCACCATCCCATCGAAGTTCTCATCGGATACATCGCTGAAGACCTTGTAAAAGGAGAGCATATGCTCTGCCGATGTATGCTTTGGCACATGACTCTCAACCTGAAGAAGCGTAAGCTCGACCTGAAGAGGCGTATTGCCAAGAAGTCTTGACAGCTGTGTCTCGGTCGTGATCTTCGTAGGCATCAGATTTAAGAGAAGAATCCTGAGAGGACGCATATCCTGGGTACGCGCCCTCTTCTCGGTCATTACGAATATGTTCTCATTCTCAAGGACTTCCCTTGCAGGAAGCTTATCAGGAATCTTTATAGGCATGCCTTGAATGCCTCTTCGATATCCCTGATGATATCTTCCTTATCCTCAATGCCGACGGAGAATCTCACAAAGCCAGGTTCGATACCTGCTTTCTTCAGCATATCATCGGAAAGCTGTCTGTGCGTCGTCGAAGCAGGATTGAGAACGCAGGTACGGACATCTGCGACATGGATGACGATTGCAGCAAGCTTCAGTGCATTCATGAATGCCATTGCCTTCTCCCTGCCGCCTTTTACACAGAAGGAAACGACACCAGATGCCATTCCATTCTTAAGATACTTCATAGCCTTGCCATGCTCTTTATCATCGGAGAGCCCCGGATAGCTTACGCTCTCTACGATATCGCTGCGTGTCCTGAGATACTCTGCGATCGCAAGAGCATTTTCAGAATGCTTCCTTATTCTGAGGCTCAGGGTCTCAAGGCCATTGTTTATAAGGAAAGCGGCGATAGGCTGCACGGTCGTTCCCAGATCCCTCATAAGCTGTGTCCTGGCTTTCGTTATGTATGCGGCCTTACCGAACTGCTCAGCATAGACAACCCCGTGATACGACTCATCGGGTTCTGTAAGCTCCGGGTATTTTCCCCCTGCAGTCCAATCGAATGTACCTCCATCGACGATCACACCGCCAACGACTTCAGCATGGCCATCCATGTACTTCGTAGTCGAATGGACCACGATATCCGCACCAAGAGAAATAGGATTGCAGAGAATAGGTGTTGCGAATGTATTGTCGATGATTACAGGAACGCCCTTGCTGTGCACAAGCGGAATAAACCTATCAAAATCGAAGATCTCGAGGGAAGGATTTGCGATGGTCTCGCCAAAGAAGCATCTTGTTCTGTCATCGAAGAGCGATAGGAACTCCTCATCGGACATATCGGAAGAGGCAACCCTGGCTTCGATTCCCATCCTCTTCATAGTCACGAGGAAGAGATTCGTTGTACCTCCATAGAGATTCGACATCATGACGAAATTATCACCGGATGATGCGATATTAAAAACAGAAATGAAGGAAGCTGCCTGACCGGATGAGGTCATCATCGCTCCAACGCCGCCCTCAAGCTCTGCTATCTTATTCTCCACATACTCAACTGTAGGATTGGAGATCCTTGTGTACATATGGCCAGGAGTCTCGAGATCGAAAAGCTTTGCAAGCTCCTCCGCAGAATCATATTTATATGTCGTGCTCTGATAGATAGGAAGAACACGAGGCTCACTGTTACCCGGCTTGTAACCGCCCTGAATGCATATTGTATCTTTGTTCCAGTTATCCATATGCGGATAATAGCATTCAGGGAATATCCTCAACAACAGTTTCAGGGGGCGTCAGAAGCTCTTCAGGGTTCTGGAAGTACTTTTTCAGCAGCTTCATAGCCGATGCATAGTAGAACCCATCGCATATACGCTCATCGAGATTCGCGATGATGTCTATCACACGGTTCTTTGTAACGGTCCCATCATCGTTGGCCACTATCTGATACCGCTTGGCTCCGAACGCTATGAATACAGGCACGTTGCCGAAGTTGTAGAGATGGTGGACGATGGGAGGGATATTCAGCGATGCCATGTTCGTTATGAACATAGAGCCATGGAACGGCGATACATCGACAATAGCCCCCGGAAGAAGTCCGAAATAATCGAGGAACTTCAGCAGGGCAATTGTGAATTTCTTTATAAGACCAGGGATATAGCATATGATCCTGGCAGTCTTATCCATCCCGTTCTCATCCTCTTCCATGACCTTCGTATACAGTTCCATCCATTTGTTATAGATGTCGATAAGAGTATCGGTAGGCTTCAGACGGAGCTTCACGGATGTATCGGCGGCATCAATGCTCATTTTGCGTTTGACGATAATATTTATGACGATGCCATTCCTGGCATATATCTTCTGTCCTCTGATGAACCTGTTGACCCCGGGCCTCTGGCTGATTGCACGCACATAGGCTGCAAGGAGCACGTGAAGAATACCGATTGAGACATACCCCTCGGAGCGGAGTTTGCGTATAAGCGTCTCGGCACCACGCACATCAACATATGTTGCAATGCTGTTCTGGCTATCATTGCGCTCAACCATTATGTAGGGGATGATCATGTTGTACGGAGTGAGCGTCTTAATCCTTCTTCCTTCTTTCTCTCTCTTTCCCATCTCAATGAATCATACCGCCGATTCCTGATATTATCCAGACAAACTATCAGGGCGAGACGAAAAGAGCCGCAGGCGGGGGACCCGCCTGCAGTGCGATGATCACTCTGTGACTATCGAGTAGATATATGCGCTGCCATCCACCGGGGCGAGCGTATATGTCCCATCGGATGGGAGGACATACTCTGAATATGCCGTAAGATTGTCAGAGGATACAGCCTCAAGCATCTCCAAAGCGTCTGATGACGATACGCTGATACCTGTGATAGCCCCATCTGCCGGAACAGCTGCAGTGATCTTCAGAGTCTCACCCGCAGTCCCTTCGAAGGAGAGCGAAGTCCCCTCCGGCAGTACAATCATCGATGAGTACGGCGTGCCATCAGCCTTGATAGCCTCTCCCG
Organism: uncultured Spirochaetaceae bacterium; assembly: GCA_944389115.1. Lineage (GTDB taxonomy): Bacteria > Spirochaetota > Spirochaetia > Sphaerochaetales > Sphaerochaetaceae > Ornithospirochaeta. The sequence continues at coordinate 7,222 of CALXLE010000079.1, forward strand.
AAGCAGCCTCCACACTGATATCCCCGGAAACTACCGCTCCTCCGATATCGGTCCCAGCTGCGACAGTCCCAGCTGTCATCGAGTCCGCATTGATATCCACGGCAGCGAAAGCCATGGAAACCGAACAAGCAAGCACAAGTGTGAAAAGAATGATTTTCCTCATTTCTCTGCCTCCACCCAGAATGATGGAGCACCTGAATGAAGAAATAATGGCATAATAATGTAATCTTGTTTTCATTATCATGTGAAATCAGTGAAGCGGTATTATCAGCAACAGCTTTGACTATTCATGGAATTACGCTATAAAGGAAGCATGGATCAGAAGGAACTGGGGACAAGGAAGATATCGAGGCTGGTGCCTGAGATGGCATTCCCGCTCATAGTGGCCCAGCTTGTGAATGGGCTTTATAATCTTGTAGACAGAATCTATCTGGGGCATATCGAAGGCTCCGGGGCAACGATTCTCACAGGCGTCGGCATAACCTACCCCATAATCCTGCTGATCACAGCATTCTCCTACCTGATCGGGAACGGAGGAGGCCCTTTGTCAGCAATCAGGATGGGACAGGGACGAAGGGATAAAGCGGAGGAGATCCTTTCCGTATCAGCAGCATCTCTCCTGCTCCTTTCCGTGTTTCTGATGGCTTTCTTCTATGCCTTCATGACTCCCCTCCTCTATCTATTCGGAGCATCCAGCGAAACGTTCCGCTATGGAAAGGAATATATGGATATATACCTTCTGGGAACTCCATTCGTGCTCCTAACGCTGGGACTGAACCCATTCATCTCTGCTGAGGGAAAGACGGTGATGAGCATGATAACTGTGATAATAGGCGCTGTCATGAACATCATCCTCGATCCCATATTCATCTTCGCATTCGGACTAGGGGCCCGCGGAGCGGCCATCGCTACGGTCATAAGCCAGTTCGCATCAGCAGTCTATGTAGTCTCATTCCTCCGGAGCAGAAAGAGCGAACTGAGGCTACGCATCAAGGATATGAGAATAAGGAAGAAGGTCATCCTCCCTGTGATATCCCTCGGTGTGTCACCGTTCATAATGAGCGCGACAGAGGCCGCTATAACATTCACATTCACCTCCAGACTCCAGATAATCTCCGGCGATATGGCTGTAGGAGCGATGACGATCATGTCATCCGTGCTGAACTTCTGCATGATGCCGATAAACGGCATGAACCAAGCTGTCACCCCACTTGTAAGCTACAACTTCGGAGCAGGCCATTCTGACAGAGTACGTGCGATATTCCGTTTTGCGGCCATTACGGAAGTATCGTATACAATTATGATCTCACTGATATGCAATCTTATTCCTAGCACTGTAATCGGCCTCTTCACATCCTCTGAGGAACTTATATCATTTGCCTCTCCATATATGAAGTTCTATATTACAGGCCTCTCATTGTTCGGGCTGCAGTGTGCATCCCAGAACACATTCATGGGACTTGGACAGGCCAGGATATCATTGTTCTTCGCAATCTACAGGAAGATCATACTGCTTATACCGCTCGTATACATACTCTCTTCCACAGCGCTTGGCACAACAGGCGTATTCCTTGCTGAATCGATTGCTGATTCCGTCTCCGCACTCACGACATTCACTACATTCATGCTTGTCCATAAAAAGATACTGGCAAAGGGTCCCTCAAAACCGGAATGATATAACTCCGATACAAAGACTTGATGCTTATCGCCTTTGCCTATACGATATTCCTATGTCCGAATACAAACTGACAGGGCGGGCGAAAAGGATGATCAGGCTTTCCAGTAAGTTCCAGGCAAGGAATCCTGAATCCCTTTCCGATGACCTGATAAACAATATAAACAACATGACAATAACAAGACGGGAGGCAAGAAGCGTGCTCTGCAGATCGAAGCATGTGATGATACAGACATTCGTCATTCCCGTCACAGAAGGCGCTGTCACAGGATACTACTTCTCCGATCCGAAGCTCTCTGAGCTGACTGGTGTCATGCCTCTCATGATATTCTGCCATGGAGGCGGCTGGGTATTCGGGAATATGGATTTCTATTCGATATTCCTCAGCCATCTCGCAGAGGTCACGGAGTCGGCAATACTCCTTATCGATTACAGGCTTGCTCCGAAATACAAGTTCCCTACCGCAGTGGAAGACTGCTACGATGCGGTTCTCTGGGCTGCAGAAGGAGCAAAATACTGGAAGATCGATACAGACAGGATCTTCATAGCAGGGGATAGCGCAGGAGGCAATCTCGCAGCGGTGACAGCAATGCTCCTCAGGGACAGGAAAGGGCCGCAGCTTGCTGGACAGATTCTCCTGTACCCGATTACAGACTGCAGGCTCAGGACACAGTCGATGACGGAGTACAAGGACAGTCCGATGCTCGATGAGAACATGCTTTCATTCTATGTGAAGAACTATGCAAGAGAGCCGAAGGATATACTCTCCCCTATGTTCTCCCCCCTCCTCAGCCCTGATCTCTCAAGGCTTCCTCCCGCACTCATCATCTCCGCGGAGATAGATCCTCTTGCCGATGATGGAATTCTTTATGGAAAGGCTCTTGCCGAAGCCGATACGAAATCAAATGTGCTGATTGCAAAGGGAGCTTTCCATGGGTTCATGCCATATAAGGATGCAATGGGAAGACGGGAAGGTGAATGCGCAATAAGGCAGTTCACAGCTGGAAGACCTGTGGAGAATGTACAGTTCTGCACGGAACAGGAGCTGAGAAAAGGCCGCCCTAACTGAATAGCCATTAGGAAAGGGCCAGCACCGGAAATAAGGTGTGCGCTAGGCAAAAGGTTATAAGGGGGATCGCTTAGCATGGACTCCAGTGCTGGTCCTTACCGCAATGGCCATACATATCCGATTCTCACTCTACTACATTCTCTTGTCAATAATTTTATACATAGATTATTCTATTAATACGATTTTACTGATTTCTGACAGAAAAGTCAGGAAACCAACGATATATCCAAGAGATCGAAAAACCAAGGATAACCTGACATAATATTGCTATGACACCAGAAGAGCGTAGCTACAATATGTCGAGGATACGCGGCAAGGATACATCAATTGAGAAGATGCTATCCAAGGCACTGTGGCATCGCGGGCTCAGGTTCAGGAAGAATAGCCCTTCCATCTACGGGCATCCAGATATCTCAATAAGGAAATACAAAATCGCCATATTCTGCGATGGTGATTTCTGGCATGGATGGAACTGGGAGGAACGGAAGGACTCGATCAAGTCAAACAGGGACTACTGGATTCCGAAGATAGAGCGCAACATGCAGAAGGATATAGAAGTGAACCACGCCCTTACTGCCATGGGCTATACGGTCATAAGAGTATGGGAACATGAGATAAGGAAGAACCCTGATGCTGCCGCTGACATGATAATGAGGACAATCAGCGAAGCGAGAACCAGACTCACTGCTGCTTCGCGAAAGCAATGAAATCCTCATGGATAAGATGGAATGCATGGTCAATCACAAGACCCACTGCACCCAGTGCGGAGCCGTAAGGCTTGATACTGCAGCGCAGGACCGCAGGATAGATATCCCTCTGCCCGGCACGTGATGCGAGCTCATCAGAGACGAATCCGACAAGAGCATCGGAATCACCTATCGGTCCACCAAGGATAACCTTCCTTGGATTGAGCACGACTGAGAGTATCATGATAGCCTTCGTTATCGCGGAAGCCACATTTCTGACAGCTTTAAGGGCAATGCGATCCCCATTCTCCGCATCGGACATGACTTCCTCGGCAGAGAGGCTGCCGGTACAGACCCTGAGAGATGATGGGATATCCTCACGGGCAAGCATCTCATTAACATCCTCGAGAAGGGCATGCTCATTCGCTATTGTGAATAGACATCCACGCTTGCCGCATGAGCAGAGCTTGCCATCCGGATCAATCTGTATATGGCTTATTCTTCCAGCCCTGCCATCAGCTCCTCTTATGATATGCCCCTCGGAGAATATCGCAGCACGGATACCTTGCCCGATTCCGATATAGATCATCGACTGCTCATGCTCCGGGTTTGCGTATTTATACTCAGCTATTCCTGCCAGATCATTGCGGTTCATTACGAAGGTCTCCAGACCGAGTTCGTCACGGATTCTTCCAGAGATGTTCAGCCTGCTATCCCACCCGTAATCGTATGCGAATACGATATCTCCCTGAGCCTCGTCAACAACACCGGGCGCACCAACGCCGACGCCGGGCAGAAATCTTCCAGGGCATTTCTCCATCATATGCCTCAGTCCGCAGATAAGCGTATCGATGAAATTCTCCTGAGTCATATGAGATACAGGAATCTCATAGGAATCCACAATGCTGCCTGTCATATCTGCAATCACGAACTGCCAGGTATTATCCGCAAGGGATGCTCCGAGAGCGAACCACATATCCTTATTCACTGAAAGAGGATTGCCTGGCCTGCCCTTCCCCTGGCGGGCAAGCCTCTGTCCCTCATGCACGAGGCCATACGCTATGAAGCGGTTTACTATCTGCGTGACTGTTGCCTTGCTCAGTCCCAGCCGCTTAGCTATCTCCGCTCTGGTAGGATTCCCGGAATCGGAGATTATATATCTAAGGACATTCTCGCAGTTCTCATATTCCATATCCTCATAGCGCATACAATCCCTCCTGTCAGGAAAAAGACGATGTCCCAATCATAACCTATTTACCGACATCTCTGCCAAGGGTAATTCCAACATCCGCAAGATTATCGACGCTTTTCAGCTTCTCATGGAAATGAGGCATCATCCTGACCATGGTTTCCTTTCTGTAGAACGGATCATCACAGGCAATCGGGAAAGTGACAGCCCTGTGCTCTGCCGCTGACTTGTATATGCCCATGATCATTTCAATCGTATTACGGCCATCCTGTCCGGTTATAAAGAGCTCTTCCTCGCCCCTGATTGCCCTCACGAAGTTCCTCAGCTGGGCGATATGCCCCTCCTCAGGAATAGGCTCAATAGAATCATAGAGCGAATTGACCCTCTCTATTTCCTCCTCGTCAGGCTCGGGGAAGCCATTTCCAAGGGGCTTCGAGGCGCGGACTTTCCATGGTATCGAGATTCCAGCCTTCTCGCCTTGGAAGATCATCTCCTGCTCCTCTCCATGGCTGACAAGAGAAGCATTCACAAGAGCCATTGATCCAGGATAATCGAAAACCGCAAAGACAAGATCCTCGCATTCGCTGTTGTCGTGCCCGACATTGCCCATTATCGCAGTAACACCCTTTGGCTTTCCAAGCATCCAGAGCATAAGATCGATATGATGGGTTGCATGGCTTGTGGTACAGCCTCCTGTCTCTTTCTCCCAGGTGCCTCTCCACCAGAGGTCATAGTAATTCTGGCCTCTCCACCACCATGAGTTGATATTCGTCTGAAGGATCTTTCCAATCGCCCCTGATGAGATTATCTCTTTCACCTTCATCATCGGAATCTTGTATCTGTTCTGGGCAACAGATGCGAGAAGCCGTCCATTCCTCTCTGCCGCCTCAATCATCGCATCACACTCTTCCAATGATGTCGCCATCGGTTTTTCCGTGATCACATGCATTCCATGCTCAAGCGCAGCAACCGCAGCCTTGGCATGCTCTCCCGGCGGGAGGCAGATTGAGACAGCATCGATGCCATCCAGATCCCACAGCTGGGAGTAATCGGAAAGAGCCGCTGCATCCAGCCCTTTTTCCTTTATCAGAGCCTCTGCCTTATCGGGGAAGATATCGCAGACAGCCCTCACTTCGCATATATCGCCAAGAGCCTTGAAGCAGTCAGCATGCACCTTCGCTATGGCTCCTGAGCCAAGTATCGCAATACCAATTCTGTCCATATGAATAATCCTTATTTCAAAAAAGCGCAGCACCTTCTGGCACTGCGCTAAGTCATCAGGCTTCCTGCTTATCCTTCCTGAAGCGGGTATAAATCGTCCAGCCTATAGAGAAGGCAGAAAGAAGAATGAATGCCAGAGAGATCGGGCGGGTGAAGAACACCGATATATCATTATTGGAAACAATAAGCGCCCTGTTGAGATTCTCCTCTGCGATAGGTCCGAGTATGACTCCAAGGATAAGAGGAGCACCGGGGAACCCGTATTTCTTCATCAGATATCCAACGACTCCGAATATTACCGCGACCCAGATATGATATGTCTGGTTTCCGATTGAGAAAGCACCAACCATGCAGAGCACAACGATTATCGGCATGAGGATGTTTGCTGGTATCTTCAGAATCTTCGGTGATATCCTTGCGAAAAGGAATCCGAATCCAAGCATCAGGAACTGTATCACGAACATTCCGGAGAAAATCGTATATACAAGATCCGGGCTTTCAACAAAGAGCATCGGACCCGGGCGCACGCCTACGAGTACAAGAGCACCGAGCATGACGGATGTGACGACATCGCCGGGGATTCCAAGCGCAAGCATAGGGATGAGAGCTCCGCCTGTCGTTCCATTATTCGCAGCTTCAGGAGCAGCAACGCCCTCGAGCTCACCTGTTCCGAACTTCGACCCGTTCTTAGATATCTTCTTTCCGACATTGTAGGCAAGGAAGCATGCGATAGCTCCGCCGGTGCCGGGAATGATACCGATGACGACACCGATAATGGCACCTACAATCGCGACCTTGAATACGCCCTTCATCTCGGAGAATGTCGGTACGACCTTCTCGATCTTCTTGTCATCGAATGTAAGTCCCTTGTTCTTCGAATTGACCTTGATCATTACCTCGCTGAGAGCGAATACACCGATAAGGATCGGAAGGATATCGAGTCCGCTCATAAGCTTATAGGAACCGAATGTGAACCTTGGATTTCCTGTTATCGGATCCATTCCGACAGCGGAGAGTAGAAGACCTACAGCGCCAGCAATCAGAGCCTTTGTCATACTGCCACCGGATGCGCTTGCCATGATTGTAAGGCCGAAGATAGCGAGCGAGAAGTAGTCAGCAGCCTGGAAATTAAGCGCAATGCTCGCAAGCTCAGGGGCGATGAACATAAGACAAAGCGTCGATACAAGACCGCCAATGAATGATGCGAACGATGCGATTCCGATGGCCTTTCCAGCCTTTCCCTTCTGTGCAAGCGGGTATCCATCAAGGACTGTAGCTGCTGCAGATGGAGTTCCCGGTGTATTGAGCAATACCGCCGATATGGATCCACCGTACATCGATCCGCAGAAGAGACCGCAGAGCATGACGAGCGCTACATCGCTTGGGAGCATATACACCAGAGGCAGAAGCAGGATGATGCCCATTGACCCGGAAAGCCCAGGAATCGCTCCGATGATAATACCCATAATAATGCCGAAGACCATCAGCACGAATGTCGTAGGATGGAAAACAGCGACAAAACCTGAAAGTATATATTCAAACATAGGTACCTTCCATCAGAACAGGGTGAACCTAGGCAGGAACACCAGGAATACCTCAGTGAAGAGGAGATAGACGATGATAGTGAAAACTATCGCTACGACAAGTCCCATAACCCATCTCTTGATGCCGAAAAGAAGCATCAGGACAATGAGCAGTATCGGAGTCATGATGACGAATCCGAGATGAGGGAGAAGCCAGAGATAGAGCATCATGGACCCTACAAGCTCGACAAGCTTAATCAGCTTCTTGCTATCCACATTGAATTCAGGACTTCTTACTTTCTGATACAGTGAAATCGCCGTCTGGCAGGCCCCAAGGATAATAAGCACAACGCCTATGAATTTCGGATAACCCCCAGCTCCGATACCAGTTTCAGCTGTCTTCAGCGTGAAACCATAACATAATACGAATATGCCCAGAGCAACGATCAGAAGACCGACCACAAGCTCGGAAAAGGCAGATTTCTTCTCCATAAAACAACCCTCTGTGGAAGCTGCCGCTTATCCGCGGCAGCCTCTGAAAATCAATATCTGTCTCCGAATCCCCTGCTTATGATGAGATCCTTGAATCTCTGATCCTCAGCCTTGATGAACTCGTTGTACTCCTCTGTATCCATATAAGCTGGAATAGCTCCGATGCCAGAAAGCTTCTCCGCATATGCAGGATCCTCAACACAAGCCTTGATAATGTCATCAAGCTTATCGACAAGCTCATCTGGAGTATCAAGAGGAACAGCGATGCCTCTCCACTGCCTGAGAACGATATCATAGCCAAGTTCCTTAGCTGTCGGTACATCAGGGAAGTCAGGGAGTCTCTCCTCACCGAAGGAAACGAGCATCTTGACCTGTCCAGCCTCAACATTGGAGTAACCCTCAGGGGAGTTGTTCATGGAAGCATCAACCTCGCCGCTCATGAGACCGATGACAGACGGATTTCCTCCATCATATGCGACATGGGTGAACTGTGTTCCTGTTGCATCTTCAAGAAGGAGTGCCGCAAGATGGTTTCCACCACCAGTACCAGCATTACCCATCTTTATCTCACCGGGATGCTCCTTTGCATACGCGATGAAATCATCAAGCGTCTCCCATTCGGAATCAGCTGGGACAAGAAGGTAGTGAGTACTCTCAACAATTTCAGCGACATGTTTGAAAGAGTCGTTTGTGAACGGAACATTCGTCATATGCATGTTCGATACATGGGCATTCGACCAATGCATGAGGCTGTATCCATCAGGCTGGGCACTGTCGAGATACTGGACAGTTCCAGGAACACCGGATGCACCAGGAACATTCTTGATCACCATCTGCTGGCCTGTATGCTGGGCAAATACATCAGCAAAAGCTCTGAATGCAAGGTCAGCGCCACCACCTGCAGACCACTGTACAGTGACCTCTACAGGTCTTGATGGATAGTTATCCTCATTCTGTCCCTGCGCGAAGACAGAAACCGCAATAAGCAGAACACAGAGCAATGCAAAAGCTTTCTTCATTACTCATCCTCCTTTTATATATGCTGATACTTCAGAAGAGGTGCTGCCCTTCTGTAGGTATGGCCATTTACAGTAATCTCACGGGATGGGAATATCACAGGTCCTGTGATGAACTCAAAGCCATCATTATTGACCAGGATCGTATCCTCGCTCTTCGTTCCGGTTATCGAAGGATTCCAGCAGAATGCCTGATTCTCCGCCACCGGTATCCTGTGAGTGAAATCAACACGGTAATCGCGGGGAGCATAGCCTATCGGACCGCCCTGGTGATGCTTCTCAAACTCCTCAGCATAGCCATAGTCCGCATAGAGACGCCTAGCATCCTCAAGAACCTCACAGAGCAGGCGTCCAGGTCTTGTTGCCTCCATTATCGAGAGATCGATCTGCTGGTTGACAAGGTACTGCTTCTCAAGCTCTTCAGACACCTTCTCGAAATGCACGAAGCGCGACATGCAGACGGTAAGTCCATACTTCCTGAAGTTGCCTCCGACCTGCACCCTCTTCCCGATTCTCCTCATTGTAGGGACAGGATGGCGGTACAGACTTATGCGGTCATCGGCTGCACACATCATTGAAGCCATCTCCATTCCATTCTCAGCAAGGATTCTGCTCATGATAGAGACCGAATCGTATTCGGTGTTGCCAGGCCTAAGCCTGGAGGCAGTCTCCTCCAGAGCTACCGATGCAAGATATCCGAGCTCACGGTAGCGCTCAGCCTCACTCTCGGTCAAAGACGCTCTGAGATTCTTGACCGCGGTGGCAACGTTTCTGGAAGCAAACGGAGCGCCGTAATCTGCGCCGATGAATCCTGATGGCACAAGCTCCTTGATGATGGCGCCTTCTCCAGATGAATCATGCCATGGATGGACTCTGATACCGCTGCAGAACTCCTCTAGCTTCTCCTCATCCTTCATCCTCCTAGCCTCAACGGTATTCGTTACGGCATATATTTCCTTGGATGTCACAAGAATGCCGCAGTTCCCCATCTCACCGAGGGCAACGTAGTTCCTGCCACCTGCGGTTATCCAGGAGAAATCATCCTGCCTCTTCAGATATATTGCATCGAGCTTCTCAGCTTCCATCAGCTTATGAAGCCTCTCTACTTTGATTGCTATCTCTTCGAGTCGCGTCATCACAGACCTCACAATTTAGTTTGTTAAATAAACCTTAAGCCCTGTTTTGTTCATCTGTCAAACAAAATAATCGCTGGAATTCATTTCCCCAATCTCTGACAAAAGCCCTGACTTGCCTTATAATCGATGTAATCACGGAGAAAGCTTTGGGTTTCGTACATCTTCACAACCATACTGATTATTCGCTTCTGGATGGAGCAGCCTCCATTCCAAGATATATAGAGAAGGCAAAAGCATGCGGCATGACATCGCTCGCCATAACCGATCATGGGAATATGTTCGGAGCGGTGACATTCTACAAGGCATGCAAGGCAAATGGCATCAATCCGATAATCGGATGCGAGTTCTACATCAATCCGAAGGATAGAAGGGACAGGTCCCCTGCCTCGGAAGGCAACAGATACTACCATCTGATTCTTCTTGCGATGAGCGATAAAGGATACCATAACCTGATGGAGCTCAACTCAATCGCATACAAGGAGGGCTTCTACTACAAGCCGAGGATTGATGATGAGACACTCTCATCCCACAGCGAGGATCTGATATGTCTCTCAGCCTGTCTAGCTGGGGAGATACCTCAGCATCTTCTCAAGGATGACTATGAGAAAGCGAAGGAAAGAGCCATCTGGTTCAGGAATCTCTTCGGGGATAGATATTACCTTGAGCTCCAGGATCATGGGCTACCTGAGCAGAAGAGGATCAATCCCCTTCTCGCAAGACTCGCAAAAGAGCTGGACATCCCACTTGTCTGCACCAATGATATCCACTACATCGAGAAGGATGACTGGAATGCCCACGATACCCTTCTCTGCATAGGAACTGCCTCAAAGAAGAACGATACCAGCAGGCTGAGATATAAGGAGGGCGAGTTCTATTTCAGGACTCCGGAGGAGATGGAGGCGCTTTTCTCCTGGTGTCCTGAAGCTGTGGAGAATACCGGGAAGATAGCTGAAAGATGCCAGATTGAGATTAACTTCCCTGGCCCTATCCTCCCGAAGTGCCAGATACCGGAAGAGTTCAAATCAGATGCTGAGTATCTCACATTCCTGGCAAATGAAGGATTGAGGAAGAGGTATGCTGTTGTCACGGATGAACTGCAGAAGAGGCTGGACTACGAGCTTGGGATCATTATCCAGATGGACTTCCCTGCCTACTTCCTTATCGTCCGTGATTATATCCACTGGGCAAAGACCCATGGGATTCCTGTCGGGCCAGGACGAGGAAGCGGAGCGGGCTCCCTTGTCGCATATTCGATAACGATCACCGATGTCGATCCGATAAAATACAACCTGCTCTTCGAGAGGTTCCTCAATCCTGAACGCGTATCCCTCCCCGATTTCGATGTTGACTTCTGCTTCGAAGGCAGAAGCCAGGTAATTGACTACGTTACGGAGCATTATGGCAAGGATAGGGTCGGACAGATCATCACATTCGGAACACTCAAGCCAAAGGCTGTTGTGAAGGATGTAGCCCGTGTCCTTGATATCCCATACGAGGAATCCAACAAGATCTGTTCCCTGATTCCGGAAGATCCCAAGATGACGCTGGCAAAGGCATTTGACGAAGAACCGAGGCTCAAGGAGATAGAAAGCCGTGGCGGAATCTACGCAGAGCTCTTCGATACAGCCCGCCGTCTTGAGGGGCTGAGCAGGCACTCCTCCCTCCATGCCGCAGGCGTTGTCATCGGCAGGGAGAATCTTGACCACTATGTGCCGCTATATGCAGATCCGAAGACAGGAGCAATCTCAACGCAGTATACGATGACCCAGATAGAGGAATGCGGTCTCGTTAAGATGGACTTCCTCGGACTGAAGACCCTCACTCTCATAAAGCACACCGTTGAGCTGATACAGAAGCGTGTACCTGATTTCGATATCAACAAGATCGATGAGACGGACAAGAAGACCTTCGACATGCTCGACCGAGGAGATTCGAAGTGCGTGTTCCAGTTCGAATCAGACGGAATGGCGAATATCCTGAAGCGGGAGCATCCAACGACAATCGAGGAGCTGGTAGCTCTCAACGCGCTCTACAGGCCGGGCCCGATGCAGTTTATCGATCAGTACATCGATTCCAAGCTTGGCAAGAGAGAGATTGAATACCCTGATCCTTGCCTTGAAGACGTCCTGAAGGAGACATATGGAGTCATCGTCTATCAGGAGCAGGTAATGAAGGTTGCCCAGATTATCGCAGGCTATACGCTTGGCCAGGCAGATATCCTCAGGAGGATAATGGGCAAGAAGAAGAAGGACAAGCTTGCTGAGGAGCTCGTGAAGTTCAAGGCTGGGGCTGTCAAGAACGGTTTCACAGAGGCGCATGCCGAGGAGATATTCCACATTCTGGAACCATTCGCCGGTTATGGATTCAACAAGTCACATGCTGTTGCATACTCAGTCGTAGCGTATCAGACAGCTTTCCTGAAGGCAAATTACCCTGCGGAATTCCTTGCTGCAAACCTCACGAACGAGATGGGCAATCCGGTGAAATTCTCGGAATACCTCAACCTTGCTCCGAAATACGGACTGAGGATACTTCCCCCATCAATCAACAAGTCGGACAAGCACTTCAACGTAGCAGATGGGGACATAATCTATGGACTTGCCGGCATAAAGGGTGTTGGAGAAGGTCCGGTGGAGGCCATTGTCAGGGAGAGAGAGGCCAATGGACCATACACATCCTTCATGGAGTTTCTGTCAAGGCAGAGCGAAGGTGTCGTAAATTCCAAGATACTTGATGCGCTTATCAGGGCTGGCGCATTCGATGAGCTTGGTATTGATTCCGCTACCCTTCTTGCCAACCTTGAGGATGCACTCAAGTTCGATAAGGCATCGAAGGACACGACTGCATATGGACAGCTTTCGCTCTTCGGGGATGACGATGAGACGATGAACGAGTTCAGAATGAAGCCTGTCGATCCATTCCCGAAAGCAGAGAAGCTGCAGATGGAGAAGGAACTTCTCGGTTTCTATATCTCAGGCCATCCTCTCGATGAATACGAGGATATGATCGCAGCCTCTGTACGCACCGATCTCAGCGATCCATCCACCATACAGCTCAACAAGCCCTGCTCTCTCATTGCGATGGTGGCCTCCGTAAGGCAGGTCGTCACAAAAGAGAAGAAGGAAAAGATGGGCATTTACACGCTCCAGACAAAGGAAGGCGATACCGATGCCGTGGCATTCCCCGCTGTCTATGCGGAGCTCCGGGATAGGGTCCAGGAGGATCAGATCTATGGATTCGAGGGTTCTTTCAGCAAGAAGGATGCCGATGCGAAGCTCTCTTTCAGAATAGACAGGGTCTGCCGTCCAGAGGAGCTCAAGCCTGAATCAGTCAACGCAGTGCACATACAGCTTGGAAGCGAAGGATTCTCCGATAATGAGGCAAAGGACCTTGCAAGAACACTGAAGGACAACGAAGGCTATACAACGGTATTCATCACGATGAAGAGCCATCCGGATGAACAGCTGCAGATAGGCCCATCATGCTTTGTAAGCTATTCGCAGAAGCTCCTTCAGACCCTGAAGAGCATGGACATTGTCGATAAGGTCTGGGTTTCTTAACTTATGAAGAGGAGATGTATATGTATTTTCTAATGAAGGCAGCTCTTTTCTTCTCAAGGCTTATCGCACTGTACTCATTCCTGATATGGATCAGGATATTCATATCATGGGTAGTCCCGTATCCGAGACCTGGTTCATTTACCTATTACCTAGGACGCATCGTCGATCCATATCTCGGGCTTTTCCGCTCTGACAGGGCCAGAATCGGCGTCCTCGATTTCTCTCCTATCATAGCGGTGGGAATCCTTGCCATATTTCAGTCCATACTTCAGGTCTATGGCTCATACGGCTTCCTTACATTCGGATACATCCTGGCTGTGGTGATACAGGCAATCTGGAGCTATGGGATATCGGTATTCCTCTGGATATCGATAATCTCCCTTATATTCAGTACGATAGCTTCGTTCTCTCACAATCCCATGATGTACAATATGGCGAACAACATGCAGGCCATGCCCCATCTGAAGGAAGCGGTGAGAAGGTGCTTTGGCGCCCGCATCGTCAGGGAGAGTGTCGTAAATATAATCACACTGGTGATAACCTTCCTCATGAACTTCGTCGGAAAGAACATCTTCATCATTCTCAGCAACCTTGCCCTGAGGATACCATTCTGAGCTATGAGACCGGATGGAAGGATAACCGATGTTCCCGGAATCGGGAAGAAGAGCGCGGCAGATCTTGGCACAATAGGGATACACACTCTACGCGACATGGTTCTCTTTCCGCCAAGGGCTTATGATGACAGGAGGGAAGAAAGGAATCTCTCCGACACTACTCCAGACAACCCATCAATAGCCTGCCGCATAACCGTAATCTCGCATTCGCAGTTTCCATCAAAGCGGTCGGGAATGACACTGAAAGCAACCTGTGCCGATGATGACGGAAGGAGGATTGAGCTCCTTTGCTTCAACAGACCATTCATGAAGGATATGCTCAAGCTCGGATCATCTTGGTACATAACGGCATCCGCAGTAGAAAGAAACAGGAACGGCATCTATTCCACAGCATCATTCGAGCTGAAGAGGACAAGGGAAGAGGCCGGCATAGGTAGAATCCTCCCAGTCTACCCCCTTACAGGAAGCATAACAGAGAAAATGATGAGGAATGCTTCTTCCTATGCCATTGACGCATTATCACCATTTGAGGATGAACTACCATATGATATCTACAGACGATACTCATTAATGCACCACGATGATGCATACAGGTGCATACACTACCCTTCTGACGACACAGATATCAAAGAAGCAAGAAGGACGCTTGCTTTCACAGAGCTGATGCTGATGGAACTCTCGATACTGCGTGGCAGAGAGCATGGCAGAAAAGCCCCTGGAAAGATCTCGAGGCTGGAAGAGAAGCTGATTTCATCTCTTCCATTCCAGCTGACAGCTGACCAGATTGAAGCAGCCTCGGAAATACGCGCAGATCTCGATTCCACGCATCCTATGAACAGACTTCTCCAGGGAGATGTAGGATCTGGGAAGACACTTGTCGCATGGCTGGCCGCACTACATGAGATTGCGAAGGGGAACCAGGTTGCATTCATGGCTCCCACAGAGCTCCTTGCGAGACAGCATGCGGAAGGAGCGGCAGAGCTGCTATCATCAGCCGGAATAAGGATTGCATTCCTCACAGGAAGCGTTAAGGGCCAGAGCAGGAGACTCCTTCTGGAATCACTAAAAGAAGGAACAACGGATCTTGTAGTAGGTACCCATGCGCTCTTTTCAGAGGATGTCTCATTCAGACACCTCAAGCTGGTAATCATCGATGAGCAGCATAGATTCGGAGTACAGCAGAGGGAGGCGCTGAAGAACAAAGGAATAGATGCATCGATACTCTCGATGACCGCGACACCGATTCCTAGGACACTTGCCCTGACGCTCTTTGCGGATCTCGATGTCTCTACGCTCCATACAATGCCTTCTGGAAGAATCCCCGTAAAGACATATCTTGTCAGTGATAGCAACAGGGATAATATGTACCAATCCATCGCGGTGGAATTCCAGCGTGGCCATCAGGCATATTTTGTCTATCCGAGAATCGATGACGAGGGAGAAAGTGACATTCGGGATGTCACGCATATGCACGAGGAGCTCAAGTCAAAGTACCCAGGTGTTCCTTCTGCTCTCATCCATTCAAAGCTCCCTGAAGAGGAGAAGATACGCATACTCCACGACTTCAGGGCCAGGAAGATAATGTATCTTGTAGCGACATCGGTTGTTGAGGTTGGCATTGACATCCCTGATGCGACATGCATGGTGATAGAGCATGCCGATATATTCGGGCTTGCTGCACTGCATCAGCTCAGAGGAAGAGTAGGAAGAAGCTCACTTCCATCCTACTGCTTCCTGGTATTCGGCAAGAACCTGTCGATGGAGGCAAAGGCAAGGCTTGCCGTGATGAAAGAAACGAATGATGGCTTCAGGATTGCAGAGAAAGACCTTGAGATAAGAGGACCGGGAGAGATGGCGGGCGACAGACAGTCCGGATTTTTACGCCTGCGCTTTGCATCCCTTACATCCGACCTAGATCTTATTGAAGACGCAAGAAAGGAAGCGGAAAGAATCGCAGAAGAGGACCCAGGGCTTCTGAGAATAGAGAATGCTCCCTTGAGGATAGCTCTCAGCAAGCAGGGATGAGGGAGCCTGGATCACAAGAGACGGTATCTACCCTTCCCTATACGCATGATAAGCCCTTTCTCACACAAGGCAGAGAGAGACCGCTGAAGCTGTCTTCTGCTGCATCTGAGCATGTACATAGCCTTTCCGACCCCATCCAGCACGCCTTCCGGACAGAAATCTCTCATATACCGCAGAAGCCTGTCCTCGACAGTTCCTTCCACACCCTCAATCGATACGAACATGGAGAATTTATCCGCTATCGACATAAGAAGCATATAGAGAAAGCGCGGATCTGCCATGAGGCGTAATCTGCTCTGTCCTGAATGGAGAACAATGCATGTCATTGCGGTTCTTGCCTCCACATAGAATGGAGTGCCTCCCGTACCGATGAATTCAAAGTCCCCGATGATTCCTGGAGCAGAGACAAGTGCGACGGGATTGAGCGATCCATCCTGTCTTATCCCGTATATCTCCCCGCTACCCTCTGCGATGAACATCAGATTATCGGCAGGCTTATCGGGGGAGGTGATTATCTCTCCCTTGCCATATATACGTACCGAAAACTCCAGTCCGGATGTATCAAAGCTATCCTGCACACCGCTTCTTTGCAGCCAATCCAATACCGTAGCGGAATCCTTCCTCTCTTCCATGCTTCCATTGTGCCATATGGCACAGAAAAAGAAGAGAGGATTACGGTATTTTTCTTCCCGGTAACAGCTATGGATGAAAACAACATCTTCCTTGATTCTAAGACATCTCATGTCTATCTGAGATTATCGCTGCCGCTTGTGCTGAGCATGGTGGTTACGCTTATCTACAACCTCGCCGATACATTCTTCGTTGCACGGACCGGAAATACGGATCTTATCGCAGGAGTATCACTCTGTGCGCCGGTATTCACATTCCTGATGGCAATAGGAAACATATTCGGGCAAGGAGGAAGCTCCCTGATATCGAGGCTGATCGGCCAGAATGACATCGAATCATCGAAGCGTACCAGCTCATTCTGCTTCTACATCACATTGATCGGAGGCATATTCACAGGCATTGTCATGCTTATATTCAGAGAACCCATCCTCCATCTTCTGGGCTCGGATGACATGACTCATGGATATGCCTCTGATTACTACACCCCGCTCATAATCGGAACTCCTGTCGTGATGCTCTCATTCATACATTCGAACCTGCTCCGCTCGGAAGGGATGGCAAAGGAATCGATGATAGGTACCGTGGGAGGAGCTCTGGTGAATATAATACTCGATCCGCTCCTGATATCCACATTCGGCTATGGCGCAGCAGGTGCTGCCGTTGCGACAGTAATCGGATATGCTTTCTCGGACATATATTTCCTCATAGCAGTAATGCATAGAAGCAGAGTACTCTCTGCCTCACCTCGCATGGTTGCCATAAAGCCGGTCTATGCCGCAGAGATAATCAGGATTGGAATCCCTGCTGCTCTTGCCAATGTCATGCAGAGCTTCACAGCAATCATGACAAACCAGTACCTTCTGCCATATGGGAATGATAAGATTGCAGCAATGGGAATCGTACTGAAGGTAAGCATGATTGCTCTCCTTGTGCTCACAGGATTCGCTTTCGGTGCACAGCCTCTGTTCGGATTCTACTTCGGAAGCAATGACCGGAAGAGGCTGAGGGAACTGTTCCGCTTCACGTTATGCTTCATTCTTGCCGTAGCATGCGTTATCACGATTCTTATTATTATCTCTGCCCCGATGCTGATGAAGGTATTCGTAGATGACAGCAATATGATAAGAGATGGAGCGCTGATGCTGCGGCTCCAGGTACTGACAATGCCGCTTGTAGGGATTGTCCTTCTCTCAATGATCATATTCCAGTCCGCAGGGAAGGCCCTGGGATCTTTCGTATTATCGATAAGCAGGCAGGGAGTGATCTTCTTCCTTGCCCTGCTCATACTCAGCCATACTGCAGGATACATAGGCATAATAACATCACAGGCTGCAGCCGATGTGCTGACTGCGATTGCTGCCATAATTCTTTTCCAGGTACAGCTCAGGGACGGATTCAGAGTTCAGTGAACATGACTGGCAAGAATTACCCGCTTGCACAAAACAACGACTGGCAATATAAGTGATATATCAACAATTGATTTATCAAGGATAATGCTATGCCGCTTACTCTCAACCAGCTTCTCTTCAGGACATTCCATGGGAAAGACAAGATGCTGCAGCCCATCAGGGAAGAGCTTGGTCTTGGCAGAGGACAGCCCCGGGTCCTCTCCTATCTATTAAC
>CALXLE010000080.1 GCA_944389115.1 uncultured Spirochaetaceae bacterium
AAGTGGAGAGTGGACCGTATTGTGATTGACTATGATTCAACTTCTGCGTACATTCAAACAAGCGCCTTCGGGATTATCGTGGATACTGAGACAACATATAATCTCTATATTGAGGACGGTCTGAGAAAGATGTCCTTCACAACAACATCGGAGAGCAGCCTTGCGGAGAGTGTGCTGTTCCATAATCCAAATCCGGGAGAAGGAGACGCATTTATATTGACTGAGATCTAGGAGGGCCTCTTTGATAGCGGATCCTGATAAGAAGACACTTATCATAGTTGAGTCGCCGACAAAAGCGCGGACAATCGGGAAGTATCTTCCTTCTACCTGCACTGTCATGGCATCCCGTGGACATGTGGTGGAGCTTGCTCCTGAGCCGAAGAACAGCCGGTTTGGTGTTGATATAGATAATGGCTATGAGCTCGAGTACCAGATTGAGGATGACAAGAAGAAGATTCTTGACGAGCTGAAGAAAGCGCTCAAGGGGAAGGAACAGCTTGTACTTGCAACCGATGAAGACCGGGAAGGCGAGTCCATATCCTGGCATCTGTACAATCAGCTGAAGCCAAAGTGCCCGGTGTTCCGCATGGTATTCCATGAGATTACGAAGCAGGCAATAACAAATGCTTTCTCCTCATGCCGCGAGATCGATATGGATCTTGTCCATGCGCAGGAGGCGCGCCGTGCTGTCGATCGTCTGCAGGGCTATGGTATATCACCGATAATAAGCAGGAAGCTTGGCGGCAAGTATTCCGCAGGCCGCGTTCAGTCTCCAGGGCTTAAGCTTATTGTAGAGAGGGAGAAGACCAGAAGGCTCTTCTCATCATCCGATTATGCCTCTGTTGAAGCGATGCTTGTATCGGAGGGAGCATCCTTCCCAGCAACGCTCACCCGTATCGATGATACTCCTGTAGCATCCTCTAAGAGCTTTGACAGCGAGACAGGCAAGATTAAGGGTGATGATATCATCCTGACGCATGATGAAGCAGAGAGGATCGCATCGGAGCTTTCCGGCTCGGATGTAAGGATCGAGGGAATAACATATAGGGATATAAGGCAGAATCCCGCGAAGCCTTTCACGACATCAACTCTTCAGCAGGATGCTTCGAGGAAGCTGCGCAAGGGAGTCCGCGAGATCATGGCAATCGCGCAGACGCTCTATGAGAATGGATTCATAACATATATGCGTACCGATTCTCCAACGCTGTCGCAGGAATGCATAAATGCTTCCCGCATGCAGGTTGAGGAGATGTTCGGGCAGGACTACCTTTCATACAAGCCTCGCAATTATAAGGCAACCGGAGGAAACGCTCAGGAAGCCCATGAGGCTATAAGGCCAGCAGGTGACAGATTCAGGAGACCTGAGGAGACAGGGCTGGAAGGCGATCAGCTGAAGCTCTATACGCTCATATGGAGGAGAACGCTTGCAACCCAGATGAGGGAGGCTGAGAAGAGTTCTGTCTCTGCTGTATTCCATTCTGGAAGGTATACGCTGACGGCATCCGGTACTTCCATAAAGTTCCCTGGTTATCTGAAGCTCTATGAGGTTGCGAAGGATACGGAGGAAGAGGAAGGAGAGGAAGGCATACTCCCATCACTGGATCCGGAGAAGAGCAGGGTCTCCTGCAGCAGTGCCGGTGTGAAGGATCATACGACTGAGCCTCCTGCGAGATTCAATGAGGCTACGCTTGTACAGAAGCTTGAAGGCGAGGGAATAGGGCGTCCTTCGACATACGCTACTATCATCTCCACGCTGATTGACCGCAAGTATGTGATACGTAAGAATCAGCAGCTCGTCCCGACATTCACAGGTTTCTTCGTCGATTCATTCCTCGAGAGCATGTTCCCTGTCTATATCGGTTATGGATTCACCTCTGAGATGGAGTCTGGGCTGGATAAGATTGCTGATGGAACGGAGTCGAAGCAGGCCTTCCTTGATGGTTTCTGGAAAGGCAGGGATGGATTTCCGGGCCTTGCCCGCGATCTTGCAAGTGTTACCATGAATGCAAGGCGTTCCGAGGTCAAGAATCTTACGCTCTCTGGATTGTCATATAAGTTCAGCACAGATGATGGAACAGCTGTTGCATATGCGATAAAGACAGGAAAGTTCGGCCCGTACCTCTCCTCCGATTCATTCAATGAGGAGACAGGAAAGGACAGGATGGCATCTATCGATCAGGCGAAGTACTTCCCTGGGACATTCATGGATGAGGATGCCAAGGCAATTCTCTTCCCGTCTCAGCCTGATTCAGTTCCTGTCGTTGATGATATCTTCATCATGTCAGGCCGCTATGGTGAGTACTTCAGGCGTGAGAGCGATGGAAAGATCGTCAATATAGCGCGAAGGAAGAGTGCTGCATCGTATTCGCCTGATATGATCCGGTTCCTCTTCACGCTTCCTAAGTCGATTGGTAAGGACAGTGAAGGCAACGATGTGATGCTTGTATCCGGACCATATGGCATCTATGCACAGTACAAGGGACAGAATATCACTGTGCAGGACCCATTCACGGCAGATGCTGCTGCGATAATAGAGAATGCTGAGGCTGTTGCGAACGGTGCGCCTAAGAATCTTGTCAGGAAATACGAGGACTACGAAGGCAAGCCTCTGGAGATGCTCAGGGGACGCTATGGCGCCTATATAAAGTGGGGAGATCTTAACTGCGCGCTCTCTGCTGCCGATAAGCGCGATCTCAATGGTGTCGACCAGGCTAGGGCTGAAGAGATTGCAAAGGCTGCATCGGAGAAACCGCCTGCAGAGAAGAAGAGAAGGACCACAAGAAGGACTGCGAAGTCCTCATGATGAAGCGCCCCTTTGCGGGGCGTTTTTTCATACCTGTTCTTTTGGCTTTCTGATCATCATCATGAAAGCAATAAGGAGAAGGACCGGGGAAATGAGTATCGTGGATTGCCCCATGCTCCTGATTGCGATGCTTCCGATTGCAGCCCCGATAGCGAATATGGCTATGACGAGGAAGTAGCGGAGAGCTGTGCTGAGATTCTCTCTGTTCCCTGTTTGGATGAACAGTGTCAGATGCTCTGTTCCTCCTCTGAGGTTTCCTATGCACATTGTGCTTGCATAGCTTGTTCCCTTTACTTTCCTGAAGGATTGCACCTGCATCGCGCATGCTGCCGATATAAGTGCATTGGCGATATGGTTGTTCGGGATGAATGCAGACGATGCAAGCAGAATCACCTCTGCAAGGAGTACATGCTGTCGCCAGTGGATGGTCCTCGGGCTGTTTCCGCAGAGCTTTCGTATAAAGCAGGCAATTGCTATGCCGATTATGAATGCTGCCAGAGGTATTGCGTATGAAAGGACATTATTCCACCGTCCTTCCGCTGCCGAGACAGCGAGCAGGACGATGTTGCCTGTCTGAGCATTTGCGAACACGTGTCCGCGCTCGATATAGGAATAAGCATCCTGAAGCCCTCCGGATACTGTAAGCAGAGCCATTACCGGAAGGCTTTCGGATGGGAACTCAGTGCTGGATATTCTTCGCATCCTCAAGCACTGTATCTATGTTGGACTTCCTGACCTTGCATGGCTTGATGTGCCAGATCTCATCGGCATACTGCTTGATTGTCCTGTCCGATGAGAACTTTGCAGAACCCGCTATATTGAGGATAGCTTTCCTGTTCCAGCCGGCTCTGTCATCCCTGTACATCGAAGTTGCCTTCTCATGGGTGTCGTGGTACATCCTGAGATCTGCAAAGAGGAAGTATCTGTCGCCGTAGTCGAAGAGAGTCCTGCGGAGGTTCTCGAAGATATTCGGCTCATTGATTGAGAAATAGCCGGAATCCACGAGGGCTACCATGCTTCTGATCTCATCATCAGCATCAACCCACTCGCGTGGCCTGTATGAGCCCTGCAGCTTGTTGATCTCCTCCTCTGTGTGTCCGAAGATGAAGATATTCTCCATTCCGACCTCTTCAGCCATCTCGACATTGGCTCCATCCAGCGTTCCGATAGTAAGGGCACCATTTGCCATGAACTTCATGTTTCCTGTGCCTGAAGCCTCTGTTCCTGCAGTTGAGATCTGCTCTGAGATATTCGCTGCAGGGATGACAGCCTCTGCCATCGTTACCCTGTAGTCAGGCATGAAGTGCACGGCAAGCTTGCGGCTTACCCTGCTGTCTGATGCAATGACCTTCGAGATATTATTTATGAACTTGATGATGAGCTTCGCATTCACATAGCCTGGAGCGGCCTTGCCTCCGAAGAGGAATGTCGTAGGCGGGAATGCGTCAAGATATGCCTGATCGTTGCGCATCCTGTTGTAGATCATGAGTATATTCAGTGCATTGAGAAGCTGTCTCTTATACTCATGTATTCTCTTCACCTGAACATCTATCAGCGTGTCCGTATTCAGGATGAATCCCGAATCCTTTCTGAGGAATGCAGCTGCATTCTCCTTGCACTTCTCTTTGATCCTGCCAAAGTCCTCAACGAATCCCGCATCATTGGCGAAAGGAGCAAGCTTCCTTATTTCGTCATAATCGGTGATCCACTTGCTGCCGATAGCCTCTGTGATGAGCTTCGCCAGACCCGGGTTTGCATCGAGAAGCCATCTTCTCTGCGTTATTCCGTTCGTCTTGTTGTTGAAGCGCTCAGGGAATATGAGATTGAACTCTGGGAACATCTCCCTCTTTAGAAGCTCTGAGTGGAGCGCAGCTACGCCATTTGTCGAATGGGATCCGATGATAGAGAGATTAGCCATCCTGACCATCTTCGGATTCGATTCCTCGATAATCGATACGCGGCTGATCTTATCGCCCTGCATAGGGAAGAATGAGACAGCGTGATCAAGGAAGCGCTGATTGATCTCGAATATGATCTGCATATGGCGCGGCAGAAGCTTCTCAAGCATCGGGAGTGACCACTTCTCCAGGGCTTCCGGCATCAGAGTGTGGTTGGTGTAGCCCATTGTCTTCACCGTTATATCCCAGGCTTCGTCCCATCCAAGTCCTTCGACGTCGATGAGTATCCTCATAAGCTCAGGGATTGCAAGGGACGGATGTGTGTCGTTGAGCTGTATTGCGGCCTCTTCTGGGAATGATGCCCAGCTGTATCCTGCATTCCTTTTGAACCTTCTGATGATATCCTGAAGTGAGCATGATACGAAGAAATACTGCTGCTTAAGCCTGAGCTCCTTGCCCATATAGAGCGTATCGTTCGGATACAGAACCTGGGAGAGCGTCTCCGCATTGATCTTGTTCCTTACAGCCTCCGTGTAGTCTCCCGAGTTGAATTCCTCGAATGAGAACTCCTCCGGTGACTGCGCAGACCAGAGACGAAGCGTGTTCACTGTCTTTCCACCATAGCCGACAATCGGGGTATCGTATGCGATTCCATTGATAGTCTCTGCCGGTACCCAGGTGAAGATGTCCCTGCCATTCTGGCGGCTCTTCTGGACCTCGCCTCCGAAGAGGACAGGGTAGATGAGATCAGGTCTCTTGATTTCCCATGGATTTCCATCTTTGAGCCAGTTGTCAGGGGTCTCAACCTGCCAGCCATTCTTAATCTGCTGACGGAATATTCCGTAGTTGTACCTGATGCCGTAGCCGTAGGCCGGGAGCTCAAGTGTTGCGAGCGAATCGAGGAAGCATGCTGCAAGACGGCCAAGACCACCGTTGCCGAGACCTGCATCGGGCTCCACATCCGCAAGCTTCTCATATTCATATCCAAGAGAGGAGAGCGCATCCTTCACGCTCTTCTCAAGTCCCATGTTGATGATATTATTTGTCATTGCCCTTCCCATGAGGAACTCAAGGGAGAGGTAATAGACCCTCTTTGAATGCTTAGCTCTCTGTGTTTTCCTTGACAGATCCCACTGGTGGATGATTCTGTCCCTTATTGCATATGCAAGTGCCTGATAACGTCCTTCCGGTGTTGTATGATAGACATCCGCATCGAGCGAATACTTGAGCTGTTCGGCGAAGTCCTGAGCGATAGCCTTGGAATTGCTGCCGAAACGTGTATTCTCTGTCTTATCAGCCATAATCTTCCCCTCTGAAATATTTTGATCCGGACTTATAGTAGATAAATTCCGGCAAGATATTCAATAAGCTACTTACTTATGATATTTATTATCTCGGAAGGGCTGGTTATGCTGGATATCATCATACGGGCATCATACTTCATCCTCATGATTGCTGTGTCATACCTGCTGAAGAGAGCGGGAATCCTTTCGAAGGAAGATGGTGTGGCTATTGCCCGTGTGGTACTCAATCTGACGCTTCCATGCGCGGTTCTTGTCAGCTTCAGGTCATTTGTCTTCGACTGGAGCTATATGCTGATTCCGCTGATTTCATTCATGTCGAATATCCTTATGCTATCTGTGGGATTCATGATTTCCCGTGGAAAGAGCCGCGAGGAGAGGATTTTCTACATGCTTGAGCTTTCCGCATATAATATCGGGAATTTCACGCTTGCTTTCGTAACAGGGCTTTTAAGCACTGCAGGTGTCGTAGCATCATGCCTCTTTGATATGGGAAATTCTCCGATGAGCGTTGCAATCAATGCCGTGATCACCCAGATTGCTATCGGAGACATGATGACACAGCGCCGTGCTCTCCGTTCACTCCTATCGGTTTTCACCAGACCTGCATTTGATGCATATATAATCATGCTGGTGTTCTCTGCGCTGCCTGTGTCGCTTCCGGACCGGGTGTTTGAGTTCGCTGGGCTTATCAGTCCTGCGAATGGGCCTCTTGCTATGATAATGATTGGCTTGATGCTGGAGTTCAAGCTGGACAAGTCAAAGCTGAAGGAAGTCGTAGTAGTAAATGTTCTTAGATTGCTGCTTGCAGTTGCTATCGCTTTCCTTTTCTTCAGGTTTGCACCATTCCCGTACGATGTGAGAAAGGCTGTCGCGATAACGGCTTTTGCTCCGATAAGCTCTGCGAGCCCGGCATTTGTCGCCGAGATGAAGGGTGATGTCGCGCTTGTTGGTTTTGCCTCCACCGTATCGATAGCCCTGGCCCTTATATTGATGCCATTCCTCTTTGCATTGCTGTAGTTGATTAGCGTTTCTTCTTCTGATATCTTCCATGCCGGGTGATAGAATGAATAGGAATCTTTCAGAGGGCAATCCTACAGGTGTCCTCATCCGTTTCGCGCTGCCTCTTCTCGGGTCGATGCTGTTCCAGCAGCTGTATAATATTGCGGATAGCTTCGTTGCTGGCAGGTTCATAGGGGAGAATGCCCTTGCTTCTGTAGGGAATTCCTATGAGATAACGCTTATATTCATCGCATTCGCTTTTGGCTGCAATATGGGAGCTAGCGTCCTTGTATCACAGTATTATGGAGCGGGAAGGCTGAAGGAGATGAGAAGCGCTATCACTACATCCGCGATATCTGTGGGAGTCCTTGCCATCGCCCTGACCGTTCTTGGTATGCTCTTCACCGATCCGCTTCTTGAGCTGATAAACACCCCAGAGGAGATCATAGAGGATAGCGCGGTCTATCTCGATATCTACATAATGGGCCTGCTGTTCCTGTTCTTCTACAACCTTGCGACAGGCATATTCACGGCTATGGGAGACAGCCGCACCCCATTCATATTCCTTGCTGTATCCAGCACTGCGAATATCTTCGCGGATATTCTCTTCGTAACGGCTCTCGGAATGGGCGTGGATGGCGTTGCCTGGGCTACATTCATCTGCCAGGGACTTTCATGCATTGCAGCCTGTATTGCAATCATCAGGAGGCTCAGAGCTACGGTTCCTGTATCGGATGCGCCTCTCTTCGATACCCATATATTCCGCAGATTCCTTATCGTGGCGATTCCTTCCGTCATGCAGCAGAGCTTTGTCAGCGTGGGCAATATAATCGTGCAGTCCGTCGTCAACAGCTTCGGAGCTTCTGTTATTGCAGGCTACTCGGCTGCGATAAAACTCAATAACATGTGCGTTACGAGCATAACGACGCTTGGTAATGCGGTCTCATCATTCTCTGCGCAGAATGTAGGGGCCAGGGATTTCGCAAGAGCGAAGAAGGGCTTCAGGATTGGAGTAGCGATGACATATGCTTTCTGCCTTCCTGTCTTCATCCTTTTCTTCTTCTGCTCACGCACCGTCCTTCTCCTCTTTCTGGAGAATGGAGGCTCTGAGGCGGCGAGGAGCGGTATGGCATTCCTGCGGATCGTATCTCCGTTCTACTTTGTCGTGTCGCTCAAGATCGTATCGGATGCGGTTATAAGAGGGGCGGGGGATATGACGCCCTTCATGATATCCACATTCTCCGATCTTATACTCCGTGTAGGACTTGCCATTATCTTCTCGGCATTCTGGGGATCTGTAGGCATCTGGTTAAGCTGGCCTGTCGGCTGGGCTGTCGGTGCTATTGTCTCCCTTATATTCCTCAAATCCGGACACTGGATAAGATACGCTGAGAGAAATTGCCTGTAATGTAGTACAATAGTGGCAAGGGAGGAGTATCTATGAGAAGAACTCTGCTTGCTGCAGCTATGTCGGTTGTATTATGCGCAGCACCTGTATGGGCCAACTGCACCAGCTTTGCCTGGGAGAATCAGGATGGTTCCCTCCATTTCCTTGGGCGTACCTATGATATGTTCGGAGATCTTAGCGGGAACAGGATTTCCGTTGCAGGCCGTGGATATGAAATGAGCCTGTCGCTCGATGGATCTAGGACGGAGAAGATGGACTATGGCTTCGTCGGAATCTCTGTAATCGGGCTTCCATCCCCTATAATCGTCGATGGTATCAATGAGAAAGGCCTCATGGGAGCTCTGCTGAATTTCCCAGGCTATGGTCATTTCAATACGCAGAAGGATGCTGAGCATACCGATATCCATCCGGCATTCTTTGTTGGTTACCTTTTAGGGACATGTTCCTCGGTGGAAGAGATCGCAGAGAAGGTCAGTACGCTGAATCTTACCGATGAGCTTGTCTATGGCTCGCTTATGTCTGTCCACTATATATTCTCCGATAGTACAGGGGAGGCAATCATAATCGAACCGGATGAGGATGGTATAACAGTCCACAGGAATACAATCGGTGTCATGGCCAATGCTCCTGGCTACGATTGGCAGAAGACCAACCTTAAGAACTATGTATCGATTTCGAATATAGATCCTCCCCCGCGCACTATAGCAGGTGAGCAGTTCTCCGCATTCGGCAGCGGCACAGGAGGCAGCTTCGGACTGCCTGGCGGCTATTCATCGCCGGCCCGCTTCGTGCGTATGGCATTCATGAAGGAGTTCGCTCCTAAAGGTACCGATGAGATGGATTCCGTGACAAGGATGTTCAATTCATTCGGCGTTGTATACATACCGGATGGAATACTCCGTAAATCGGCGGATTCGACCGATTGTGAGCAGACGCTCTGCACAAGCGTCATGTGCTCGGAGTCGCTTACCTATTATTTCTCCCCATATACAGACAGGAGGGTAAGCGCAGTATCCGTTCCTGCAGCTATCGATAAAGCAGGGGATGGCAATCTCATGTATATCGATATCCCTGCAGAGCAGGATGTGAATAGGCTTATCTGAAGCTATTGTGCACTTAACATCGGGCTGGTGATGATTTATCATCAGCCCATGGTCTTCACAGATTTTGGCAATAAGCTCTCACAGCATTCCGGCATCCTCCAGCTGATGGATGATATAGCAAAGCCCCTCCCTGCAGGTGTTACACCGCATCCGCTCGGGGGCGGCAATCCTGCACGCGTGCCGGAGGTTGAAAGGGCATATAGGGCGGAACTTGAGCGGATCCTCGCCGATGGGGACAGGTTCGAGGATGTGCTTGCCCATTATGATTCCCCTCAGGGCCGCGTTGAGTTCCTGGAAATGGCGGCTGAGTTCTTCAGAAACCGTTATGGCTGGCCGCTGACGATGGAGAATATTGCACTGACGAACGGCAGCCAGAGCGCTATGTTCTATCTCTTCAATCTCTTCTCCGGGACATGCGAAGGAAAGAAGCGCACGCTTCTGTTCCCTCTTATGCCTGAATACATAGGATACGCCGATCAGGGCATCGAGGAGGGGACCTTCGTCAGTATCCCGTCTATTGTCGAGTACTTGGATAACAGGACTTTCAAATACAGGATGGATCTGAAGAGCGTGGATGGATATCTTGCTTCCCATCCAGAGGTTGGGGCGATGTGTGTTTCGCGTCCTACCAATCCAAGCGGGAATGTTCTTACGGATGATGAGATCCATGGTCTTTCCAGCCTTGCGCATAAATACGCTATTCCGCTCATCGTTGACAATGCCTATGGCCTTCCTTTCCCTGATATCGTATTCACAGATGAGGCCGAGCCCATCTGGAATGAGGATATCGTCCTTTCGATGAGCTTGTCGAAGATAGGTCTTCCTTCGATAAGGACAGGAATTGTCATTGCAAGGAAGGAGATTATAAGCGCAGTTGGGAATATGAATGCGATAGCAGCTCTGGCAACGGGATCAATGGGCCCTGTTCTCGCAGGTGATCTGCTATCATCAGGAAAGCTTACGGATCTTGCCTCGAATGTCGTCAGACCGTTCTATGAGAAGCGGGCTATGGCTGCGGTGTCATGGATAAGGAAGTACTTCGACGGGACAGAATTCTTCATCCACAGACCCGAGGGCTCTATATTCCTCTGGCTCTATCTGCCATCGCTCTCGATTCCAACGCTGGATTTCTACTCGATCCTGATGAAAGACGGGGTTGTCACGGTTCCAGGCGAGTACTTCTTCTTCGGAAGCGATGATGTGAGAAAACATCCTCACTACGATAAATGCCTGAGAATAAACTACTCCGGCGATCCTTCGCTTACGGAGGACGGTATAAGAATCATGGCGGAAAAATACAGGGAATATTCGGTATAGCACCCGGCTTCCCTCTGCTTTATAATCTGTAGCTATGGAAAAGAAACGAAGAACCGGAATACTTCTGCATATAACATCTCTGCCTTCCGAGTATGGAGTCGGGGATCTTGGCGACAATGCCTATCGCTTTGCCGATGCTCTTGCCGATAATGGTGTCACACTCTGGCAGATGCTTCCGCTTGGTCCTACGGGCTATGGTGACAGCCCGTACGCTGCCAGATCTGCATTTGCAGGCAATGAGCTTCTTATCTCTCCACGGCAGCTTTATAAAGAAGGGTTCCTCGAGATAGAGGATGTCATGAAGAAGGCAAAGGCCTTGGAGCGCGTCGACTATGGTGCTGCGAAGCTGCTGAAGATGCCGATGCTGAGAAAGGCTGCCGAAGCGCTTCTTTCCTCGTCTGGAGCGGATAAGACCGCATATGAGGCATTCCGCAGCAAAGAAGGCTGGTGGCTTGAGGATTACGCTCTCTTCCAGGCGCTCATCGATCGCTATAATGATTCAAGATGGTTCATGGCATGGCCTGAGGAACTTCGGGACAGAAAACCCGAGGCTATCAATAAAGCCAGGGAGGAACTCAGACACGAGATTGATGTCTATGCAGTCCTCCAGTACTTTTTCAGAAAGCAGTACATGAAACTCAAGGCGTATGCCAATGACCTATCGATAAAGATAATTGGGGATATACCTATATTCATAGCCCCGGACTCATCGGATGCCTGGACAGAGAGAAAACTGCTTAAGATTGATGAGAATGGTCAGCAGGAGGCGTCATCCGGTGTTCCGCCCGATGCTTTCAGCGCAACAGGCCAGCTGTGGGGGAATCCTCTATACAGATGGGAAGAGCATGAGAAGACGGGTTTTGAGTGGTGGATACGCCGCTTCAGGGAGAACTTCAATCTCTTCGATATCGTACGTGTCGATCACTTCAGAGGCTTTGAGGCCTGCTGGGAGGTTCCTGCGGGAGAGCCTACGGCAGAGAATGGCAAATGGGTGAAGAGTCCTGGGCAGAAGCTCTTTGATGCTCTTCGCCGCGAGTTCGGCGATGATCTTCCCATCATCGCAGAGGATCTCGGAGTGATCACACCCGATGTCGAGAAGCTCCGCGATGACAATAATTTCCCGGGAATGAAGATCCTGCAGTTCGCATTTGGCTTCGACAATGGTAAATGGCAGACGGATAATCCATACCTTCCCCATAATTTCATACCTGTATCAGCTGCATATACAGGCACGCATGACAACAATACGACAGCGGGCTGGTATTCTGATCTCGATGATGGCATGAAGGACTATGTGAGGCGCTACTTCGAATGCTCTGACAGCGAGGTAGTATGGCGTATGATCCGAACGCTTCTGGGCTCTGTCGCACGCTATGCGATCATTCCGATGCAGGATGTGCTCTCTCTGGGGGCAGAGGCGAGGATGAATGTCCCATCAACGTGCGGGTCTTCGAACTGGTCGTGGAAGATGCGTCTTGAGGATCTGGCCTCACCGTCTCTCAGTGGACTGAAGTACTATTCGGAGCTTTACGGCAGAGTATGAATATAGTTCTGCTAGCAGATGGCGAGTTATTCATCCCATCGTCTGATGAGAGGGCTCAGCATATACGGAAGATACTCCATATGAAGGAGGGTGATTCATTCAGGGCCGGTATCATCAATGGTGATATAGGGAAGGCAAGGATATTATCCGATACATGTGATGGGATTTCTATCGATTTCATTCCCGAATACGATGGGTCGAAGCTCTATCCTCTGACGCTGATTGTTGCCCAGGTAAGACCTATATGCATGCGCCGTATCCTAAGGGAGGCGGTCTCAATTGGTATAGGGAGACTTATATTGCCTGTTTCGGATCTCGGGGAGAAGAGCTATCTCTCTGCTTCTCTTTATAAGGATGGTGAGTATAAGGATATACTGCTCGATGGTGCGATGCAGTCTGGGCAGACAGGTGTAAGCCGCACGGACCTCGCAGGAAGCGTTGCGGAGGCTATCTCACTGCTCCCTGCATCCGGAAGGCGCATCCTTCTTGATAACGCCATATCTGCTGTGGCATTATCTTCGATGAAGCTGGAAGGTGAGAGCGCTGTGCTTGCGATAGGACCTGAGAGGGGATGGTCGGACAGGGAGAGGAAGCTCTTCATCGATTCCGGTTTTGAGCCGGCCCTTCTCGGGAGCAGGATACTCAGGACAGAGACTGCTGTTCCTGCTGCATCGGCTGTTGCGCTTTCCCTGATGGGATATATTTAGGAGGCTGTTATGCATTGCATAGTACCGGAAGCTGAGGAAATCCTCGACAAGGAATTCCCTGTTCTTGATCATGGTTTTGTCCGTCTTGTCGACTATCTTGGATCCGATCAGAGAATCGTGCAGTCCGCACGCGTGAGCTATGGCGAAGGTACGAAGACGTACAGGCAGGATAAGGGCCTTATAAACTATCTTCTGAGGAATGATCATACATCGCCGTTCGAGCAGGTTGTATTCACTTTCCATGTGAAGATGCCGATCTTCGTGGCACGTCAGTGGACAAGGCACCGTACTGCGCGCATGAATGAGATATCCGGGCGCTACTCGGTGATGAAGGATGAGTGCTATGTCCCTGCCCCGGAGAATATAGCGCTTCAGAGCGAGGATAATAAGCAGGGCAGGAAGAATGAGCCTGTATCTGAGGAGATGGCAGCTCGTGTGAGGGCAATCATGGAGGAGGATGCTGAAAGGGCTTTCTCCAATTACCATGAGCTTCTTGATATGGGAATCGCAAGGGAGATATCGCGTATCGATCTTCCTCTATCCTTGTATACGGAGTTCTACTGGCAGATAGATCTGCATAATCTCTTCCACTTTCTTGCGCTTCGTCTCGACAGTCATGCGCAGTATGAGATCAGGCAGTATGGTATCGTTATGCTCGATATCGTAAGAAAGGTCTGCCCGATAGCAGCTGAGGCATTCGAGAACCATAAGCTGAAGGGAAAGAGCTTCTCCGGTCGCGAAGTTGAAGCCATAAAGGCAATGCTCAATGGCGAAGAGTGCCCCCTTGAGAAGAGGGAGAGGGAGCTATTTGAGGAGAAGCTCAGATAGGAAATCCTGGATTATCGTGGCAATCTTATCTGAATCCATAATGTAGGACTCATGGCTCTCTCCTTCGAGGATCATGAGCCTGCTTCCTGGGATCGATCTATGGAGGAACTCTGTATCCTCCTTTTTTATCATGTCTCGGCTTCCTGCTGTGATGAGTACCGGAACTGTTATCATTCCAAGCTCCTTTGCAGTCATCTTCGGCTCATACAGCATGAGTGCAAGCTTGGGGTCATGTGTTGATCGCAGCATTCTGCTGAAGCCGAATCTGTACAGCGGCTTGAGTCCCTTTGGACTTGAATTCGCCCCGCTTGCGATTACGGCAGCAGGAATATCAGGATGGGAATATGCCATCATCAAGGCGGTGATGCCTCCGTCGGAGAATCCGAATATTGCAGGATGGTCTATCCCCAGCCCTGTGATGAATGCATAAAGATCATCAGCCATATCGCTGTAGTGATACTCATAGACAGCGGAGCTCTTTCCATGCCCCCGCGTATCGATTGCATATACTGTGAAATGTTCTTGCAGCTTCTCTATTGCCTTTGTGAATATCGTGATATCCTCGCCATTGCCATGGAGCATAATCAGAGGATATCCATTACCGTATATCTCATAATGCAGCGTGATCCTTCCATGTGTGAAATACATGCAAACATTATACACAATGCCGCGATTTATTATCATTTGAACTCCCTCGGGATGAGGGAGATTGCCGGAAAGCAAATTATTGGTATAAGTGTGAAGCGGTGATGCCAAAGCTCAGCGATAAGGATAGAGCATGTGGAAGAGTTTTCTCAGATAGCTCAGAAAATGCAAGGATATGGGGAAGAGGAAAATCTCTATGGATTAGCCAATGGTGATCCGTTTAATAGGCATCACAGCTATTATTGGATTATCATCCGCATATTCATTAATGGATTTATAATAACTTCATGGATGACAGAACTATCAGGATAATCACAACAGGCGGAACCTTCGACAAGCAGTATGATGCTGTACGCGGCGAGCTTATATTCCGCGAAAGCCAGCTGCCGCGCATTCTCAATCAGGCGCGTGTGACTCTGCCTGTGCACCTTGATTCCCTCCTTGCTGTCGATAGCCTTGTCATGACAGAGGAGGAACGGCAGAGGATTGTTCTCAATGCGCTTTCGTCTGTTGAGCGTATGGTTGTCATCGTCCATGGCACCGATACGATGGTAAAGACAGCGATGCTTCTTGAGAGCATGAAGGGAGATGACGATAGCCATGTCTTTGTCTTCACAGGGGCCATGATTCCTTATTCCCTTGAGAACAGCGATGCCGTATTCAACCTTGGATGTGCTCTCTCTTTCGTGCAGACTGCGGCTTCCGGAGTCTATATTACGATGGGAGGAAGGCTGTATGATGCTTCGAATGTCAGGAAGAACA
This sequence comes from uncultured Spirochaetaceae bacterium, assembly GCA_944389115.1. GTDB lineage: Bacteria > Spirochaetota > Spirochaetia > Sphaerochaetales > Sphaerochaetaceae > Ornithospirochaeta. The sequence goes on from CALXLE010000080.1 coordinate 15,318, forward strand.
AGGAGAAGGGAATATTCGAGTCTTTATCATGATATCTGCATATATTCTAAATATATAGATATTTAATAAGCATAGCTTATTTTTGTATTTTAGCCAGATTGCTTTTCTTGGACAGGTAATTCCTCTTCATGTCCGCTTCGAACTCCCTGTCGCAGCTGTATTCCCTTCCGAGCACAGGTTTCCACAGGGAAGGATCCTCCATGCAGAGATAGAAGAATACGCCATTCCTGATGCTTTCCGGGAATGCTGAATAGACGTGCGAGAACATCCTCCTCTTGATATCCAGAGGATAGGAGAACTTGCCTGCAGCGGGAGCCAGCTCCATCTCGAGGATTCTGCTCTCCTCTCCCTGCATCCTGAGCCGTTTCAGCACCGATTTCATGAAAGTCAGGGTGCCTATGCTTATCGCAAAGAGATCCTCCGGGGAGAATTCCGCTGAGACTTTATCTGCAACGGCGCTGTATTCATCTTCCCAGCCTCTGAAATAGACCATCGGGTGGATATGGAAGCCGACCAGATTGCCTTTGTCTCTGGCCCTCATGGCGTTCTCTATGCGTCCGTCAAGCGATGCTGTAAGATGCTCTTCCTTCGATATTATCGTTTCAGCATTGAGACTCCATGAGAAGAATATATTCGCGGGATATCTCCTGGTGAATATATTCCTCGCGCTTTTGGATTTAAGCTCTATGATCACATCTGGATGCTTCTCCGCGAATGCGATGAGACCCGATAGCGTTCCATAATCATCGCCAAGGAGTATCGAGTCAGAGGCCTGGCCAGTGCCTATATGCCAGACATCATCATCCAGCTCAAGCGACAGCAGCTTTTCCTTTATATTGCTGATGGCATGGATCTCATTCTCCGCATAGAATGCCTGGACGGAGCAGTATGAGCATGAGAATGCGCACTGTTCTATCACATCGAGCGTTCTGAGCTTGCAGCAGCGTGTCTTCTCACCATCCACAGGGCATGGGCATCTGCTGAGGACAAGCTCCTTGTCGGGCTGCGTTACCTTGCTCTTGGGCCGGGGATGGATATCAGGGAAGAATGCTGAGTAATCGGTTTCGGAGGCTCGAAGATGGTGCATGCTTTCCCTCATTGCCTTCATGTACCGCTCCCCATTCCTTCCGTCATCATGCATTGCTATGGAATCAGGGTTGAAGTTCTCTGCGAATGAAGGCTCCTTCCATTGCCTCAGGTCTGCCTCTTCCTTCAGTATTTCCAGCTTCTGGCTCTCTGTGAAATGATATGCGGAGAAAAGCTCTCCGAGCCTTGTCCTGGTTGATTCCGGTAATGCTATGAATATATCGTCCGCTGCTTTCACAGGGAAAGTATAGATTGCAGAAAAAAGTCTGTACAGCTATCTTATGTGTATGTCCGAGAAGGCCAGAGAGATTGCCAGATCGCTTCCGGATAACCCCGGCTGCTATCTGATGAAGAACAAGGAAGGAACTGTCATATATGTAGGCAAGGCGAAGAATCTCAAGCGCCGTGTCTCGTCGTACTTCCTTCCGAACCGCAATGCAAAGACCTCAGCTCTTGTCGAGAAGATCGATGATATCGAATTCGTAATCACTGGCAATGAATATGAAGCGCTTGTTCTTGAGAACAATCTCATAAAGAAGTACACCCCGCATTACAACATCCTTCTTAAGGATGGGAAGAGCTATCCTGTCATCCGCATCACCAATGAGGATTTTCCCCACATATTCAAGACAAGGCGTGTCATAAAGGACGGTTCGAAGTACTTCGGACCTTATCCGGATCTCACAAGGCTTGATACATACCTCAAGATGGTCGAGGACAACTACCCCCTGCGCCATTGCCAAGGGCCTCTGAAAATGAGGAAAACACCATGCCTTTATTACCATATCCACAGGTGCTCAGGCCCATGCATAGGCGCTATCGATAAAAAGGACTACATGGCCTATGTCAGGGAGGTTGAGGACTTTCTCTCAGGCGATGATTCCTCCCTTATAAAGCAGGTTGAGAAGGAGATGAACAGGGCTGCGAAGGAGCTCGATTTCGAGACAGCAGCCAGGAAGCGCGATCAGCTTAAAGCTCTTACCGTGATGCAGAAGAACCAGATGGTGGAGGACTTCTCCGCAGATAGCCGTGATTACGCAGCTATCGAGATGAGAAGCTATCTGTGCACGATATCTCTGATGCAGTTCCGTTCTGGCCGTCTCATCGGAAGAGCTCTATATAGGGCAGAGTGTCTATCGGATGAGACCGAGACGCTCCTTTCCTTCCTAATACAGTACTACAGTGATGGCGATAGTCTTCCTGGAGAGATATTCGTATCCTGCGAGATTGATACTGAGCTTCTATCATCATATTTCAGGAATGAGCTTCATTCCGGTGTCTATGTCACTGTCCCGAAGGATGGAAAGCATTACAGGATTCTCCGCATGGCTGCTGAGAATGCTTCGAGGGATGTCGAGAAGCGCCTGCGCGAGGTCGATAACACCCCTGCTCTTGAAAAGCTCCGCGACGAGCTTGGCCTTGAGACATTGCCTCTTCATATCGAGGGATTCGATATAGCTCAGCTCTCAGGGAAATACACAGTTGCATCACTTATAGTATTCCGGGATGGGAATCCTTCAAATAAAGAATATAGGCATTTTTCCATAAAATCCCTTGAAGGAAAGATTGATGACTTCCAGTCAATGAGGGAGGCTGTTGGAAGAAGATATCAGAGACTGATGAACGAAGGCTCTCCTATGCCGGATCTGCTGATGGTTGATGGCGGCAAGGGGCAGGTGAGCGCCGCCCTTGATTCCTTATCCGCACTTGGTCTCGATTTCCCCGTGGTGGGACTTGCAAAGGAGCATGAGGAGATTGTCTTCCCCGGTGACCGGCCTTCGCTGCTGCTTGATCATAGTGATCCGGGACTCCGTGTGCTTATCGCAGTCCGCGATGAATGCCATAGGTTTGCCACATCGTTTAACCAGCGTATGAGAAGCCGTGACGCATCCTTCTCCCTCCTTGAGTCAATTGAAGGTATTGGTCCGGAAAGGGCTAAGAGGATAATGCAGACATATGGCTCTGTGGAAGCTGTCCTTCCTCTGAGTGCTGAAGAGCTTGCAAAAGGTGCGAAGATTCCCGTCTCTGTTGCGGAGAGGGTGCTTCATAAACTGAATTTCTGAAATTTGGAGACAAGTGAACATTTTGTCTATACTGCATGATATTTATTTATACTTAAAATAAATACGGCAAATTGCATCTTGATAGTGTCTGATTTTCATCGGAATTTGCTTGTCGATTACTTCTATTTTTGGAAGTAATATACAGGCAATGGGAGTTTTATCCCTGCTCCATAAAATGGCTCCTGCTTCTGTACAATGTGCTCTTCAATCTGGAAAACTTTGCAATATTGTACACGCGGTATATATTGTGTATAGGAGGGTTTGAAAATGCCTGCAGCAACTAAAACAGCAATGACTACGGCGACTTTCAGGCTTTCTCCTGAGTTGAAAGCCCGTGTGGATAATCTGGCAAAGATGGCAAGGAGAAGTTCCGGCTCTTTCTATTCACAGCTGGTTGAAGAGCATATCGGGGAACTGGAAGAGATCTATAGATGCTTGGCTATCCGCGAAGGGATTAAGGCTGGAACAATTAAGACTTACACTACCGAAGAAGTAGAGAAAGAGCTTGGTCTATGAGTGTATTGTATTCAGAGCTTTGAATCGATTCCTCTGCCTGCAACATCGATTCCGGGTTCCTTTCCCTTGAATCTGATTATCGTATAGAGGATGTCCGTGAAGATCAGCATATGCATATCGCTAGCGGTATTCTTGATTACGCTGTCCATCTTGCCAAGATACCGTATAATCCTTGATGCATCCTCGAGTGTATATGTGGACATCGCTTTCGCGAATACCATCTTCTCCCTTGCCTTGAGTCCTTTCTGGCTGAAGGCAGCAGGGTAGGGTGAAAGGCATGATGCATCTTTTGCTATCGCATCCATGCCGTAACCCCTTCTTTTCAGATCGAGGCAGTTCTCCAGGAGCCTGAAGCGCTGGGTTATGATGCTGAAAGCACGCACAGCAGCATAGGAATCCGTTTCCTCAAGTGTCTTCATGATCAGTATCGCATGTTCCAGATCACCTTCGGCGATAGCTGCAAAGAGCGTATAGCCATCCTCGCCTCTGGTCTTCACCGCATACTGCTCTATGTCATCGGCGGTGATGGATTTCTTATCCGGATTCGATGCGTGGAAATACAAGGAGAGGGACGTCACGAGATTCTTCATGTCAGCAGTGTTGTTCTCTGAGGAGAAGAGTATCTCCTCAATCCCTTCCTGGTCGATTGTGAATCCTTCCTTGCGGAAAGCATTGACGATCCATTCGCGCTTCTTGTTATCGAACATCTCCCAGAAGACAAGACGGTTTTCCTTAGGAATCCTGGATAGTATCTCCTTGCTTATCTTAGCCTCGGACTTCTCTGCGCTTACGATTACAAGCTCCGCATCGCTCTGGTCGGACTTCAGGAAGCTTATGATTGCATCTGTTATCGTATCCTTGCCTGATCGCACATCATACTGGCGTATCACGGCATAGCGGAAGGATGAGAACAGCGAGGGCTGCGACATCACTGCAGATACGGCCGCTCCGTCATCATCTCCCGTATAGAATGAATGGATCTCGGCATCGGGATGCTCTCTGAGGACCTTTTCCTTCTCCCTTTTCAGCCATTCATTCTTCTCTCCCTCCTCAGGTCCAAGAAGCAGATAGTTCACATCTCCCTCCTGATTGAGACAAGGACGCCAAGTATCTCCGCCTCGGTTGTCTTTATCGTTCCCATAGAAGCGTTATCGGGAACAAGGAGCGTAAAGCCCGGTATTCTCTTCAGCCTTCTGAGCTCCGATGGTTTATCATTGCCTGGGCATGAGGCCAGGATGATATCTCCATCTGCAGGGGTGTCGGCAGCGGCTATTATCGCGGTATCGCCAGGGAGTATCGCTGCATCGACCATTGAAGAGGATGAGACCTTGAATGAGAAGCAATTCCTTTCAAGATACCTTCTCTCTATGTACGAGAAGCTGTCGCACAGCTTGTCCTTCAGCTCTTCTGGAGAAGGTTCCTCGCTGAAGAACGGTATAGCGATATTGCTCAGCTTCATCCGCTCTTCTTTCGAGAGTGATATCGATCTCAGGCTCTTCTCGCTCTTCTCGAGCATCCCTTTCTTTATAAGGGCCAGAACGCCATCATAGGCAGCGGTGGAGGAGAAGTCAAAGTATGCTGCGATCTCCTTATATGACGGGGACCTCCCGTTCTCGGAGATGTACTCAGCGATGAATAGTAGTATCTTCCTCTGCTTTTCCGTCAGTCCTTTCAATCATTTCTCCTCGAATCTCGACAGGAACAGATCCTCCATTCCTTTCATCGCCTCATTCTCATCTTCTCCCGAACAGGTGCAGATGAGTTTCGTCTTATATGTCGCTCCAAGCGTTATGACGCCCATGATTGATTTCGCATTTATCTTCATCGTGTCGCGTGATAGGAAGATATCCGATGAATAGCCCGATGCCTTCTTTGCGATCTCAGCAGCAGGGCGTGCATGTATGCCGGCTCTATTGAGGACTTCCAGTTCCTTACTGATCAAAGTCTGACTCTCCTATATCATCGCTGCTGAAGTACATCTTCCTTGCAGCTTCGCTTTCAAGCCATTTAAGCACATTCTGATCGAATTCCTTTGCGCTGTAATAGCCGAGCTTCTTCAGTCTCTCATTCCTCGCTGCCGTCTCGATGAGCATTGGAATATTCCGTCCCGGCCTGACAGGTATCACAATCTTGGGAATTGTTATCCCAAGGAATGTATCCGTGATGCTGTCACCGATTCTGTCATACTCCTTCTGGCTGTTCCATTCCTCGAGGCATACCGATAGCTGGACCTGCTTCTTCTCCCTGATGGCTCCAACGCCAAACAGATTGGTAAGGTTTATGATTCCTATTCCTCTTATCTCCATGTGGTGCGCGAGCATCGGGTTCTCTCCGCTTCCGATGAGATAGTTGTCGGAGATGTTGCGCAGCTTTACGGTATCATCGCTTATGAGCCTGTGTCCTCTCTCGATGAGCTCCAGTGCGGTCTCGCTCTTTCCTACACCGCTATGGCCTGTGATGAGCACACCGATGCCGAAGACCTCTACCAGAACGCCATGTATTGTCATTGTCTCCGCAAAGACCTCATCGAGCATGGAATAGAGTCTTCGTGAGAAGCTTGAGGATTCGAGAGGAGTTGCAAGAATGGCTGTGGCATTCTTCTCAGCAAGCTCCTTGAAGTGATCGGAAGGCTTATAGTCCCCGATGAAGATTATGCATGGCATATGATAGCTGAAGAGCTTATCGATGTTCCCATACTCATTCCTGCTCTCAAGCTCATCGATGTATGCTTCCTCTCCGCGTCCAATAAGCTGGATGCTGCTTCCTGAGAAGCCTGTGAAATAGCCCGTGAGCGCAAGACCTGGCCTGGAGATCTTCGAATTCTCGATGACTCTGGACAGTCCAGACCTTCCAGCTATGCAGGTAAGCTGCAGCAGATTATGCTCTTTGAGATCAAGATCAAGAAGATCGAGGACCGTGAATTCACTCATGGCCGGATTATACCACAGCATAATGAAAAAGGGGAACGCACCGTTCCCCATTCGTCAGTGACAGATTCCATATGGAATGGAATCAGAGACCCATTGTCTTCTCTTTTTCCTTCTTTGCCGCTGCCTGTATCTTGTCAGCCAGAAGTTCTATTCCCTCGTGGAGCTCGTAGGCATCCTGCGATACCACCTTCTCCTTCTTCCAGGCAAAGTGCAGGGTGGCATCGAGATGGAAGCCGATTCCCTTGCTTTCCTTTCTGGCTACGATATCGAGATCCTGCAGATAGTCATCCGCGAATCCAAGCTTCTTCAGCTTCTTATCAAGGAATTCTCTGTCTTCATCATCTGGGGTGAAACCGATACCTCTGAACGTAAGATTCATAAATTCCTCCTTTTCCTTTGATGCTTATATTGTACCCTAGCTTATCCG
>CALXLE010000081.1 GCA_944389115.1 uncultured Spirochaetaceae bacterium
TTCCATATGACAGCGATACGTTTGATGCAGTGATCATTAGTTGATTACCCTCTCAGACAATATATGGGCAGTTGCCCGCGAAAACCGCTTTATCGTAGCAACTGCTCCTTTCTCTGTCAACAATTACGGATTTCTATAGCCTGCCTGCTCTCTCCAGGAATGAGATGATAGTCTCAACAGCCCCATCTATGCCGGTAGCAGATGAATCGATGGTCAGGTTGTAATTCCTTGCCATTCCCCATTTCATCTCCGAGACATACTCAAAGAACGATGAGCGGGCAGTATCCATGCGATTGACATACTTCTCTGCCTTGCGCTTCCCGATGCCGTAGATATTGACTGCTCTCTCGACTCTGGAATCGATCGGCGCCTTTATGAAGATCGTTATAAGATCAGGATCATTGCGTAGGATATATGTGGCAGCAAGCCCGACGATTACACAGGAAGAGGAAGCAGCCTCCTTTATCTCTGCCTTGAAGCGCTTGATCATCGCATCGGATATCGCATAGTTCTCCGCAGCCCCTTCCATGAAGCCTATCACAGGCTCCTTCAGGACGCCTTCTCTCTCATGAAAATCAGGGATAGCGGTATTTCCATCGACAAATGGTATTGAAAGCCTCTCAGCAACCTTCCTTCCTATAGTTCTTCCCCCTGACCCATACTGACGGCTGATTGCGATGATTGTCCTTTTCATTATAATCCTCCTTTATGCAGTCCGGGGTTTATCGGCCAGCTACCTATAAATATAATACAGCGAAATGCGGATAGAAAGCGGAAAAGAATCGATAGATTATCCATCTAATATAGATAATGAACACCCTGTAATTACAATTCACAAAAACAACACGTTGGCGGTATTACTATTGTCATAGAAAAACTATACATTGGAGAATATCTCATACTCTGTATTTGAAAACTATGAATATAAATTGGAGAAACCGATGAAGAAGATAGGATCATTTCTTATCATCGCCGCAGCCTTTCTCCTGCCAATCAGTGCGGATGAACTCCAGACGCTGACACTAGATGACGCAATCATCTCAGCTGAGGAGAACAGCATTCCGCTGCAGGAGGCCGCAATAGGGCTGCAGATGGCGCTGAGAAATCAGGATGCTGTCATGACCACATTCATGCCGGACATAGCACTGACGGCGGGAGCATCCACAGGCGTATCATTTCCGGGGACCACAATCTCAAGAGGTGGAGCGGCAGCTTCGCTCGATTCACCGATGTTCAACGGCCTTTCAGTCAATGCCGGGGTCTCTGCATCATTCACATTCAATGGATCGATGATCACGGACGGGAAAGGACGTGAGCTTGCAAAGCAGAGCGCGTCGCTTCAGTACCAGACAACATGGTCCAGCATGAAGAGCGCTATTACAGAGGCCTACTGGAACCTTGCAGCGGCGGATATATCGATAAATGATGCTAAGCTTCTAATGGAGGATGCCAAGGCCCAGTATGATTCCATCTCACAGATGTATGATAACGGTCTTGCAGACGAGCTCACGCTCAGGCAGACAGAGCTTGCGCTGAAGCAGACAGAGCTCCAGGTCAGGACACTCGAGGACAGCAAAGCGCTCCTGATGTCTGCATTCAGAAATACAACAGGAATCGATTTCGATTTCACTACATCGGAGCTTCCAGATCCAGTCATCCTCTCTCTTCCAGCTCCTGAACTGCTCGCTGAGGAATACTCGGAGAACTCCTTGGCCGTACAGAGCGCAAGGAACCAGCTAGAGAGTGCGAACAACGCTGTTGACTCAGCCCGCATGGGTACATACTTCCCTATCCTTACTGCATCCGTCGGCTACAATTACACCGGAAGCGGTTACCAGTACTATAAGGATTCATGGACAGACTATGCCCACCAGACAAATGCGATAACAGGAAGCGTCTCCGTATCGCTCCCGATAAGCGCCCTGATCCCGGGCTCATCCACAAGCATGGCCGTTAAGGATGCTGAGGACAATGCGAGGATATCGGCACTATCGCTCCAGGATACGAAGAACACCTTCATTGAGGATGTGAGGCAGAGCGTTATCTCAATAAGCCAGAACCAGGCGAACATGCTGCTGCAGCAGGATGCTGTCGCTTCGGCAGAGCGCTCCTACGAGCTTTCCGAGGAGGCCTTCAATGCCGGAATGATGACGGCGGAGGATCTTGCTTCTGCAAGGAACAACGTCCTTTCGGAGAGGATGTCGCTGACATCGCTCGAGCTTAACCACCTTGTTTCCTGCTATACGCTGGCAGACACACTTAATATCGATATAACAGAGCTGCAGGAGAAATACGCAGCAGATGGGGAGATGAATACAAATGAGTGAAGATAAAGAGAAGAAAGACCTTACCGAGCAGGTTGAGGATTCAAAGATTTCATTCGAGGATCTCGCGAAGATCTCGCATAAGTCCTCTGCATTCGACAGAATTACGACAATCATACTGCTTCTGATCTGCGTTGCTCTCGCAGCTTATGTCATCTTCGGCTCTGTAGGCACCAGAGAGGTAGCTGCAGCTGAGGAGGTCATCGACAACAGGATAAATGTGCGTGCAGAAGCAGTTGCTCCCGATACATTCAGGAACTACACAAGACTCAATGGTGAGATCGGGAGCGATACAAGGGATGTCGCTATCGTCCCTGATACAGCAGGCAATGTTGTCTCAATCCTTGTCTCCCGCGGAGATGAGGTTAAGGCAGGCGATGTGATTGCATACATCGATCCTTCACGCCCTGGACAGAGCTTCAAGGAGAATCCTGTAACAAGCCCTGTTGATGGAATCATCACATCGATTCCTGTCTCCATCGGAGAGCAGGTATCCTCTGCTTCATCGATTGCTACGGTCTCGGGCGACAATAAGACACTCTATATCGAAGCATCGCTTCCTGAGCGCTATATCGGAACGGCAGAGGTCGGAATGGCTGCAGATTTCACCAGCGTAGCCTACCCTGGCGAAACCTTCACAGCAGAGCTTTCCTACATCGCACCGTATGTGAAGACAACAAACCGCACCTCAGATATTGAGCTTCAGATCACAAGCGGAAGCGAGAAGCTCAGGGAAGGCATGTATGTGACTGTCGACCTTGTGACAGAGGAGATCCAGAATGCGATTTCAATCCCGTCATCGGCTATCACAGAGACAATCGATGGAAGCATCGTCTATGTTGTCGAGAACGGAACAGCATCCCTGAGGAATGTCACAACCGGAAGCAGGAATGAATCCGAGACAGTAATTACATCGGGCCTTAACGCCGGCGATGTCGTCATAACCGCAGGAACCGTGGCTGACGGAAGCTCCGTCAACGTGCTTGAGTAAGGAGGAGCGGGAATGACTTTATCTGAATTATCAGTAAGGAGACCTGTGCTGATGACCATGATCTACATACTGATCATGGTTATAGCGATGGTATTCCTTCCAAGGATGGAGATCGCTCTCTACCCTGATATCGACCTCCCTGTCATCACGGTCTTCGTAGACTGCGGAGATGCAGGTCCGGAGGAGATTGAGCAGCAGGTTGCGAAAGAGCTCGAGGACAGATTCAGCTCGCTTGAGAATCTCGACAAGATCATGACTATATCCAGCGATGGAAGCTGTATGGCCATTCTCCAGTATGACTTCGGAACCGATCTTGACGACTCTGAAAGGGACCTCAACTCCGCTATCACGATTCTTTCCCAGATTCTTCCTGACTGGACTGAGACACCTCAGTACTTCAGGCTTGATTCTATGGGAGCAGGAACTGCACTGAGACTTTCCCTTACAAGCGATTCGATGTCGCTCGATGACCTGAAGATGCTTGGTGAGACAACGGTCTCCCCTCTCATCGAGAGAATCGATGGTGTCGGACAGGTATCTGTAAGAGGTGGAAGCGATATCGAGTACCACATCGATGTTGATCCGAACAGACTCGAGGCTTACGGCATTTCGCTTACCCAGATCATCAGCGCTATAGCCTCTGATAACATCCAGGCAACTGGCGGTCAGATCACAGAGTCTGGAATGAACCTCCAGGTCGCAGCCGATGCGCGCTACACACAGTTCAGTGATATTGGCAATACAGTTATCGCAAAGGTCGATGGCTACCCTGTCCGCGTCAACGATGTCGCGACAGTACTCCAGAGCACTGACAAGAACAACAGGAGCGAATCCTATCTCGGTAACGAGAGAATTGTTACAATCGGTGTTACGAATGACTCCGACAGCAATGCCACGACCGTTGCAACCGCTGTCCTTGCCCAGCTCGATTCAATCAGGGCAGAGCTTCCTGAGGGCGTATCCCTTGAGCTTCTCAACGATTCGACAGAGATGATCAAGAGTACGATGAGCGAGGCGTTCAACTCACTCTATCAGGGTGTCATCCTCGCAGCTCTCATCATCTGGCTCTTCCTCCGTGGAATAAAGACAACGATAATCATCTCGCTCTCGATGCCTATCTGTGTTCTCATAACAATGATGCTCATGTCGATCTTCGACGTAACGATCAACGCGATGAGTATGTCGGGTCTTATCCTCGGCATCGGAATGATAGTCGACGCATCAATCGTTATCCTTGAGAATACCTATTCATACAGGCTTCTCGGCGAGAAGAGCGCAGTTGCCGCAATCCTCGGAAGCAAGAACATGTTCAATGCTATCTTCGCTTCCACGCTTACGACTATCTGCGTATTCGTTCCTATCATCATCTTCAAGAATGATCTCGAATTCCTCGGAATCATGTTTCAGGATATCGTAATAACGATCTGTATCTCACTTGCCTGTTCGCTCTTCGTAGCTGTTACGCTTGTCCCTGCGCTCTGTGGTTCGATCATGAGAATCAACACAAGAACGCAGAAGCCACTTAAGCTCCGCTGGATGAAGAGGATTGACGATGCATGCATCAATTTTGAGAACTCGATGAAGAGAGGATATGTAAGGGTCCTTGCCTACTTCATGAGGCATCGTCTGCTGCTTATCGTCCTTCTTGTCCTTCTCCTTGCGTTCTGCCTGAAGCTCTTCCCTCTCCTTGGCTTCGATCTCATGCCACAGCAGACTACCGATGATGAGGTAACACTTGAGCTTGAGCTTGCACAGGGAACGGCTATCGATGTGACAAGGGAGTACGTGATGGATATGTATGAGAACATCGTATCCGTACTGCCTGAGGACTCCTATGAAAGCATCCAGCTCTTCATCGGAACAGGTATGCTCACCACTGCAGAGAACTCTGGAAGCATCACGATCAAGCTTCCTGACATTACTGAACAGACGATATCCGCAACAGAGGTCCAGAACCTTATCAGGCCATTTACGACTGCTGACCCGAACGCGCCATGGCTCTTCGAATCCTCATCCGCAGGAAGCATCAGCGCAATCGATGTTGAGATCCACAGCGATGAGATGGGAGATGCCAAGTACGTAGCCGATCAGGTCATGGCCATCATGCATGAGCATGTACCAGGGGCTGTGAATATCGATAGCGATGCCGATAACGGAGCTCCGAAGATCAATATCGCAATCGACAAGGATCTTGCTGCTGATTACGGTATCACGGTATCCACAATCACAAGCGTACTGCAGACAGCTATCTCTGGAACGACTTCGTCTACGATCTCAACATTCGACAGTACGGAGACATACGATGTTGTCGTCGAGATCGATCCAGATACAATCATGACTGTCGATCAGCTTGGACAGCTTCTGATCCCATCGACATCCGGCATGATAAGGCTCGACACTATCGCTCAGTTCGAACGCACCACAACGCCTGTCTCGATCATGAGGGAGGACAGGGTAAGGATCAACCATGTCACAGCTGACCTCCTCGATGGATATGCAGCAAGCGATGTGCAGAATGAGCTCGACAAGGCACTCAGCCAGTACCTCGTGCTTCCTGAAGGCGTTACAATCGAGCAGGGCGGACAGATGAGTGAGATGGCAGGATACATGGGAACGCTTATCGGAATCGTTGCCCTTGCCCTCTTCCTCGTCTATGCTGTCATGGCCGCGCAGTTCGAATCGCTTGTCGATCCGTTCATCATCTTCGCGACAATCCCGCTCCTGATGATCGGTGTTATAGGAATCCACCTCGCATACGGCCAGTCATTCTCGCTCTTCTCGATAGTCGGTATAGTCGCCCTTATCGGTGTTGTCGTAAACAACGGTATCGTTCTCATAGACTGTATCAACCGTCTCGTAAAGCAGAAGGTACCTGTGCGCCAGGCTTGTCTCCAGGCAGCTTACGGACGTCTGAGACCTATTCTCATGACAACCCTCACGACAATCCTCGGACTCATTCCTATGGCATTCTTCCCTGGAGAAGGCGCCGAGATGCTCCAGCCTATCGCTCTCACATTCACAGGCGGTATTACGACAGGAGCATTCCTAACCCTCCTCCTCTCCCCTGTCCTCTATTCAATCTTCAATGGAAGAAGGGAGAAGAGATACGATGATCCTGAGTCACTCACCAACCAGCTCAGGGAATATGATATGAGAAGGCTTAAGAGCCTTGATGATATCGTAGGCTGATAGAAAGCCAATCCCAAGAGTCCCGCCCGCAAGGCGGGATTCTTTTTCCCTGCTTCTTTCTAATCAGCTGAAAACACAATACAATCTTCCATATGAAAAGAATCTCCCTGCCGATTGGAAGCTCCGGGTTCCAGGATATAAGAAAGTCAGGGAACTATTATGTGGATAAGACAAAGATAATAAGCGAAATCATCAGGGATAATGCCAGAGGGATTATCTTTACCCGTCCACGGCGTTTCGGCAAAACAACTGTACAATCCATGCTTGCCTCATTCTTCGATATAAGAGAGGACTCTGAAGAGCTCTTCAGAAGACTGGATGTCTATGATGACAAAGAAGCTATCAATAACTGGATGAACAAATATCCCGTTATCTATCACAAATAGCCGAGAGGACTCCACCTTCGGATCGAAGATAAAGGTGGAGATGAATCGGCAGACATGGTATGATGAATCATGCTTACAGGACACGTGGTCAGGATATATCCAACAGCCGAGCAGGAGAGCCTCATAAGGCGCTCCGGCGGAGCCTGCCGCTTCCTGTACAACCAGCTTCTCTCATATGAGAAGAGCGTATACGAGAACGAGAAGAGGTTCGTCCCTGAATATGAGCTCAACAGCCGCATCCTTACGCTGAAAGAGGAATTCCCATGGCTGAAGGAGGTGAATGCCCAATCGCTGCAGCAGGTGTCCAAGAACCTGGCTAAGGCATACAAGGCATTCTTCGAGAAGAGGGCTGGATTCCCTAAGTTCAGGAAGAAGAGGAACGGGGACAGCTTCCTCAACCCGCAGTCATGCAGGCTGGACTTCAGGAGACATGCAGTCCATATCCCCAAGGTCGGCGATATCGATGCCGTGTTCCATAGGAGGATCGAGGGCACGCTGCGCTCGGTCACGATAAGGATAGAGAAGAGCGGGAAGCTCAATGCGGTGCTTCTGATGGAGGATGGCAAAAGGCTGCCGGAGCTTCCCGAGGCCTATGAGGAAGAGGTTATTGCAAAGCTCGATGTCCTTGGCATCGATCTGGGGGTAAAGGAGCTTGCGGTATGCTCCGATGGCAGGACTTTCCACAGCATCAGGAGCGCAAGGAAGCATGAGAAGCTGCTGAAGAGGAGGCAGAAGGCATTATCGAGGAAGCAGTCCGTCTCGAAGAACAGGGACAAGGCCGGGGTCAAGGTGGCGAAGGTGCATGAGAAGATAAGGGCATGCCGCAGTGACGCAATCCACAAGATGACATATCAGATCAGCGAGAGCCAAGCCGATGTGATAGCCATCGAGGACCTGAACGTCAAAGGGATGCTGAAGAACCACAGGCTCGCCTTCTCAGTCAGCGATGTGTTGTTTGGAGAGATCCGGCGGCAGCTGGAGTACAAGTGCGCAAGGAAGGGAAAGGCACTTGTGGTCATCCCCCGCTTTACCGCGAGCACACAGACCTGCAGCCTTTGCGGAAACATCAATAGGGCGCTGAAGGGCTTCGAGGGCCTTAGTATCCGCACCTGGGAGTGCCCTCGCTGCCATGCCATCCATGGCAGGGACCTCAATGCCGCGAAAGTGATAGCCAAGCTTGGAAGAGATTCCCTACCCAGGGTCGCTGGGGAAGTCAAGCCTGTGGAGAGGCCAACTGTGGACGACAAGG
>CALXLE010000082.1 GCA_944389115.1 uncultured Spirochaetaceae bacterium
GTAATTGTTGACAGAGAAAGGAGCAGTTGCTACGATAAAGCGGTTTTCGCGGGCAACTGCCCATATATTGTCTGAGAGGGTAATCAACTAATGATCACTGCATCAAACGTATCGCTGTCATATGGAACCCAGGTTCTTTTCAAGGAAGTAAATATCAAGTTCACGCCGGGCAACTGCTACGGCATAATCGGAGCTAATGGTGCTGGCAAATCCACATTCCTCAAGATCCTTTCCGGTGAGATCGAGCCGGATACAGGTGAGATCATCGTAACGCCGGGCGAGCGCATGGCCGTTCTCCGCCAGGATCACTTCGCCTTCAATGATTACCGTGTCATCGATACAGTCATCATGGGCTACCAGAAGCTCTACGACGTGATGCAGGAGAGGGACCAGATCTACTCAAAGCCCGATTTCTCCGAAGAGGATGGAATAAGAGCTGCAGAGCTCGAGGGCGAGTTCGCTGAGCTCGGCGGATGGGAGGCTGAGGCAAATGCGGGACAGATGCTCGATGGTCTTGGAATCCCTCAGGATATGCATGAGAAGAAGATGGCGGAGATTGAGGACAACCTCAAGGTCCGTGTCCTTCTTGCCCAGGCTCTCTTCGGAAACCCTGATATCCTCCTTCTTGATGAGCCTACGAACCATCTTGACCTTGAGTCGATCCACTGGCTTGAGGATTACCTTGAGACATTCAACAACACAGTCATCGTTGTCTCACATGACAGACACTTCCTCAACACAGTCTGTACGCATATCTGCGATATTGACTACGGAAAGATCCAGCTCTATGTCGGCAACTACGACTTCTGGTATATGTCCTCTCAGCTTGCGGCCAAGCAGCTGAAGGATGAGAAGAAGAGAAGGGAAGATAAGATCGCAGAGCTCAAGGAGTTCATCCAGCGCTTCTCCTCGAATGTCGCAAAGGCAAAGCAGGCAACGAGCCGCAAGAAGCTCATAGATAAGCTTACCATCGATGATATAAGGCCTTCCTCAAGGCGTTTCCCGTATGTTGCATTCAAGCCTAACAGGGATATCGGGAAGAATGTCCTTGAGATAAAGAATCTCTCAAAGACGATTGAGGGGGAGAAGGTCCTTGATAACCTCTCTCTGACAATCAACCCGGGAGATAAGGTCGCATTCGTCGGTCCTAACCATTTCGCCAAGACGGTGCTCTTCCAGATCCTGGCAGGGGAGATGGAGCCGGATGAAGGTACATTTGCATGGGGTGTCACGACATCGCTCTCGTATTTCCCGAAGGACAATGCAGGCATGTTCAAGGAGAATGAGTCGATTGCAGACTATCTCCAGCAGTTCTCTAAGGAGGATGATGATACATACGTCAGATCGTTCCTCGGCAGGATGCTCTTCACTGGTGATGAGGCGCTCAAGCCTTGCAATGTCCTCTCAGGAGGCGAGAGAGTCAGGGTTGTCCTTGCCCGCATGATGCTCGAAGGCGCCAACTGCATGATCTTCGATGAACCAACATCCCACCTCGATCTCGAGGCTATCCAGGCGCTCAACAACGGAATCATCGAATTCAAGGGTGTTGTGCTCTTCAACTCGCACGACCACCAGTTCGTCGACTCCATCGCCAATAGAATCATTGAGTTCACACCTGATGGAATCATAGACAGGATGATGGAATTCGATGACTATATCAATGATGAGTCCATCAAGGCCCTTCGCCAGAAAGCTTATAAAGATGTAAAGGGAGTTGTTCTTCTCTGATGCTTGTTACAGCAGATATAGGCAATACAAATATAGTCCTCGCTATCTTCGATGGCGAGGATTTTGTGACTTCGTTCCGTGTCTATACGGATATCCACAAGACCAGCGATGAGTACTTCGTGATCTTCAATGCGCTCTTCCGTGAGGGAGGAGTGAAGGCTGAGTCGGTCACGAGCGCGATTATTTCATCCGTAGTCCCGAACCTGACAAGATCGATAGAGAAGAATCTCCGTAGGCTCTTCGGAATTACCCCCATCGTGATATCCCACGATGTCGAGACAGGACTTAGAAAGGAGACGATACCATCAGAGCTCGGCTCCGATCTCCTCTGCAACCTTGCCTATGCCCACTACAGGAAGCCCGATGAAGCTGTGATGGTCATCGATTTCGGTACAGCCCTCACGCTCTCTGCAGTCGATTCCGACGGATCGGTATTTGGCTGTTCCATAGCGCCAGGCCTGGTCACTGCAGTAAACGCACTCTTCGGGAATACAGCCCAGCTTCCGCAGGTTGAGCTCAAAGTGCCAGCGAAGGCCATGGGCAGGGATTCGCAGGAATCGATCAGGGCGGGGATAATGTTCGGCTATGCAGGTCTTGTTGATTCAATGATAGAGAGAACGGAGAGGGAGATTGGAAAGAAGCTCTATGTCATAGCGACAGGAGGGCTTTCCCAGACCATCTCTCCGCTTATAAAGCATGTCGATGAGATCGATGGCCTCCATACGCTCAGAGGCCTGGAGCTTATATCTAGGCTTAACAGCTAGAATTCATCGGGGATGAATCCATCCTCCATGATTGTGAATTCATTGCCGTTGCTGTCGGTTGCTGTTATCGCTGTCTGATCCGTTCCGACTGGAATGGAAAGCGTGACAAGCGAATCATTGGCTTTCCCTGCATCGTCTCCGATGCTTTCAGGTCGCGGGCCGCCGATTGAAAGGGATACAGTACGCATCCTGTCCCATTCAGGAAGCGCAAAGAAATCTACATCCGATGCTCCAGATGAAAGCTCTGAGATAGATAGTTCCGAAAGCCTTCCAGCATTCTGGTCGAGCGATAGGAATGTCCTGAAAAGCTCTCCCGTCTCCTCATCCGCGGAGAACTCGGTGATGCACCCATCCCTGAATGCCGCGGAGAATGAGCTTACCTTCCTGCCAAAGAGCATGAACGGCCTTGTCGATGTAATGTACCCATCAGCCGATGAAGGATCGATCGCACGGAAGATATCCGAAGCGAAGACCGTCGGCACAAAACGCTTTCCAGAGGGAAGCTCCGTTATTGTTGTAGCGAATCTTGAGCCTGGAAGGAATCTGAATGAGATATCGGTACCGTTCTCATCTGCTATCCTGCACTCACATAGATCAAGCTTGTTGAGCTCATTCCTTTCATAGACAACGAGGTCCGAATCATCGTTAAGCTTCGATATGAAGCTATCCTCTTCGAGGGACAGAAGCGATGAGATAAGGGATGCAGGAATCATCCT
>CALXLE010000083.1 GCA_944389115.1 uncultured Spirochaetaceae bacterium
ATCCATTGCTCTCTACGATATGTCCCTCTCCAAGATATCTTACCTGCCCTTTATTCGGCATATTGATATTCGTCTTGAGGGTCCTCTCACCGCAGAGCGAGAGAAGGATATCGACACCCTCTTCATCTGAAGGCGTTGCGATAAGCTCCTCATCTGTATAGACTTTGTTCTTCTTTCTGAGGGCCTCTGCCTCCCTATATGAATAAGGAGTCCTGACAAAACCATAGCGCCATGCCATCTCATCGCTGGTCAGGAAGAATGGAACGAATTCCGCAAGATGCCTATCACCAGCGGCTCCAAGGACATCGAAATCCTTGAGGAATTTGAGCGCTACGCGGTGGTCAGACTCGAACCACTTGCCATTCTTGACTCTATCTTTGCCCTTCTCTGTAAGATCAGGAAAAGCCTCATCGGTCCTGACATACTCCCTGAGCAGAGGCATTACATCCTCTCCCTTGTACTTCGCACTCGTCACGAAAGTGAAGTGGTTGAGGCCAGAAACATCTATGTCTATCTCACGTCTGTCAGGAACGGCGATTCCACGCTTCTCCGCCAGGAACTCTGCAATGAATGTCTCTGTATGGAAAACCTCATGGCAGCATCCAAGGGCCTTTATCCCAGGGAAAGCCTTATACAGTGCGGCTGTACAGAGCGTCATCGGGTTCGTATAGTTGATAACCCAGGCATCCGGAGCATATTTCTCTATCTCCCTTGCGAAATCAAAGAAGAGAGGAAGCGCACGGCGTGCGCGCATAAGACCACCAGGCCCTGTCGTATCGCCTACTGACTGAAGTATTCCATATTCCTCGGGCAGTCCCAGATCGTACTTCCTTATGTCAGTCACACCAGGCTCAATCGCGATTATGATGAAATCTGTGCCCTTCAGACCTTCTGAAAGCGTATCTGCAACGGAAACAGAGAGCATATTGCTCTTTCCATTTACCTTGAATATCTCATTGGCTACAGCCTCATTATTCAGAGCAGCCTTCTTGTCGATATCATAAAGCACAACATGGGCAGATACCTTGTCCTGCAGTGTCAGATCCTGAAGGAATCTGATAGCCCAGAGCCTTGATCCGCCGCCAATTATGCAGATTCTTACCATTTCCATATAAACCTCCAAAATAAAATCCCATGCGCATGACATGGAATCATCAGAAAAAGGCCGGACTAACCGGCCTTATATAATCATTACTGTGGCTGCTTTCCGATATATGCAAGGATTCCGCCATCGACATAGAGAATATGTCCATTGACGAAGTTCGATGCATCGGATGCAAGGAATACAGCTGGTCCCTGCAGATCGGAAGTCTTGCCCCATCTGTGGGCTGGAGTCTTCGCAAGGATAAATTCATTGAACGGATTGCCTGGAACCCTGAGAGGTGCTGTCTGAGGTGTCTCGATATATCCAGGTCCAATTCCATTGCACTGGATGTTGTACTCACCGTATTCGGAAGCTATATTCCTTGTAAGCATCTTCAGACCACCCTTAGCTGCTGCATATGCGCTTACAGTCTCTCTTCCGAGCTCAGACATCATGGAGCAGATATTGATGATCTTTCCATGTCCCTGCTTGATCATTCCAGGAATAACTGCCTTGGAAACGATAAAAGGAGCATTGAGATCAACATCGATGACCTGGCGGAATTCCTCTGCCTTCATCTCACACATAGGGATTCTCTTGATGATACCTGCATTATTCACGAGGATATCGATCTTGCCGAACTCTTTGATAATCTCTTCCGTCGTTGCCTGAACCTGGGCCTCATTTGTCACATCACAGACATAGCCCTTCGCCTCGATACCTTCTTCCTTATATGCAGCGATGCCCTTGTCCACGAGCTCCTGCTTGATATCATTGAAAACAATCTTTGCACCGGCTGTTGCGAATGCGGATGCGATTGCAAAGCCAATACCATATGATGCACCGGTTACCCATGCGACCTTCCCCTCAAGGGAGAAATCCTTCATTTCCATATGCAATACCTCCTGCCTGCTGGTCTAAAAGACCCGGACTTTATAGATTCTAATACAGCATATCGCATAAAGCAAGAAGAAATGAAACTTTGTTCCGTTTTCAGAGCTTATCAATAAGCATTGAGCATTTGCCGGAAGGAATAGGAAGCGTCTTCTTCTTGTCCTCATCGAGGATGTGGATCGTAAAGTAATAGAGCTTCTCGCTCTCAAGCCTTATCTCCCACCCCCTGACATTCTTATTGGAAAGTATCGTGATGCTGTTCTTCTTCAATGACAGGTCTTCGATACCCATCTCCTCAAGAGACTGCATAGTCCAGTTCACAGTCTTCCTTGGCAGGGATATCTCAAGCCCTATGATATTCTCTATCACAAGGGAGATTGTCACCAGACCTACCATCGGCAGATAGCGCTTTCTGTTCTCTATCTCACCGTTTATGACAACGGCAGGCCCCTCGGAAAGAGGTTTGTATATCTCCCACACATCATCCTGTTTCTCTGCATCCGGATGGAGAGTATCGAGTATGAAGTACATATGCCGGATAGCACATTCCCTTGCAAACACGAAAGCTCCATAGTTCATCAGACCCTTAACGACAATGTATGTCAGGAAAGGAACAACACCGCCCCTGTATCCATCACCTGATTCTGAGAAGTACTTTGAGGATGCTGGCACGGTCGGGAAGGGATTCTCAGTACCGAACTCTTTGTCATCCTTCAGACTGTTGATGAGGAATGAGGCATATTCGTCATTCGGAATCTCAGCAAGAAGCGTCCAGAAAGCTCCGATATGCTTGTTCTTTATCCTATTCTTATCCGCATCCAGATCATAGTAGAACTTGTCTTCGGAATCCCACATCATCGAATTGATGCGTGTCTTCACCGAGAAATAGATTCTCTTGTATCTGAAAGCCAGCTCCTTATCATTGAGGATGTCTCCGATATATGACATATAGAGAGCGAATACAGCTATCGCGGAATTGTAATCTACAGTATATACAGCCCCTTCCCTAGGAAGATTCCCCATATGGGTAGCGCTGTCCGGCACGGAATAAAGACCATCCTTATCCATGAAGTTCTTCTGAATCCATGCAAAGTACTTCTCAAGGAATGGAACAACATCCTTCAGCCTCTTCTTGTTGCCTATCTTGTGATAGAAGACAAACTCAACATATGAAAGCAACGGAAGCGACGCACCAAGAGGATTGCTGCTATCAAAAACAGGCGCCTTCGAGGCTATATCATACTTTTCAGCGATCTGCCCATCCTCTCCCTGTACAGAATAGAAGAAGTCTATCATCGAATACGGGCTGTAATTCTGATTGCTGTAAACAAGGAAAAGCGCTGATAGAGAAGAATCGAACAAGCTGATCACAGGAGAATCAGCATGTGTGAGATAGCCCTCCGGGAATAACCCTTCCTTCTCGCCCTGATGCCAGATCTCATCGATCCAGACCCAGGTTCTATCATACATATCCACAAAATCCTGGTCATAGAAATGAATGCGCGGAACTAGATCCTTAACCACTGCTTTTCTCCGTTTTCAAGTAAAAAACCCCTGATTTTTGTCCTTGAATCGCATTATACATAATATTGCAGTGCATAAAGAAAGTCAAATTGTTTTTTACAAATGGTTCTTCTTGCATTTCAATGAGTTATACAGAAATTATTTTTCTTGGCCATATATGAGTTTCAGGGCATGCGGAAGAATCTCCACCTGGAAGCTGCGGCCGGCCTTGGTAAACACTTCTCCATCGCTATGAGCGACGACAGAAGGCTCATCGGACTCTATCCTGATCTTCCTAGCTTTCAGATATGTAAAGCTCTCTTTATCCTTGATATGAGCTCCCCTGAAGAACTCCAGGACTGCAATTATCAGATCCTTGCGGGTACGGAATGGCCTATTGGCATAGAATATATCGAATACACCGTCATTTATGCTGGCTAGTGGGCCAAGCACGAACGATGCACCCATGCGCTTGCCGTTGAGAACCGAAAGCTGCTGGGTATCAAGTGGAAACTCCTCTCCATCGTCGATGGATATGCGGAGATGATATGGTTCTGGAAAATGGCGGAGAATATAGAAGAATGCAACTATATAGCTCAGCATTCCGTTTATCTTCTGATACTCCATCGCCTTGAAATTGACCATGGGCTCGAATCCGAAACCTGTTCCATTGAGGAAATACATCCCTTCTGCATGGTCAGTGCCTCTGCATATCCCAACATCAACAGGCTTTGCCGAACCATTGATTATAAGATCTATTGACTCCTCAAGCTTTCTTGGAATCCCTGCGCACCAGGCAAAATCATTCCCTCTTCCGATTGGTATGATTCCCATCGTCACGGAAGATGATCTACCAGAGAACATAATGCCATTGAGCACTTCGTTAACCGTACCATCACCGCCTGCAGCGATGATGACCTTATACTCATACTGGACACCCTTTCTTGCCAGTGTGGCTGCATGGCCAGCACCCCTTGTATAAGCTACCGTGCACTGCCTGCCGCGGCTTTTGAATATACTCTGGATAAGCTTGGCGCTCTTTCGTCCGCGGCCCTTTGATGCATTGGGATTTATGATGAGGAGGATATCCTTTTCGAGCATATGGAAAGTATGCGCTTTCGGATAGAAATCAGCAATATCGGAATGCTCTGTTTTTGCTATAATCCTATATATGGGAACTATCATAAGAAATGCAACAACAGTGCTCCGGGATGGTATAAAGACAATGGATATTTCCTTCGACAAAGGTGTATTCTGCCACCCTAATGACTGTTCGGCTGACAGAGAGATGGACGGGACTGGGCTTATTGCCATACCCGGCATGATAGACACTCATATCCATGGATATGGGGGCTACGGTACGGAAGATGCCGATCCGGAGTCGATTCTAGCCATTTCGGAACTCCTTATCAGAAACGGCGTAACAGCTTTCTTCCCTGCTGTATATACCGATACAGAAGAAAGAATGATCCATTCAATAAAAGCTATAGCAGAGGCCGCTGGAAAGGAGAAGGGGGCATCAATAGCAGGAATCCATGTAGAAGGCCCATTCATCTCCGAAAAGAGGATCGGAGCACAGGCTGCCGTGGGCAGACATGATCCAGATCCGGATCTGATGCTCAGAATCATCGAGACCGGAGATGGCCTTATAAAAGCTATGACAATAGCCCCAGAACTCCCTAATGCCGATAAAATAGCTAAAATAGCGGATGAATACGGCATTATTCTTCTAATGGGACATACTGATGCATCATATGATGAGGCAAAGGCGGCAATAGGCATGGGCATACACCATGCTACTCATATGTACAATGCCATGTCTGGCATAAACCACAGGAACCCTGGAGCTGCAGGATGCATTCTTATGGACAAAGCTATAAGTGCCGAGATCATTGCCGATGGAATACATGTGAATGCAGACCTTGCTTCGTTCACAATGAGAACCAAGGGACAAGGCAGGATTGTGCTGATAACAGATGCTCTCAAGCCTACAGGGCAGAAAACCGGGCCATTCTATGCTAATGGCACCGAGGTAATCATGGAAAATGGTGTTTGGGTATCAAGTGAGAACCACGGCCTTCTTGCAGGATCAGCTCTGACCATGCATAAGGCATTCATGAATGCAATATCATGGGGATTGCCGATTGAGGATGCCACTGCCGCTTCATCATCGGCCCCGGCTTGCATCTATGGCATGAAAGACAAGGGAAGTATAGAATATGGTAAGATAGCGGATCTTCTGCTTCTTGATGAAGATCTGAACATAAAGTGTATTTTCCATAAAGGAGAGGAATATGTGGTACAGCGGGCTTGAGAACAAACGGCTTTGGCAGATTTTCAATGATATATCAAAGATACCAAGGGAAAGCGGCAACGAGGAAGGCATAAGGAACTATCTGCTCTCATGGAGCAGCAGGAACGGACTTGAGGCCTTTGCGGACAAAGCCGGAAATGTAATCATAAAAGCTCCAGCGACGGCAGGCTGTGAGAAGCTTCCTGCGATTGCCTTGCAGGGGCACATGGATATGGTATGCGTGAAGAAAGCTTCATCCTCGCATGATTTCACGAAGGATCCGATATCGATAACGACCGATGGAACTCTCATCAAAGCACGCGGAACTTCACTCGGTGCTGATAACGGGATAGCAATAGCAATGGTACTCGATATCCTTTCCGACAAGAGTGCAGAGCATGGTCCTATTGAAGCAGTATTCACTGTTTCGGAAGAGACTGGAATGGATGGGGCATTCGCTCTTGAGCCAGATACAATCACCGCAAGACGCATGATAAACCTCGACAGCGAGGAGGAAGGCATTATCTATGTCGGATGCGCTGGCGGTGCCGATATCGAGGCAACAATGAAAGTTAAATATGAGCAGGCAGCGGGTTCTGCTCTACGTGTAAAGGTCTCAGGGCTTCTAGGAGGCCATAGCGGCAATGAGATTGGCAAAGAAAGAGCAAATGCCATAAAGATCCTTGCCAGATACCTCACACGTCTTCCTTATTTCCAGCTAGCATCGATAAGCGGAGGAACAAGAAGCAACGTCATCCCATCTTCTGCAGAGGCGATAATAACGGTTGCGGACAAGGAAGCTGCACTATCAATAGCAGAGACATTAAGGTGCGAGCTTAGGAACGAGTATTCAAGCTCAGATCCAGATCTCAAGCTGACAATAAGCGATGCTGCAATGCCGGAGATGGCAATAAAAAGAAAGAAGAGCATGCTTATCGCAGACTCCCTTCTTGCTGTACCACATGGTGTGAAAGCTATGGATACAAAGTTCCCGGGTGTTGTTGAGACATCTGACAACCTTGCCGTCATCTCAATCGATAAGAACAGATTCAATATTTCGATATCTGTCAGGAGCACAATCGATTCCAGGAAGAATCTCCTCTGCTCCGAGATACAGACTATCCTAGAAGCCTTCGATTACAAGACATGGATTGCAAGCTCATATCCGGCATGGGAGCCTGATAAAGACTCAGCCTTTACGAAGAGATTCGCAAGATCATACAGGAAGCACATAGGAAAGAAGCCAAATGTTACCGTGATACATGCTGGCCTTGAATGCGGAATCATCAACTCGAGAATCCCTGGCATGCAGTCTGTATCAATAGGTCCTGAGCTGAGGGATGTGCACTCAGTCAATGAGAATCTCAATGCAGGGTCTGCTGAAAGAACGGCTGCTTGCCTGAAGACTATGCTCAAGGATCTCCGCTGATGACCCTCAATCTCATCGATCCATTATGGTACAAGCCATCGGACATATCACTCGATGACATCATGGCCTCTCTCCCCTCAAAGGACAGAGGCTATGACGCCTTTGTCCTGTATGAACTATCCCTGACCGATGATGCCATGGATCTAAGGCCTCTCCACGCAGGAGAAAGGAATGGCTATTCTGAAGAAGACAGGAAAAGAATAGAAGCAGGCTTCTCCCCGATAAGAAAACCAGAGGAAACCCGTTCGATTCCTTCCGGAAAGTACCTCTTTGAGCAGTTCCCTGCAGCATTCAGCTCATCGGACATCCCAAGGCTGCTGCTGCCATACGCAACGAAATCCGGGCAGATCTACATCAGGTTCTTTAAGGAAAGCATACTTGAATCCGTAATGCAGTTCATGATTCCCCAGTGAGTTGCCCTCTGTTTTTCTTATGGCTATACTTGCGTTATGCAGATTGAGAAAATCAGCGACACTTACCACCGCATAACATTCTCTGATGGCAGCATAGTCTATCTGATAGGCACTGCTCACGTCTCAAGAAACAGCGTGGAAGAGGTCAGGAACATAATAGAGACCGAGAATCCAGACAGAGTCTGTATAGAGCTCGATGCTTCCAGAATGGCAAGCAAGACAAGCAGGAAGAACTGGGAGAACCAGGATATAAGAAAAGTATTCAAGGAAGGAAAAGGCTTCCTGCTCCTTGCCAACACAGCCCTTGCCTCATTCCAGCGGAAGCTGGGAGCACAGACAGGAGCGAATCCTGGAGAAGAGATTCTCGGAGCCGCAAAGCTTGCTGAAGAGAAAGGGATACCGGTCTCTCTATGCGACAGAGATATACAGGCCACATTCCGCAGGGCATGGGCAAAAAGCGGACTCTGGAATAAGTGCAAGCTTCTTGCCACATTGATATCCGCAGCATTCTCAGATGAGGAGATAACCCCTGAAGAGCTCGAGGAACTCAAGAACCAGGAAACGCTTGAGGGAATGCTCAATGAGGTCGCGAAGGAACTTCCATCCGTAAAGGAAGTACTGATCGATGAGAGGGATTCCTATCTGGCATCAAAGATCTGCAGCGCTCCCGGTCAGCGTAAAGTTGCTGTCATCGGAGCAGGACATACGAAAGGCGTGATAGCCACAATGGAATGCATCGATAACGGAGAGAGCACTCCTGATACCAATGAACTTGAGGTTATTCCTAAAGGCAGGAACATCGGCAAGGCTGTCAGCTTTGCAATCCCTGCGCTGATCATCGCTCTCATCGTATACGGTATTGTCGCCAATGGATGGGATCAGGGAATCAGGACATTCATCTACTGGATAATAGTGAATGTATCATGCACATTCGTCACAACGCTCATTTCTGCCGCTCATCCGCTGAACATCCTCGCATGCGCGATAACAGCGCCTTTCTTTGCCCTGAATCCGGTCCTTGGAGTTGGAATGCTTGGTGGAATACTTGAGGCAACGCTCAGAAAGCCGAAGGTAATGGATTTTGAAAAGCTCAATGATGACGCAATGACATTGAAGGGATGGTACAGAAACAGAATACTGCACTGCCTCCTTGTATTCTTCCTATCGTCGATAGGAAGCATGCTGGGGACATTCGTAGCATTCCCTCTTCTTATTGCAAGACTTGCCTGAAATACATCGGGATATGCCTACTGAAGAATCCAGCGTATCCCTTTAATCAGCCGAGTCCCAGCATCCTGGAAATGATTTCCAGGATTTATCTCCAGAACGGAGTCTATACCTTCCAGCAAATATTTTTCATGCAGCCTTTCAGTACAATCCCTGACTGTTTTCATATACTGATTCGCAGTCCTCTCTTCCTTGTCGCCAAGCGATAGATATATACGATCCGGTCTTCTCATCATTTCATGGCACTCAGCATAGTCGGCAAAACCGGGATACCAAAGAGAGCCCGATACAGAGGCTATCCTCGAGAACATGCTTGTCCGGTACGCTGAATATAGAGCGAACAACCCAGCCAGTGAATATCCCGCAATAGCAAAATATGCAGGCTGAAGACCATATCTCTGTTCTATCCCAGGTACTATAGTCCCGGAAAGCTCTGCCGCATATCTATCAGCCATCCCCCCGAAAGAATCTCCGTTCCTGAAAACAGGCTGAGCTGGCCAGGGGGAAAGATCATCATTCCAATCGAGATTCCATACAGCAACCAGCGAAGCTCTATCACCGATTGCATTATGTATGTCCTCTCCTTCATTTCCGGTAGCATTAACAACCACAAGCGGAGCGCGGGTATTCTCTGAAGGGAATACGCTTATTTTCTTTTCAGCCATAAATCAGTATTACTTACTAATAGTTATCTATTTCTGCTGAATGCAGATATTATAGCACTCTTGATATCTTTCACATTAACAGGAATAGTTTCTAAGCATTGCTTACTATCTATTGTAAGCACCTTTTTGAATCCCATATCGGAAAGAGCCTTCATCCTGCGAGAGGAGAACGATACAGGTCTTACTTCTCCCGCAAGAGACAATTCCCCGAATGCTGCTAGCTGCCCAGAGATTGGAACATCCATCCTTGAACTATACAGAGCAAGAGCAAGTGCCAGTTCTATCGATACTTCAGAAAGCTTCATTCCTCCGCCGACATTGACATAGATATCCTGATCTGAAAGAACAAGACCAGCATGCCGCTCGAGAATTGCCGCAACACGGCTGACACGGGCACCATCGATCCTATCGGAGTAGATGCGCTGCATACTGCCCTTGGCAGGAACGACAAGGGCCTGTATCTCGACAATGAATGTACGGCTCCCTTCAACTACCGGAGTAAATGCGATTCCGGAAGGAATATCATTACCGGTCCTTCTTGATATGAAGACAGAAGAGGGATCCTTAACACCATGCAGTCCATCGCTGTCCATTGTGAACAGACCTATCTCATCAACGGATCCGAACCTGTTCTTGCTCGCCCTGAGCAGTCTCAGACCGGACTCTGCGCTCTCGAAATAGAGAACTGTATCGACCATATGCTCAACGATCTTTGGTCCTGCTATGTTCCCATCCTTGGTCACATGGCCGACAAAGAAGACCGCTGCTCCAATCTTCTTTGCAAGTAGAGATAATTCCATACAGCAAGCCCTGACCTGATTCGGAGAACCCGCCAGAGACGGCAAGGAAGCGCTGTAAAGCGTCTGCAGCGAATCGATGACAATATAACCCGGACGAACCTTTTCAATCGCTTCAGAAAGAGCCTCAAGCCTCGTATCGCAGAATACGGAAATGGAATCTGTCCTTAGAGCAAGCCTATCTGACCGCATTCTCACCTGGGAAGGAGATTCCTCACCGGATACATACAGCACGGATGCCGATGATGAAAGATTGGAAAGCATCTGAATCATGATTGTTGATTTGCCAATGCCCGGCTCTCCTCCGACAAGAACGGAAGAAGGCCTCATGACACCTCCTCCGAGAACCCTATCGAGCTCATCCATGCCAGAGGAGATACGCATGGTGCTTTCAATGGGGATATCGGAAAGCATCCTCACAGAATCATCCATCACAGTGGCATCAGCAGATGCACCATTCGCTTTTCTGGAAACCTTCTCTTCAACAAAGGAATTCCAGGATCCGCACTCAGGGCACCTGCCATTCCATTTCGATTCGATATGCCCGCATTCTGAGCAGATATACTGAACAGTGCTCTCCTTAGCCATCAGAAATCAAGAAGCTCCACATTGAAGATAAGATAAGAATCTGGAGGAATTACCCCAGGATATCCATATTCACCGTATCCAAGTTCAGGAGGAATGATAAGAAGGCGTTTCTCCCCTTTTTTCATGTTCTGAAGAGCCTCATTCCAGCCGTCGATAACCTGGCCAACACGGAATGTTGCAGGCTTCTCGCGTATCATGGATGAATCAAAAACCTTTCCATTAAGAAGCTCTCCCTGATAGTGAACAGTAACACTCTGTCCCATCTTCGGAGATTCGTTACCAGTTCCCTCTCTCTGGATAATATACCGTAACCCGGTAGAGGTTTTTATTGCATTAGGATATCGGTTATCAATTTCTTTCTCAACCTTTTCTTTTGCTGCCTTATGAGCCTCTCTGATCTTTTTCTCAACATTCTCAACAAGTGTTGCAAAAGATTCACCGGAAGCATCAAAGGATCCTGCATCCTTACCAACTCTGATTATCTCAACTGAATTTATACGATCGCCCTGCTCAATGCTGTTAACCACATCCTGTCCATCAATAACGTGACCAAATACCGTATGTTTTCCATCGAGCCATGGTGTAGGTACATGTGTTATGAAGAACTGGCTTCCATTTGTACCAGGACCAGCATTAGCCATGGACAGTATTCCCGGCTTATCATGCTTAAGATCGGGATCAAATTCGTCTGGGAACCGATAGCCAGGACCACCCGTTCCATCACCTTTAGGACATCCACCCTGGATCATGAAGTCCTTTATTACTCTATGGAAGGAAAGCCCATCATAAAAAGGAGTACCTTTATCATCAATATTCAAGGACCCCTCAGCAAGGCCAACAAAGTTGCAAACTGTCATAGGGCAGCGCTTATATTCAAGTTCAAGGAGAATATCACCCTTATCTGTATGTATTACTGCATAAATACCATCTTTAAGATTATTTTTATCCATCATTTTCACTCCGTAAAAAGTTCTCCTCCATCAGAAAGAAGAGAATATATTCTCTCAAGATCCTGCTGCGATCTATAGCGTATAAGAAGCTTACCCTTGCTGAGATTACCCTTAATCTCACATCTGTTGCCAATAGCAGAAACAAAGCGCTCCTCAATCTCAGTTATCTCAGGATTATCATCTCTATCCTTCTTCTTAGGAACTATCTTATGTCCTTTATTGTATTCATCAGCAAGCTTTTCAGCTTCTCTAACGGATAAATCCCGCTCAATGATCTTATCTCTAAGAAGTTTCTGATCAGAAGGATTCACTAGAGAAAGAATTGCCCGTGCATGGCCAGCAGAAATCTGACCCGAAATCAAATCATCCTTAATCGAATCTGAAAGCGATAAAAGCCTTACAGAGTTCGCAATAGCCGATCTTGACTTTCCAACCTTTTCTGCAACCTGCTCCTGAGTCATATCCGAACGCTGCATAAGGTATTGATAAGCTGATGCTTCTTCAATTGGATTCAGGTTTTCACGCTGGATATTCTCAATGAGAGACATCTGGATTCTCTGCATCTCATTCAGTGATTTTATGATCACAGGAACTTTGCTTATTCCAGCCATTTTTGCAGCCCTGAAACGTCTTTCGCCAGCAATAATCGAATATCTACCTGGAACAATTTCCTCAACAATAATTGGCTGGATTATTCCCTGCTCTTTTATCGATACAGAAAGTTCCTTCAAAGACTCCTCATCAAAAGACTTTCTTGGCTGGTTTGGATTTGCAGAAATATTTGAAAGAGGAACATAAATTGCTGAAATCGAATCTGTTTTATCGGCCTTTTCTACCACTACCTTTGATGAAGAAACAGACGATGCAGATTCAGGTTTTTCAGAAGCTGTTGTCTTATTTATAATGTTCTCAACCTGGGAATCATAATCAAAACTTCCAAGCAAAGATCCGATTCCTTTTCCGAGACCATGCTTTTTATCACTGGACACGGCTTACAACCTCCTTGGCAAGCTCAGCAAATGCTTTCGATCCAACATTTGACTTATCGTAATAATTAATAGGAAGACCATGGGAAGGGGCTTCCGACAATCTTATTGAACGAGGAATGATTGTTTTAAAAACAACATCGCTGAAAAAGGATGAAATATCTTCAACAACCTGCTGATTAAGAAGTGCTCGCTTCTGATACATAGTAAATAATATACCAAGCGTCTTAATTTTTGGATTAAGCTGCTTCTTAACATTACTTATGGTCCTCATAATAAGATTCAGTCCTTCCATTGCAAGATACTCGCACTGAAGCGGAATGATAATATAATCCGCCCAGGCAAGTGCGTTCATTGTTTCAAGGCCCAATGAAGGAGGACAATCAAGGAGAATATATTCAAAATCATCATCTATTGATTCTAATGCTGTCTTCAGAAAATACTCCCTGTTATTCTGATTTACAAGTTCAATAGATAGCCCTGCAACATCCAATGATCCCGGAATAAGATATAGATTATTGAATATGGTGGATTGAACAGCGATGCTCGCAGGGACATCACCAACAATCACCTGATATATATTAGGCTTCTTCAGATCACCGGACACGGCACCGGTCAGATTGCATTGGGCATCAAAGTCTATTAACAAAACCTTATGACCCATTTCAGATAAGGCAGATCCAAGATTAACAGTTGCAGTTGTTTTTCCTACACCACCTTTCTGATTATAGAATATAATCTTATGAGCACTCATATATTCAAAATACACAATATAAACCAGTCTGTCATCAAAAAGATTTGCCATTAACGACAAAATCTTGACCGGAAGAGAATGCTGTAGTATCTTAAAGCAACCAAAGGAGATAAAAATGGCCACAGTAAGCATAGAAGCAATTAAAGAAGCCATTGATGCAATTCGTCCTGCATTGCAGAACGATGGCGGGGATATTGAATATGTCAGCTACGATGAAGCGGAGAAAAACGTTCATGTAAGACTTGTAGGAGCATGTGCAGGATGCCCAATGAGTCAGCTGACTCTTACAAATGGTGTTCAGCGCTACATGAGAGAGACTCTCGACAAGGAGTTAACTATCATAAATGATGGGCAGCCAAGCTTCTGATCTGTAAGCTACAAAGAAAATATTGCAGGAGCATTCAAACAGCTCCTGCATTTTGTTTCACGTGAAACAAAGCAAATATTATCTTAATCATATGCTTATATGTTTTACCAAAAGTTCTTTATCAATCTAATCGAATTGCGGAATACACGCTTTAGATAATATTGATTGTTTAAAGAATTATCTTCTAGGATTACGCAAGCACAATAAACAATCTTTAAGAAATAGCATTCAAGAATTCTTACACTCCAATCCAATATTCGGTTTTTAACAAACAACACCGAATATTTTCCATCTATTGACATTCAAATATCCCTTTGATCGTTTATTTCCAATCCCTATAGTTTATCAATAGAAGATCAGCCAGCATTAGATACATACAACGCAGCATTTTTCTTAGCTTCTGAATAACTATTACAATAGCTAATTCTTTGCTTTTCTATTATACATTTTCGTTGTCATTATCTTCCAAATCAGAATTTTGCTCCGACATACTCCCCAAATTAACGCCAGTGACATAATCTTTTTTCATCTAACTCTGGTTAATTAACTTTTATGCATCTGATTATATAAAGCATATATTTTCCTCACCTCATACTCCGCCCATGATTGTAAATAACAAATATTTCATAAGCGCAAAAAGGATAATAGATAATAATAATATTTGCTGCTTCTTTTTATGAAAACTTTTCAATCGTTCTAGAAGATCAATAATATTGTATTTTCTTCAATGTTTCACGTGAAACTATAATCCTGTTTTCTCTTTAAAATTTTATAGACTAAATATCAGGATAAGTATATATAATTATAAGGACAAGGATACTTTTCTATTTTCAATTTTTTTACCTTGTCTAATTTCAAAAACCGCGTTTAAACGCGTAAAACGGCCATTTTTAATATATTTTTCTATTAATAGAAACAGATTCCTCAGACTTACATCCTCAATTTTCCCTATTCAATAGGTATAAAATTCGTTTGCTGATTTAAACTCTTTTCCTTATTTGTTTCTGTTTATAAATACGGTTTTGCCTTATTTTCTAATGAATTTCCGTGCGGATGTTTTAATTTTTTGAGTCATTTTTTATAATTATATTGTTTCGATACAATTTTTATTTATTATATGATTTGCCATATTGCATATTATTATCTGACTATGCTTCTTTCCATCATTCAACTCTCTGAGTTTCTAAAAGGTCATAAAATATCGCCTGCTATAAAACAGGCGATAATCTTTTTATTCGATAAAGCGTTACTGATCTTCTTCAGATGACTCAGAACCTTCATCTTCCTGAGACTCATCTTCCTGATACCCTGTAACGGCAATAGCATTGATAAGGTCGTCTTTCTTCTTGAATGTAGCAACCTTGACGCCCATCGCAGCTCTTCCCTGGATTGATATATCTCTTGCATGGACTCTGATTGTCTGTCCCTTCAGAGTTATGATAACAACATCGGAATCGTCATCAACGGCCACTGCTCCTACAAGTCCTTTATCCTCAACCGTGTAAATCTTCTGACCCATTGTTCCACGGCCATGAGGCATGAACTGATCGAATCTGACCTGCTTGCCTTTTCCATTCTCTGTAATCATAAGGATTCTCTTATCATTATCAACAGGAACAACACCTACAACCTCATCTTCACCAAGAAGCCTTATGCCCCTGACACCATGGGTTGCTCTTCCCATTGTCCTGACATCCTCTGCATGGATTCTCAGACCTTTACCGTTCTTTGTCACTATCATGACATCATCATCTTCTTTAACGAATATTGATGCGATAAGAGAATCGCCCTCATCAAGGATGATAGCCTTAACACCTCTTGCTTTAGCATTTATGAAGTCATTGAGCCTTACCTTCTTTGCAACACCATAGCGGGTGACCATAAGAAGATAATCATCCTCAGAGAATTCGGAGAATGAGATAACGGAAGTTACTTTCTCATTATTCTCAATCTGGAGGAAGTTCTTTATATTTGCTCCCTTCGTATTCTTCGCACCTTCAGGAATCTCAAAAGCCTTGATGTAATATGCCTTTCCGAAATCCGTGACAAACATCACAAGATCATGGGATGAGCAGATGAAGAGATGATCAACGAAATCTCCATCAACCAGCTTTGCGCCTATTGTTCCCTTGCCACCGCGACCCTGTGCCTTATATTCGTCAGTCGAAAGTCTCTTTGCAAATCCTTTTCTGGAGATATTTATTACAACATCTTCCTTCTTTATGAAATCTTCAGGAGATGCATCATTGAGCTCCTGCTCCATGATTTCTGTTCTCCTTCTATCTCCATAATTCTGACCGATTGCAATAATCTCATCGCTGACAACACCCAGAATCTTTCTCTTATCAGAAAGAAGATCCTTGTAATATGCTATCTTGGCTTCAAGATCTGAAAGCTCATTGAGAATCTTATCTGTCTCAAGGTGAGAGAGTCTTCCAAGCTTCATATCGATGATGGCATCCGCCTGGATTTTATCGAGACTGAAGGCCTTCTGAAGCTCAAGCGAAGCTATATTGTTATCTTCGCTCTCCTTGATGATTCTTATGACTTCATCGATATTCTCAAGTCCTATCTTAAGGCCAAGAAGGATATGAGCTCTTTCCTCAGCCTTCCTAAGATCAAACCTCGTGCGTCTCTCAATGACTTCCTCTCTATGATCGACATATACAGCAACCATATCCTTGAGAGTCATAAGCTGAGGCTTTCCATCCTTAAGAGCAAGATTATAAGCATTGAAATTGCTCTGAAGGGCAGTGCGGCTGAACAGCATGTTAAGAACTATCTTAGGAACAGCTCCCTGCTTGAGTTCGACAACAACCCTTATACCATCCCTGCCACTTTCATCTCTTACAGCAGAGATATTAGGGATTATATTATCCTTTCTGAGATCATCAATCTTCTTCACAAGCTCTGCCTTATTAACCTGATAGGGCAGCTCAGTGAAGATTATCGCATCATGGCCTCTGTCATTCTCCTCAATCTCATAGCGTGATCTGATGACTATCTTGCCACGTCCCGTGGTATAGGCATCCATAATGCCTTTTTTACCACAGATGATTCCATATGATGGGAAATCAGGACCTTTGATATAATTCATCAGTTCAGGGATGGTTATATCAGGGTTATCGATATAAGCACAGATTCCATCAACTACTTCCTGAAGATTATGAGGAGCAAGGTTTGTAGCCATACCTACAGCGATTCCTGACGATCCATTCGTAAGAAGGAATGGGAATGCTGCTGGAAGGACCGCTGGCTCTGTTGTCGAATCATCATAGTTCGGAACGAAATCAACAGTCTCTTTCTGGATATCGGCAAGCATCTCCTCACCAATACGGCTCATCCTTGCCTCTGTATACCTCATTGCTGCAGGTGGATCACCATCGATAGATCCAAAGTTTCCCTGAGGCGATACAACTGGATAGCGTAGTGAGAAGTCCTGTCCCAGACGTACAAGAGCATCATATACAGATGCATCTCCATGCGGATGGTACTTACCGAGAACATCACCTACAATACGCGCACATTTCTTGTTTGGCGTATTATAGCGGATTCCCTGCTCAAACATATCATAGAGGATTCTTCTATGGACAGGCTTGAGTCCATCCCTGGCATCAGGAAGCGCTCTGCTTATGATGACTGACATTGCATAGTTTATATAGCTGGTGCGCATCTCTTCCGAGATATCGGCATTGATTACGCGCCCTGTAAGTTCCTGGCTGTCTTCCATATCATTATTCCTTAGATATCAAGCGTCCTGACAAATGTCGCATTCTGTTCGATGAACTCGCGCCTTGGCTCGACTTCCTCACCCATAAGCATAGAGAAGACTCTGTCTGCCTCCTCAGCATCCTTAAGGCATATCTTGCTGATCATCCTGGTCTCAGGATTCATTGTTGTCTCCCAGAGCTGCTCAGGATTCATTTCTCCAAGACCTTTATATCGCTGGATAGGTATCTTGTTTTCATCAATTCCCTGTGCATTCTCTGCGAGAATTCTCTTCTTATCCACCTCATCATATGCATAGAAGATTTTCTTTCCGATAGTGATCTTATAGAGAGGTGGCATAGCAAAATAGACATAGCCAGCCTCAATAAGAGGTCTCATGTAGCGGAAGAAGAATGTAAGAAGCAATGTTCTGATATGAGATCCATCAACATCGGCATCAGCCATAATGATGACCTTATGGTATCTTACTTTCGACAGATCGAATGTCTTTTCCTTCTCTGCCGGTTTATCCTCATCACTATCGTAATCATCGGAACCAGTATCGTTATATCTTGTTATACCAGCCCCTATAGTCTGGATTACAGGCTGTAGCTTATCATTATTGAGAACCTTTGCTTCCTGGGATTTCTCGACATTCAGCATCTTTCCCCAGAGAGGAAGGATTGCCTGGAACTGCCTGTCACGGCCCTGCTTTGCAGATCCGCCTGCGCTATCACCCTCAACGATGAATACCTCACACTTCTCAGGGTCGCGCTCAGAGCAATCAGCAAGCTTTCCTGGAAGACCGCCGCCTTCGCTCTTTTTTCTGATATTCTCCCTTGCTTTCCTTGCCGCAACACGGCCAAGAGCTGCATTCGTAACCTTATCAAGGAGCTTATCGATTGAATCAGGGAATTCATCAAAGTAATTGGTAAGATTCTCATATACGAGAGAATCAACTATTCCCTTTACATTCGAGTTGCCAAGTTTCATCTTGGTCTGCCCCTCGAACTGAGGATTAGGAATCTTTACCGATATGACAGCTGTAAGTCCTTCAGATATATCAGAGCTCTCAAGGCTTTCAGAGTATTTCTTCATATATTTGACACTCTTCTTGAGCTGATTATTCAGACATCTTGAAAGAGCAGCCCTGAAACCTGAGAGATGAGTACCACCTTCACGTGTATTGATATTATTCACGAATGTATAGATTTTCTCATCGTATTTATCATTGTACTGAAGCGATACCTCAACCGATACCTCATCTTTCTGACATTCGAACGAAATAGGATCAAAAAGGGTGGTCTTGTATTCGTTAAGATACTTAACAAATGATGAAAGACCGCCTTCTGCATGGAATTTCTCGCTCTTCTCAGGATCGATTCTTCTGTCGGTAATGGATATTGAAATACCTTTATTGAGATAGGAAAGCTCCTTGAATCTGGCAGCTAGAGTATCATAATCAAATGAATTCTGCTCCATAATCTCGAAATCAGGAGTGAACTTCACTATTGTTCCCGTTCTATCGGTATCTCCTATTACCTCAACAGGCTTTTCAGGTATTCCCTTATGATAAACCTGCCTGTATACATGTGGAGCACGATGCACAGTCACTTCCATCCAAGAGGACAGGGCATTAACACATGATACACCTACGCCATGAAGTCCTCCCGAGACTTTATATGCGTTATGATCGAACTTTCCTCCAGCATGAAGCTGTGTGAGAACGACCTCAAGAGAGCTTTTTCCTTCCTCAGGATGTATATCAACAGGAATACCGCGCCCATTATCCTCAACAGTGCAGATTTCCCCATCAGGACCATCCTCGAGATATACCTTGATATCATTGCAGTATCCAGCCATAGCCTCATCTATGGAGTTATCAACTACCTCATATACAAGGTGATGAAGGCCATCTATACCCGTGGACCCAATATACATACCTGGCCTGAGACGTACAGCCTCAAGTCCCTTCAGGACAGTAATACCGCTTGAATTGTAGTCTTCGCTGGCTTTGATTTCAGCCTTGAGTTCGGCCTCAGAATGCCCTGCGATTTTCAGTTCATTGTCATCGTGCATTGTCTTCCTTTTTCACGGCTCTTAATTATAAGGCAGGCCTCGTAGAGCAGGATTGTCAAAGCATGACCTAAAGAGCCGCAATACCTTATGTATTATATATTCCAGAGTTTTTTTCATCAAGCAGGCCAGATAATTGTAAAAACTTCATAATTTATTTTATTGCTTATATATACAATGTAATCGAAATAGATGCTTGCTTTACGTTTTGCCTGATTGTAATATAATCCTGCATATGTCTGATCTAGATAGAATTTGGAATGAGGCAGAAGCCCAGCTTGCAGAGGCTCTGCCTGAAGCAAAACGTATATATATCGATATGATTGAATACAAGGGTGAGAAGGATGGATCGATCGTTCTGGCTTTTCCCTCTGATTTCTATAAGAACAATGCTGAAAAGAACTGCAGATCTGAGATAGAGAATACAA
Organism: uncultured Spirochaetaceae bacterium; assembly: GCA_944389115.1. Classification (GTDB taxonomy): domain Bacteria; phylum Spirochaetota; class Spirochaetia; order Sphaerochaetales; family Sphaerochaetaceae; genus Ornithospirochaeta. Next base: position 20,163 of record CALXLE010000083.1, read on the forward strand.
TATCAGTCATTGCAGGCCATCATATTGATACTATTTTCATAACAGATGAGAACAGTACCAGGAAAAAAGAGCATAAGGCAAAACCCAGGACTCAATCTAAGTCAAAGACTGAGAATGCATCCAGAAATACAACTCTGAATAAGATTTATTCATTCGATAACTTCATTTCAGGTGATAACAGCAGCTTTGCATTCAATGCAGCAAGAGTAATAGCTCAGAATCCAGGTACAAGCTATAATCCATGCCTCATCTATGGAGGTGTAGGTCTTGGTAAGACCCATCTTCTTCAGTCGATTGGCAATTACATAGATGAGCATAATCCGAAGATGAAGATTATCTATGTCACGGCAGAGAATTTTACCAATGAGTTCATAAACTCGCTTCTTACCGATAAGGCATCAGCTTTCAAGATCAAATACAGAAGCGTTGATGTGCTTCTTATCGATGATATACATTTTCTGCAGAAGAAGAACCAGATACAGGAAGAGCTCTTCCATACATTCAATGAGCTTTATGATAATCATAAGCAGATAGTACTTACCTGCGATAGGCCTATAACAGAGCTTACAGATATAACAGACAGGCTCAAGACAAGATTCAGAAAAGGACTGAATGTAGATCTTCAGCCACCTGCATATGAGACAAGAATGGCAATCGCGATACAGAAATGCAGAGAAAGAAACTATAAGCTCGATAATAATGTGCTGGAATTCATATGCCAGAGCATAGATACGAATATAAGAGACCTGGAAGGTGCTCTTACAACGCTGAGCTCATTTTCAGAACTTGTTGGCAAACCTATAACGCTGGATATAGCAAAAGAGCATCTCAAGAATTTCATTGTAGAACCTGCTATAAAGAACAATGATATCTCTATTGATATGATAATCCGCAAAACGGCATCCTATTTCAATATAAAAGAGTATGATATCAAGGGTAAAAGCAGAAATAAGAACATTATTCTGGCAAGACATATATCAATATATCTTTCATCAAAGCTGACGTCCTACTCTCTGTCTGAGATAGGAAAGATGATGAATGGAAAGGATCATACAACGATAATGCATTCAGTTGACAGGATAAAATCCCTTATAGATACAGATGAATCTGTAAGAAATGCTGTCAATTCAATAGAAAGCAGCCTGATGGAATAAGTTTTCCACAGGCTGTGGAAAAGTCAGTGGAAAACCTGTTGAAAACATATTGATAACCTGTGCATATCAGCATAAGTTTTCCACAGGCCTGAAAGACAAAGAGAAGCAACATGTGGAAACTGTGGAAAACCCACCATTGTTTTACACATAGTTATCCACATTCTAATTCATTTGTATGCAATGCATTATCATAGTTTTCCACAATTAGTCAGCCTATTATTATTACTACTATCATCTATTTATGATAATATTAACAATAATAGGAGCACTTTATGAAATTCACATGCAAATGCTCATTGCTGAGACAGGAAATAGAATATGCGAGCAATTTCGCAAGCAAGAAGAATTCACTCTCGATTTCAAGCAATGTTCTTCTTGAAGTATCAAATGAGCTTCTGACAATAAAAGCATATGATCAGCAGATGGGATTCATTTCATCGATTCCAGTATCGGTTTCTGTACCAGGATCAACTACTGTATTCTGTGAAAAGCTGAGCAATGTACTTAAGAATACTGAAGATGTTGATATTGAGGTTTTCGAAGATAATGGAATTCTCAATATAAGACCTGTTGATAATGAGAATTTCAGCGCGAATATGAAGACTATCGAAGCTTCAAGGTTCCCTGAGCTTGAAAGTATTGATGATTCATTGTTCTTCTCTGTTACACAGCGTGATTTCATTGATATGATAGATAAGACTTCCTTTGCAGTAGCAGGTGAGGATAATAGGCATTTTCTTACTGGCGTCTACATGGAGAATAAAGAAGATAGACTTGTAATGGTAGCAACTGATGGTAAGAGACTTGCATGCGTAAAGAGGCAGTTTGAGCAGGAAATACCAGAGTTCAGGCCATGTATAATGTCTGTAAGATTTCTTTCGATGCTGAAGAGTATATCAACTGGAGAGGGCGTTCTTTCACTTGCAGTCAAGGAAGGGCTTATCTTCTCAAGAATCGGTGGCAGGACTATATATTCGGCATTGATAGCTGGCAATTATCCTAATTATGAGAAGGTAATACCAAAGAATCTCGAATATAAGTGTGTTGTAAGAACTGAAGATCTTGAGAAAGCTGTATCTTTCACTTCAATATTCGTCGATGAGAAATCCAGGAGAATCTTCGTTGAGATATCCAATGAGAAGATCGATATCTCAGGAGAAAGCACTGATATAGGAGATAGCAGACAAAGCATATCTTGCGAGTATTCCGGTCCTGATATCAGGATAACGTTCAATTCCTCGCTTCTTCATCTTCCTATAAAGAAAATTGATTCTGAGTTCATGAAGATAATGTTCAGGTCGGAATCCGCAGCGCTTACTATATCTCCAGAACCGGATAAGGACTATCTTTATGTTCTTATGCCGATGCAGAACTGATGAGATTCAGGAGAGTAGCAATACATAATTTCAGAAATATATCCTCTGCAGATACTTTCGTTGATGCAAAGGATATAATTCTTACTGGTGAAAACGGTCAGGGAAAGACAAATTTTCTTGAGGCAATCTATACTCTTTCATACGGTTCTTCCTTCAGGACTGCACATCTGAAGGAAGCTGTCAGAAACGGAGCAGAAGGATTCTCTATATCGGCAGAGTTTGAGAATGAGTATGGTGAAATTGAAAGAATAAATACTTCCTTTGCGGATAATAGACGCAGGATAACTATCGATGGTAAGGAAATCAGCGACAGAAAGGAGCTGATATACCATTTTCCATGTATTGCATTTATCCATGATGATATTGGCTTCATAAAAGGTGAACCTGAGGTAAGAAGGAAGTTCTTCGATCAGATGATGAGTCTTCATTCACCTGTATTTTTTGATTCTCTCAGATCATATAGAGCCGTACTTATGCAGCGTAATGCTGCTATAAGGAATGGAAGAACTGATTTAATGCATCTGTATGATCAGCGAATGGCCATGCATGGTATTGAGATAATGAAGGAGAGAGCTTTAGCTGTATATGAATTCAATAGAATATTTCCTTCTCTTTTCAGCAGGATATCAGGTAGCGATATCGACCTCGATATAAGATATCAGCCATCATGGAATGGACTATCATCGGAAGATGAGATAATTGATTATCTTGAGAGCACGGAAGAGAGAGATATGAAGATGATGACGACTACAAGCGGCATACATCGTGATAGATTCTCTGTTATGTCGCAGTCTGGGCCATTTTCATCGATTGGATCCACAGGGCAGATAAGACTCTGCTCTATTCTCTTCAGAATATCGGAAGCCAAATATTTCACGGAGAAAACAGGCAAGAAACCTATACTGCTTATTGATGATGTTCTTCTTGAGCTTGATGACAGGAAAAGAGCTCTTCTCCTCTCTGAGCTTGATGGATATTCACAGGCTTTCTTTACTTTTCTTCCAAGAGAAAGCTATTTTGGTGAAAAACGGAGTTCAATAGTATATTCTGTATCCAATGGGGAGTTCTCCAATGCCGATAGAGGTTAAAAACATAAGCGATCTTGTATCAGAGTATGTATCGGAAGTAGGCAAAAGCAGTGGTACTGCGATGCATAGGCTATGGAAAGAGATTGCCGGAAAAGAGCTTGAGGGTATTGCTGAATTCGTTAAAGAAGAGAATGGCATGATAATAATATCAGCGAAAGGACCTGCTGCGGCATCTCTTCTCATGCTTAGAAAGAGGAAGATAATAAGCGAATTCAGAAGGAACTTTCCAGATGCTGGTATCATATCGATGCAGATAAAACGTACATATTGACCTCTGCTATCCCGTTTGATAAAATCTCCTAGCTGTGGTCTTATGCCACTATATGATGATAATAACCGCTTAACAGCGTTGGAATTGGAGTAGATCAATGAGTTACAAGGGAAAGAGAACCTATCATCCAAGCAAGATGAAGAGGACAAGGAAGTTCGGTTTCCGTGCTAGAATGGCTACAAAGGGAGGCCGCTTGGTTCTTGCTCGCCGCCGTGCAAAGGGCAGACACAGCCTCACGGTCAGCGATGAGAAGAAGCCTTACTAAGAGAGAAATCATAAGAAAGAAACAGGATATCAATCGCATTTTCAGAGAAGGTAAGTCTATATCATGCTCAGGAATGCGGTTGATAAGTTCTTCCAATGAATTCGGATATGACCGGATTATAGTAATTCCTGCAAAGCATTACGGAAGGGCAGTAGATAGAAATCTTGTCCGCCGCCGCGTGAAGGAGATATTCAGGTGCTATCCGGAGAGAAAGACAGAAGATAATCCTGTTGAAGGAAGAGGGCATGATATTGCCCTCATCGTGTATCCTGGAAAGGTCTCCGATTTCTCTTTGCTTGAGTCCGGATTCATATCACTTCTGGACAGGGTATACCGGAGATAGCTCCATCAGTCTCATCAGCAGAGTTTTTCCTATTCAGCTTTCCAGATACAGATAATCCAAGGAGTACCAATGGATAGGAATACTATCATTGCTATTGTGCTGTCGGTGATTGTCATCACTGTCGGCATGACAGTCCAGTCTTTTTTCATGGAAGAGGAGATGGCTGCAGCTGAGCTTACGGCTCAGGAGACTGCAGCAATTGAGGAAAGTGCTTCTTCCGAAGATATACAAGTAATAGAAACCGATATGATAACAGCTGTCGGTGATGAGCCGGACAGTACACCATTTACTGTCAAGAGCGGTGAATTCGAAATAGAATTCAATCCTGCTGGTGCAGCAATCGAGTCGATAAAGCTTGTCAATCATTTCGATAATGGAAGTCCTGTTGAACTTATCTACAAGGATTCCGATGATGCCGATATATTCACCATGTATGTAGGCAATACAGCTGTTGATGATGTATTCAGGTATGATATATCGGAAATCGATATATCCTCCGTACATGAAGGAAATGATATAACGCGTGTATCATTCATACGTGATTTCCAGACAGCAGAGGGCGAAGGATTCACAATAGAGAAATCATATGCCATTCCTCTCAATGATGAATTCCTTATTCAGATGTCGGTAAGGATGTATAAAGCTGATGGATCTCCTGTATCAATAGGAGATGGAAATACGGCTTACACAGTTTCCGTAGGACCTCAGATAGGACCTGCATTCCAGTCTCTCTCATCGAACTATGACTGGAGAAGGCTCGAGGTCAAATACGCCGAGGATAAGGATAAGAAGAATCTCAGATTCTCAGATGGGCACTATGCTGCGGAAGAAGCTGTTGACTGGATGAGTCTTTCAGGAAAGTATTTTGCATTTGTTCTTATGCCTGAGGATGATATCGCGATGTCTTCTGTTACTGCGGATGAGGCAACATTCGATACTGGTGTTCCGCAGAAGGATATCATGTATTTCTCAAGAGCAAATGATGGTACTCTTATCGATGATATCTATTCATTCTATGCAGGCCCAAAGGTATCAGGATATCTTGATATCTACAACAGAATGGGTGAGAACATATTCGGACTCAATGAAAGCAGCCTGAATAAGGTTGTTGATGGTAACTGGCTTTCATGGCTTGAGGCTATCCTCAACTGGATTTTGCAGTTCTTCCATCGCTTCATACCGAATTATGGTGTAGCTATCATACTGCTGACGATTCTCGTCAAGCTGATACTCCAGCCTCTTTCAAAGAAAGGTATGGATTCCACTGCTAAGATGGGAGCCCTTACTCCAAAAATCGAGGAAATCAAGCAGAAATTCCCTGATAATCCTGAGGCTCAGAATGCCGCTATGGCAAAGCTCTATAGGGATGAGGGCATAAATCCAATGGGTTCATGTCTTCCGATGCTTATCCAGTTCCCTATATTTATTGCGCTATATGGCCTTCTGAATACCAATTTCGATCTCAGAGGATCTATGTTCATACCTGGATGGATACCTGATCTTTCAATTCCTGATACGATCTGCACTCTTCCATTCAGTATTCCTCTTCTTGGACCTGATATCCATATTCTGCCTATCCTGTACGTTATCTCCATGATTCTTTCAATGAAGATAACGCAGTCGAGTTCAACAGCTGCATCTTCACAGGCTGGCATGATGGCATTTATGACATATGGAATGCCAATAATCTTCTTCTTCGTCATGTATAATGCACCGTCCGGTCTTCTTCTTTACTGGTCTACTGTCAACATCATTTCAATCGGACAGCAGATCTTCGTAAATAAGAAGAAGAAAGCAGTTTTTGCTGAGGAGATAGCTGAGCGTGATGCTGCGAAGCAGGCCAAGAAGGATGCAAAGAGGAAATCAAGGAGAAAGTAATATATGCAGAGCGATTTTGAAGGAAGAACCGAACAGGAAGCTATAGATAAAGCGGTTGAGGAGCTTGGGCTTGATCGTGATGAATTCGATGTTGAGATCCTTGAGAGCTCAAAGAAGGGTCTTTTCAAGAAGGGCAATGTCAAGATCAGGGTCTATTATGGAAATGATGATTCTGCAGATGAGGATGATACAAGCGTACCAGAAGAAGAGGTAAGCGGTATATTCGATCCCGAACCTGAGAATGATAATGAAAGGAAGATCATTGATTTTATCGAGACGCTCATTCAGAAGATGGGATATTCCGGAAATGCATTTGTCTCATTCAGACGTGACAGTAAGATAGGAATAGGGATTGAGAGTACAGATTCATCAATACTTATCGGAAGAAAGGGAAAGAATCTCGACGCAATCCAGCTTGTAACAAATGTGTTTGCTGGTAATCTTGATCCAGATCTTAAGATTGTCGTTGACAGCGAGAATTACAGAATGCGCCATGAAGAGCAGATAATAAGGAATGCGTACAAGACTGCTGAGATCGTAAAGCGCACAGGCCGATCAAGACTTCTGGATCCAATGAATCCGTTTGAACGCAGGCTTGTCCATACAGCGCTTAATGATGTTGATGGCGTCGATACAAAGAGTGAGGGTGATGGACTGTATAAGCAGGTAAGGATAATTCCTGTTAAATAAGTATAAGCTGTCTTTGCTGAGGGCTGTTTAATCAGCCCTTTTCTATTGACAGATTATTATAGTAATGATACTTTATTGATAATAATTATCAATATGAAAGAAAGACGGAACACAATGCAGAAGGAGCTCACATATGATGCTGTGCTCCACTATCCAGGGCATCCAAGTGCTGATGATGTCTATAAGGTGATTTCATCGCGGTATAAGTCGATATCGAAAGCGACAGTATACCGTAATCTTGCTACGCTCTGTGAAGAAGGAAAAATCGGCAGGGTGATTCCTACTGATGGGTGGGAAGCCCGCTTCGATCATCGTACTGAGGAGCATGCCCATGCTGTATGTACTTTCTGCGGCAATGTTTTCGATGTTGATGTATCATATGATAAGAATATATTCAGCAAAGCGGTTTGCATGGAAGATGGATTTATCATTACATCCCATGAACTGATATTTGAAGGTATCTGCAGAGATTGCAGAGAGAAGGAGAAGGAAAATGGAACTGAAAGGATCAAGGACTGAGAAGAATCTTCAGGCAGCGTTTGCTGGTGAGAGCCAGGCAAGAAACAAGTACACATACTTCGCTTCCAAGGCAAAGAAGGAAGGATATGAGCAGATTGCAGCTATCTTCCTTGAGACAGCTGAGAATGAGAAGGAGCATGCTAAGCTTTGGTTCAAGTATCTCGAGGGTGGTGATATCAAGTCTACATCCGAGAATCTCAAGGCAGCTGCAGAGGGCGAGAACTATGAGTGGACAGATATGTATGCTGAGTTCGCTAAGGTAGCTGAGGAAGAGGGATTCAAGGAAATCGCAGCAAAGTTCAGGGGCGTTGCAGCGATTGAGAAGCATCATGAGGAGAGATATCTTGCTCTTCTTAAGAATGTGGAGGAAGGACTCGTATTCTCAAGAGATGGCGAGATGATCTGGAAGTGCAGAAACTGCGGTCATATCGTGGTAGGAAAGAAAGCTCCTCAGATGTGCCCAGTATGTGCTCATCCTCAGGCATATTTTGAGCTTGTTGGACAGAACTACTGATTTATCCTCTAATCAAGATAAGATGGCGCTGCTGGTGTTCCCCACTGGCAGCGTTTTCTTTCTTTTCCCTGATCTTTGTTTTGCTCCAGCTATTTCAGCTTTTTTTACTGCATCATATTATTCTGATTTCTGATTATGGATTGTGTTTATCATCTGATTTCATATCCAATGGTCTGGGTATTCATTCAATGGAGGATAATAATAGTCCGTTAGAAGGACACTACATATGGTTTTTCCACAGGTTTTCCACAGGTTTGTGGAAATGCAGTGGAAAAGTCCCTGAAAGCGGTGGAAAACTCGGTTTGCCTAATCTTTGCCTACAGATATTATTTTTCTGATAACTTCTTTAAATATATAGAGTTAAAAATAGTCAATACAATAAGAAAATTATTGGATTTATATAAAATCTACATTAAGAGGATGTTTACTTTTCCACCGTTTATATCCAGTTATTCACTGAGTTTTCCACAGGTTTTCCACAACATTGTCTACATACTATCCACAGGCTAATTCGCAATGTATAAGGGAGTTAGCAGGAAGATAGTACACCATGTATGTTTTATGGTCCTAGTGTACTTCTTCCTCATCAATCCCAAGATGATGGAGCATTATCATCGAGAACAGCTCCCTTACATTGCCTGGATAGTCATAATCCATGAAAGATGTGTAGTCTAGTATTCTGTTATTCGGATGTATTCCTATAGAGGCTTCAAAGTGGGAAATAAGCTCTGGTATATCTTCCTTATGCTCTGCAAGGCTTGGCATCCTTATCATCACTGGAGAGAGTCTGTAATAGAAGTCCTTCCTCAGTTTGTTTTCCCTCAGCAGTTCCTTCAGATCGATATTCGATGCTGTTATCAGGCGAAAAGCCGATTTGAGTACCTTATCCTTTCCAAGCTGTCTGTATTCACCTGTCTCAAGGACATGCAGCAGCTTTGACTGCATACCAAGGCTCATATCCTCGATTTCATCAAGAAAGAATGTATTGCCATCAGCTCTTCCGAGAAGACCTTCCCTTTCTTCCGTAGCTCCGGAGTATGCGCCTTTTGAATGGCCGAAGAATGAGCTTTCAGCTAACTCTGAGGAGAGCAGGCCGCAAGATTCATAGATGAATTCCGATCTGCTTCCGCTCCTTTTGTGGATTTCCTTTGCGGCAATATTCTTTCCGGTTCCAGTCTCGCCTGAAAGATGGACTGTGCATCCTGCGTCTATTGCTCTTTTGATTCTTCCGCGAGTCTTCTCCATTATTCCTGAACTGCCGATTATGCTTTCCTCAAGAGAATCTATTTTCTCTGTGATTCCTGATGCTAGAGCCATTGCGTTTGCGATATCTTCTTTCAATGAACCTCGTGGGATGTATACGGCATTTCCATATATAAGGAATGGATTGATATTGAGGAATTCACTGGCATCATAAAAGACAATGAAGCATAATGCCTTTCCTTTTTCTTTCTGAATCTCATATGGCAGTCCTGCTGCAAGATCCATTATTATTGTGTCCTTCTTTGTTATCGGCAAAGAAATAAGATGGTCTGAGGACCGGCATGTCTGGATTTCCCGTGAATTTATGAAGCTTTTAATGCATTCCGCGTCTTTACGCTCGATGCTGTGCAAGTAGTACAATAGTATCCCCCCGAAAATAAAATATCAGTAATTTCTGCTAACAGAAATAATTCTATTCTATAAAATACAGGGAAACAAGTAAAATCAGAGGCTTTTATGCGTTATTGTCTGAATTGATGCCGCCGCATATATTGCCGCAGTTTCTGCCCGCAATATATTTGTCTTAAGGAGGATTGGAATAGCTCCATGATTCTCTGCCAGTTCGCATTCTCTGTCAGAGAATCCTCCTTCTGGACCTATCAGGCATGAGACCTTATCCTTGATTGGTATATCGGTGATGGATTCTGTTCTTGTTCTTCGGCTCTGATGGAGAATCAGTACAGTGCCTTCTGCTTCCGCCACAGCCTGGGAGAAGTCCACAGGACCGCAGATCTCAGGAGCCTTGCTTCCTGATTGCTGGACAGCTTCTCTTGCTATCGCATCAATGCGTTCTGCCATATGGTTATTCCAGGAACCTTCCGAGAATTCGGTGTTCATCAGGACTATCTTCTCTACGCCCATTTCGGTAAGCATGCGTATCTCTGTTTCATTCTTCTTTCCCTTAAGAATTGAGATGAACATCGTTATAGGGAAGAAAGGACCTTTGAACGATGAGAGGGAATCATTGAGTGTTTCCTCTGGATTGTCGGTAGGTTCAATAGCCATGCTGTCTTCATTGAACAGGAAAGCCTTGTAATAGATTCCTGATTTATCGACAGCAGTGAATGTATCGTTGACACTCTTCCTCAGCACGGAGAATAGGTATTTCCTTTCCTTTGCTGAGAGATGGTATATTCCATTGTCTGGATTATGGGATAGAAGGAATAGCCTCATACAAGTTCCTCAATGGCTATGCGCAGTACCTCATCATACTCAGGATCAGCGACAGGACGGTCATTGTAATCCATTCTGTACAGATACTCGTTCCGTATGAGAAGCATGAGAAGATCCTCAGGAACACCGGATGATGCATGCTCATCGGCAAATGCCTTTATGCTCTCTCTGCTGTATTCATGGGAGTCTGCGAATGCTTTTATTGAGTCATCGGACATAAATGCGGAAAATGCCTCGAGCTCTTCCTCGCTGTACTCTTTGTCCTCTATCACTATATCAGGGGTGATTCCTACATGATGGATATCATTGCCTGATGGTGTGTAGAAATGTCCTGTCGTTATCTGTATGAATCCGTCAGCGAATGGCCTTACTTCCTGCGATATGCCTTTGCCGAATGTCTGGCTTCCTATTATTTCTGCTCTTCCATTGTCCTTGAGAGCTCCTGTAAGTATCTCTCCCGAGGATGCGGTACCGCCATTTACCAGAACAACCACTGGATATTCATCCGGAATAAGGGTGCTGCTATCGGCATTTCTTATCAGAGATTTACGTCCAGACTGCTCTTTGAAGCGTGTTTCCAGAAGCCTTCCGTCAGAAAGGAACATATCTGCGATCTCCAGAGCAGTCTCAACTGTTCCTCCTCCATTATCCCTGAGGTCGATTATGAATTTATCCGCACCGGAATCAAGCAGCTTCTTTATCTCCTTCTCAGCGGAATCCGCTGTTGTCATGGAGAATGTGTAGATTGCAATATATCCTATGCCATCATCAAGCATCGTCGATGCGGTTGATGGTGTCGTAACTTTCTCCGGTCTCAAGGTTATATCGAAGACTGCATCTCCTCTATGGACAGTAAGGACAAGATCCTTTCCCGGTTCGCCTTTCAGCTTTTTTGAGGCTTCAGCGGCAGTAAGCGGAGCGGTGCTCTCTCCGTTTATGGCACTGATCATATCCCTGCTTCTAAGACCGGCTCTATCAGCAGGGGCTCCAGGGAATACCGATGATATAACGACCATCCAGGAAGAGGGGTCGGACATATCGCTGTATGATGGATTCATCTTGTAGAGATATGTTCCGATTCCTATATAGCTTCCATCGGAATTCTCTTCATATGAATCCGCCATATCCGCCGGGATATAGTATGAATAGGGATCTCCCAGGGAATCTATCATGGCAGCTATCAGCTCTTCTTCCATCCTGCTGTCATTGATATCATAGAGGAAGCTTCTATCAAGATATGCATATAGATTTCCAAGAGAGTATAGTGTCGATGATATCGTCACGGATCTGGATGCAACGATCTCTGCATCATATTCAGGAGATTCCGACAGAATAGCTGGCGTCGCCTGCTCAGTTCTTCCTCCGGCATAAGCCGTAAAGAGTATCATAATGCACAGCATAGCTGAGCTGATCATTCTTTTCATATGCAATAAGGATATCCCCATAACGGCAGAATATGCAATTGTTGCTGGTTTCATCAACATTATGGCTATAATATGCTTGTTTAATAAGAATATAGGAGTCATGAGTATCTGCCTCTTTTGGGAGGTGTCCTATAGCCTTATAATCTGGTAGACTTTCATCATGCTATCTCTTTATCTGACATATCCGGACTGGATTGATCCCTTTGTGATAAATGGCCTTCCTGTGCGCTGGTATGCCCTTATGTATCTTGTAGCCTTTTTTGTTGCATATCTTCTTGTGCGCTATCAGTGCAGGAATGATGGTGTCATCGATATGGATGCGGATGAGACACAATCGCTGTTCTTCTACTGCTGTCTTGGGTTGCTTATAGGTGCACGCATATTCTCTGTGCTGTTCTATAGCGATGGACTGTATTATATAACGCATCCATGGATGATCTTCTGGCCTTTCAGAAATGGACATTTCGTTGGCCTTCCAGGTATGAGCTATCATGGTGGTGTTGTTGGATGTGTCATCGGAGGCTGGTTATTCTCAAAGCGCTATAAGAGAAGTCTTCTGCAGATGACCGATCTGGCAACTGCAGGTATTCCTCTTGGATATACATTCGGACGTCTTGGGAATTTCATAAATGGTGAGCTTTTTGGGCGTGTGACGACAAGCCCTATTGGCATGATATTCCCGCTGGCTGAACCTTTCTCTACTTATGAGCCATGGGTAAGGGATGCTGCGGACAAGGTCGGAATTGAGTATCAGATGGGACAGCTGATCAATCTTCCCCGTCATCCATCCCAGTTATATGAAGCTTTATTCGAGGGCATTATTCTTTTTCTTATCCTCTGGTTTATCATCAGGCCATGGAAGATAAGGAAGAATCTTCCACATGGGACTGTTTTCTCATTCTACCTGATGGGATATGGTATTTTCCGGTTCTTCATTGAATACTGCAGGCAGCCTGATGCATCTATCGGCTATGTGATATCCTTAGGCAGAGGAAGCGGGAATATAGCGCTTTTTGAATCATTTCTGAATATATCCGAAGGACAGATCTTCTGCCTGCTTATGGTAGCAGCTGGAGCTATCCTTCTTGGTATCCTTTCAGCACGGAGGCATTATGATAGCGCAGCGTCTGGAAAAGCTAAGGGCAATTCTCAGAGAAAGAGGCATTGACTGGTATATCATAACAGGGAATGATCCCCATGGAAGCGAGTATCCCGGGGAAAGGTGGGGAACGCGTGCTTTCATTTCAGGTTTCACAGGTTCCGCAGGGACGATTGCCATATCTCAGGACAGGGCTGTTCTGTGGACAGATAGCCGCTATTTCCTGCAGGCAGAGAAGGAGCTTGAAGGATCTGGGTATGAGCTGATGAAAGAGGGCATGGAAGGTGTTCCATCCCTCCGTAGATACCTGATTGATAATGCAGGTAAAGGCATGAGGATCGGTGTCGATAGCGCTGCTGTATCGATTGCTGAATACAGAAGTCTATCAGAAGGTCTGGCTTCGGTAGATGCGGTAATCATTGATGCCGGTGATCTTATTGATCCTATCTGGGAAAAGAGGCCTCCTGTTCCATCCGAGGCGCCTATCAGGATTATTGATGATAAGAAAGCTGGTGAGAGCGTTCATGACAAACTGGAACGCATCAGGAAGATTCTCAGGGAAAGAGGGGCCAGATGGACATTCGTCTCTTCTCTTGATGATATTGCCTGGATAACGAATCTCCGCTCTTCGGATATTCAATATAATCCCCTTTTCTATGCATTCCTCTTCATATCGTTATCGAAGGCTGTGCTGTTCATCAATAAAGATCGTCTCTCCGGGGATGTTCTGGAAAATGTGAAGAGGAATTTCGCAATAGAATCCTACGATGATGCGGAGGTTCTGCTTCCCTCCCTGATAAGAGGGACAGGTCTTTATTCACCTGATAAGACAGCTGCTTTGTTCATAGGTACGGTTGGCAGCAAGCGCAATATTCCCTCCCGTGATATCTCCACAGATCTGAAGAGCATTAAGAATAAGGCCGAGCTTGATGGAATGCGCAGGGCCCATATCCTTGATGGCGCAGCTTATGTCTCTTTTCTGGCAAAACTCGATAAGCTCAATGGCATATATACAGAGACGATGATCTCAGATGCGCTTGAAAGGGAAAGAAAGCGCATGGAGGGATATATTGGTCCATCTTTTGCACCTATATCAGCATTCGGGGCAAATGGGGCGATCGTCCATTACAGAGCTGATACGGAAAAGCCTTCAAATGTAATGGGGCATGGACTTCTTGTTCTTGATACAGGATCCCAGTTCAGCATGGGAACGACGGATGTCACCCGTACGCTGTTTTTCGGAATGGAACCTACGGAAGAGGAGAAGAGGGATTACACGCTTGTACTGAAAGGGCATCTGGCTCTTCAGTCACAGATATTCCCTAAAGGAACCAGAGGTGTCCAGCTTGATGCCATTGCCAAGCAGTTCCTGTGGAACAATTATTCCGCATTCTTCCATGGTACAGGGCATGGGGTCGGATGTACCCTGATGGTCCATGAAGGACCTCAGAGAATCTCCTCTGCATTGATTGACATTCCCCTTGTTCCAGGAATGGTTGTATCGGATGAACCAGGCTTATATAAAGCAGGGCGTTATGGCATAAGGATAGAGAACCTTCTTGCGGTACGTGAAGATGAAAGCAGTGAGTTCGGAGATTTCCTCTCATTCGAGAATCTGACATATGTTCCTTATGAGAAAAGCCTGATTGATGTCAATCTGCTTACAGATGACGAGATAGATAGGATCAATAGCTATCATAGAAAGGTCTTCTATATGCTTTCTCCCTATCTTGACAGCTATTCGGCTGAGTGGCTTAAGCAATATGCTTCCCCGATAGAGCATATTTCATTATTATCAGGGATGGAGGAAATATAATGGTAGATTCCCTTAAGAAAAACAATAAGATCAATCGCCGTGGACCTGTCCTTCTTGTAATCATGGATGGAGTTGGTTTCGGCAAATACAAGGAAGGTGATGCAGTCGCTGCTGCAATGACAAAAAACCTTGATAAGCTTTTCAGTATTGCTCCATGGACGAAGCTCAAGGCTCATGGGCTTGCTGTCGGACTTCCTTCCGATGCCGATATGGGAAACAGCGAGGTAGGGCATAATGCAATGGGAGCCGGACGTGTGTTCGCACAGGGGGCTAAGCTTGTTTCGAATGCCATATCCTCTGGTGATATGTACAAGGGAAGCACATGGCAGAAACTTGTAAGCAATGCAAAGAACAATAATTCCACTCTCCACTTCATTGGACTGCTCTCAGATGGAAATGTCCATTCGCATATAGATCATCTTAAGGCAATGGTCAGCGAGGCAAAGAAAGAGGGTGTCAAGAAGGTCAGGGTACATGCTCTTCTTGATGGACGTGATGTTGGTGAGGTATCAGCCCTTGATTACTTCGATCCATTCGCACAGTATCTCGCAGATCTTTCTGCAGACGGTACCTTCGATGCCAGGATAGCTTCTGGCGGCGGAAGAATGGTTATAACCATGGATCGCTACAATGCAGACTGGAATATGGTTAAGAAGGGCTGGGAGACTCATGTTCTCGGCGAGGGACGGCAGTTTGCATCTGCGCATGAAGCCATCGAGACGCTTAGAAATGAGACCGGTGCGATAGATCAGGACCTTCCTCCGTTCGTGATTGCGGAGAATGGAAAGCCTGTAGGGACGATCAATGATGGTGATTCCGTAATCCTATTCAATTTCCGCGGAGACAGGGCTATTGAGATTTCCCGTGCATTTGATGAGGCGGATTTCAAGGAGTTCGACAGAAAGAGATGGCCTAAGGTGGAGTATGCGGGAATGATGGAGTATGACGGAGATCTTCATATCCCTCATCAGTATCTTGTATCACCTCCTGCTATTGACAGGGTAATGGCAGAGTATCTTTGTGCAACAGGCGTAAAGCAGTTCTCAATCTCAGAGACGCAGAAGTTTGGACATGTCACATATTTCTTCAATGGAAACAGATCCGGCATGTTTGATTCCAAGCTTGAGGAGTATGTCGAGATTCCTTCCGACAAGGTTCCTTTTGAGCAGAGACCATGGATGAAATGCGCTGAGATAACAGACAGAGTCATAGCGGAGATCGAGAGCGGTAAATGGGACTTCATCAAGCTCAACTATCCAAATGGCGATATGGTTGGCCATACTGGTGTATTTGAGGCAGTTGTCTGCTCAATGGAAGGTATGGATCTTCAGATTGGAAGGCTCAAGGAAGCTATTGAGAAAGCTGGTGGCGTAATGGTCATAACAGCGGATCATGGCAATGCCGATGATATGTATGAGCATGCTAAGAACGGTGATGTGAAGTGCTATGATGATGGCGAGCCAAAGGCAAAGACATCGCATTCTCTAAACCCTGTTCCCTGCATCATCTATGATCCAGAGTATAAGGGCGAGTATTCGAAGGAGCTCAATGAAGGGCTTGGAATTTCCTCGATTCCTGCAACCTGCATGGAGCTTATGGGCTTTGTGCCTCCCGCTGATTATGACAAGAGCATCATAAATCTCAACTGATTATAACTAGCGGAGAAAGCTGGAGGGCCTCTGTATGAGGCCCTCATTCTTTTTCATTTCCTGAAAAACTGCAAAGCGATGCATGTAAGACCGATTCCAAGCATTGCCAGACCGGCTTCCGGCTCTAGCTCATCTATGATTGACAGAACGGTTACTGCAATACCCATTGCAAGTCCTACGCATTTCAGTACCAGCATTATTGTATCCTGGAAGGTTTCCTTCTTAGGGTCTGCAGTCCTGCTCTGCATCAGTTCATCAACCGATACACCAAGAATCTCAGCAAGACGTGGGATCGATGAGATATCCGGGCAGGAGAGATCACGCTCCCATTTCGATACGGCTTTATCTGTGACATTCATCTTTTCTGCAAGCTCGAGCTGGGTGAGTCCCTTCGCCTTCCTCAGCTCCGCTATCATTGTTCCAAGTGTTTTTCTGTCCATTGTACAGCTCCTTATGTAGGATGCTATTATCTTTAGCAAATGAACTCTACCGACAGGAAGTTCAGCATGGTAAACCGCTGGTTTAGATGCAGTGGAGTCGGTCAGAATGTATTCTTTGCAGATATACTCAGCATTATTATTCCAGCAACATAAATCACCACCGACAGCACACCGGTCACTATATCGGTACCAATGGAGAGATAGTTGCCGATGATCAGGAAGATGAACGCTGCTGATCTTGTAACGCTATGTGTTGCCCTGTCCTTTGCGACCGCTGCGATGTATGTCGCTGCAGCTGCAATATAGATCAATGTGATCAGAACAAGGAAGTATGCATCATATGATGATGTGAAGATCATCGATGATGATGTTGTATTCAGCGGAATCGCTATTGATATAAACAGAGATGCCCCAATTGCCGAGATAAGGTAAAGCCACATCTTCGAGAGATTCGTCCCGAAGAACTGTACAGCAGAGAATGTGAAGAGGATTGCTGCTGAGAGAAGGGAGAATCTTGATAGGAATATTATCGTACTCGGTGGAAGAATGGAGATACCGGAGACATCGTAATATATCGGGAGGATCATTGAGGATTCGAGCGCTATGAATGTGAATAGAAGAGGGAGCAGGCTCCCATCCTGCGTATGCGCTCTATGCCTTATGCGCAGCACGAACTGAAGGGACATTGATGATATTATTATCACAAGCTGCGGGAAGTAGGCGATTATAGTACTGAACCAGCCCTGTGTCCTGCTTCTTACAAGCAGAACGGTCATATGCACGAGCAGGGCAGCATAGACTATCGAAATGATAGTCTGCATCATAAGCGCTATTGAACCTTTGCGGTTTCTTGCTTTCTTCCTTTTTCCCATATCAGATTATGTCGCTATATGGAATCTCTGTATCAGTATCGATGAAAGATGCAGCTACTGCTGAGCCAAGTGCAGCTGAATATGCATCGATTGCCGCGGCGAATCCGCCGAGAAGCGGAAGAAGCGCGATCATGGCATTCTCCGCACCATACAGATTGATACCAAGTATTCTCAGAGCAAGCACGGAAATCAGAGCAATCTCTGTTCCGATAGCTGCAGATGAGGCGAATGAAACGAGTGCAGCAGCTCCTGCGGCTATTGCGATGACAGCAGGCTCGGGGATGTTCCCGGCTGTGGACTGGAATAGAGGGAGAATCGATATTACGGCTATAGCGGCAGCTCCTCCACGTCCTATTACCGCGAAGAATGGAACAGATACCGATGCGACACGCTTCTGCACTCCATTGTTCTGTCTTGCGATACTCTCATTCATCGGAATGGATGCGATTATATTGCCGGTTGCGAATGCTGTGATTATGGAAGCGGCGGAACGATAGAGTATTCTATACGGATTCTTCTTGAAACGGGTGAACAGGGCGAACAGAAGCGGCAGGATTATCACCAATGATACCAGAGCTGTGATTCCGAGCAATATGGCGTAATCAGGGGCCGCAAAGAGTGTCTTCTCCTGATAGACATCAATGAATAGGGACGCAGATGATGCATATGCAAGGAAGAAACCGTATACAGTGTACGTCCTTGAGATTCTGTACATCACCTCCGCAAATGAATTCATGACTGTATAAGCCGGTCTTATTATGTCCGCAGACGGCTTTATAGCAAGGCCGAGTATCCATGAGATTATGATGACCGGAACAATGAAATATGTCGCAGTGGCAACTGACCAGAATGCATTCATCGGGTAGAGTGAGCTGCTTATTGCGGAAAGAAGATATGAAACGTGGCCAGAAAGAGCTCCCGGGGCGCTTCCTGCAGTGCTTGTAACGGGAAAAAGAACAGGGTGGATCGAGTAGACTACAGCAGCTGCTGCTGAAAGCACGATAGCTGATGCTATTGCCCATAGAATGACAGCAAGTGCGCATCGAGGTCCTTTTCTGTTCTTCCCAAGCGATGCGATGCCTGAAGGAAGAGTGAATACCATTATCGGGATAGTGATGAATATCCCAAGACTTACCAGGAAGGATGAGATTGCCGACAATATCCCGGAGGCATAGACTGCATCACCGAAAAGCAGTGCTGTAGCCAGTCCCATGAGAATCGCAGCTATATATGTTATCCACGTTTTCATAGGAAAAGGATACAGCACCTCTTTTCATGCGTCAATCTTCGGAATCCTCCTTCCGCAACAGAGCCGCAAGTTTATATCCACTCTTCAATTCCTTTTCCAGCATGATGTTAACAAACTCATCAGCAGAGAATCCACGGGCTTTTGGCGAAAGGGAGAAGGAGAGTGCGATGATAAGTATGGCCCTCTGCATCTCCTCCTTGTTATACCATATCTCCCCCTGATACTGATTGCATTGAGTAAGGTCCATAACGCCATCATCATTGGCTATTGCGGCAAACTGTGCCAGTGGATCGCTGTTCTTCTGGTACATATCCCCCGCGCTGACAAGCAGTGCGGCGGCGTGAGTGATTACGCGTCTTGCATTCTCATCGTACCCAGCTTCGTTGAATGCTTCCTCCAGGAAAGCATCGGCCAGAAGCCTGTCAGCTTCCTCCATCGCGGCCCTGGGCTTCATCTTCCTTGTGAAAGGATAGAGCATAAGAGCAGAGATCAGCATAAGCGGGATTGAGTTGTCTATTCCTGCCCATGCTGGATATGTGCTGCACTTTCTTCCTTTGAATAGGTCGCAGAGCGTTCTGATGAGCTTAACCATCGGCTTTGGTTCTACTTCCGCAGGATGGACTCCGATCTGTCCCTTTGCAGGTTCATCAAGCGATTGATAGACCTCTGGCAGGGCGGCATAGCACTCAGCTACCGAAAGCAGCAGGTCCCTCTCCTCTTCCTTTGTTATCGTACCTTCTGCAAGATGCCTTGCCAGCAGTATGGTTTCCTTTTTCCTCAGAGGATCGAGGCATCTGTACAGAGGCTCAAGCCTGAGCAGAGCCACAGCTTTCGAGATATTCCTTATTCCACGTCTTCCATAAAGCTTCCAGATGCGCTCGTAGCTTCCGTCTGTATCCTCTACTTCCCTTATGTTCCAGAAGACCTTTGCCTCATAGCCATTGAGGGAGAATGAATATCCTTCGTCGTACAGCTGGATAGAAGGCATTATATATGTCAGCCCATCGGAGAAACAGTCAAGAAGTGCGAAGCTTCTTCCTCCGAATGTCAGACCGAGATTCTCAGCAAGCTTCACTGTAACGGTTGTCCTGTCGTTACCGTTCTTCCTGAGCTTCGGTACAGATACATTTATCGTTCCGCTAGCTCTTTCATACTGGTTGTTCACGAGAATGAGAGTCCTCTCGTCTCCCTGTCCATTCACGAATGCATAGACAGATTCCTCCACACCGCCATTCCCGTTATAGCAGTCATAAAGCTGGAAGCAGTCAACGCCAGAGAAAAGATATCTTCTGCGGAAAAGAGGGAATATGCGGCGATAATGCTCACCGATGAGCCATTCATTCGGGCTTTCGTTGTAATATGCCCTCCTGTACTCCATTCCGTACTTTTCCCTGAAGCCTTCTATCTGCCCATGCCCGACCATCGGGAGGCCTGGAAGGGTAGCGAGGAGTGTGCATACCGCAAAGTACTTATCCCCATCCCCGAACTGGGCAATTGCCGTCTCCTCATCCGGATTGTTCATGAAGTTGACATATCGTTTCAGGATCTCTGGTTCGTATACAAGAGTGTTCTTTATTCCGAGTCTGTATTTCTGGTTCTCCTGATTCTTGAGCATATTCATGAATGCGGAGTTGTAGACCCTGTGCATTCCAAGGGTCCTGACGAAGTATCCTTCCATCATCCAGAATGCTTCGGCAAGAAGGAGCGTGTCAGGGACCTCTGCGGCGATTCTGTCTACGACCTCTCTCCAGAATTCCTGCGGTATCCTTCTATTGAACTCTTCATCGCTCATGGCATGTCCGGCTCTTCCTGCGATATCGCCACCATTGCCCGGCTTTGGATACCAGAGTCTCTGTATATGCCTCTTCGCAAGCGTCATAGCTGCATCGAAGCGTATGATCGGGAAGTTCTTCGCAACATGGATGATTTTCTGAATGACAGCTTCTCTTGCTTCCGGATTGAGATAATCGATCTGGGCCGTATCGTTCCAAGGCATCGATGTGCCATCGTTTCCATGGAATATGTATCTGCATCTGCCATTGCGCTTATCGATAAGGCGGAAGGTGACAGCGGCATCGGTCCTGTCATAGTAGTGATCCTCTATCTTGATCTCGAAGTCAGGATTATCCGAGAGATCAGGGCCATTGTATGTATATGACGGGAAGGGAGGCCAGTCCTGCTGGATGAAGTAATCAGGATGCTGATACACCCAGTTGCCATCGATGCCGGTATGGTTCGGGACCATATCCGAAGCGAGCCTTATGCCGCGCTTCTGGCATCTATGCCTGAGATTCTCCAAGGCTTCCCAGCCTCCGATTGACCATGAGATATCATAATCACGGAGAGAATAGGCAGAGGCCTCGGCCTCGGGATTGCCGCAGTAGTTCTTTATCTTCTTCGATGCTTCTGAACGTTCCCATAGTCCTATGAGCCACAGGGCTGTGAATCCTCTTTCCTTCAGTGTATCGAGTTCTTCATCGGGTATCTGATCAAGTCTTGTGATTGATTTCCTGTATTTTTTTGACAGCTGGTCCAGCCATACGAGCGTGCTCTTTGCCATCATCACAACACGTGGCATCCAGTTCGAGTCGTCGGAGAAGGCCTCATACTCATTCAGATCAGACAGAGAGTAGTCGATTACGTGGGTCTCTCCGCCTCCGCCTCCCGTTCCGCTTCTGTCCTTTTCCTCTTCGTGGATATAATCCAGCGAGGTCTCAAGAAGCATTATCAGATCCGCTGGAAGGAACATCCTCCACTCCCTGAGAATATAGCGGATCTGCTCCTCAAGCGAATTCGGATAGAGACGAGCCGGAAGCTGAAGCATCGTAAATACATCTTCCGTATTTGGGCGGCCATCCCTGAGATCATCTTTAACAAACGATGAGAGAATGCTTGATAAAGCTTTTATACCTTCTGGATAGATTATCCCATCCGGTGAGATGAAAGGTTTTGACGCAGCAAGGAGAGCTGGATTCTGAAGCAGTACCTGATGCACGAAGAATCCTCTCATATCCTCTGTTATCCTCTTCTCATTGCCCGGCCTTGATTCATTAAGCGCCGGAGAAGGGAATGTCTTTGAATAGAATGCCAGGGCATTGAGGAGCTCCTCGTTTCCCATCACCGTTGCGATGCGCCTTGTGAAGAAGTCAGGCTGGGAATCCCCAATGCGGGCGGAAAGGACAATCTGGTAGATGAGATGGAGCACTGCGGAAGCATGAAGTTTTCCGGGTGATACGAAACCTTCCGCCTTTCCTTCTTTCTTCAGCTCATTGTTGTATGTGAATGCAAGCAGGGAAGCTTCTCTATAGAGCAGATCGATGCTTTCATCGGAAGGGAAGACCTCCTTGAAGATCTTTATTTTCTCTCTGGTAGGTTCTGCGATCCTGAAATCCCTTTTTTCCATTGAAACCCTCTTTCAGTACTGATTACATACTATCTTACCACAGAGAAAGAGAGCATTCAGCAGATTGGATAGCCTATTTCTTAAATCCGGAGAGGAATAATCCGGAAAGCGTCAGGATTGTCCCAATAATAGAGAATGCCGTTATCTTCTCTCCAAGGATCACAGCCGAGGCTATTACCGTGATTACCGGAACGAGATATATGAATATACTCGTTCTGATCGGCCCTAGTCTTTCGACGGCTATATTCCAGAGAACGAAGCACAGAGCAGAGGCAGCAAGCCCCAGAAACAGCAGCCCTGTGATATTCCATGGAGAGAGCATATCCCTCTCCATGCCGGTATTATTCCAGAGAATAAGAGGAACCAGCATGAAAGCCATTCCATATATGAATGACCTTCTGACAGTGAGCAGAGGGCTGTATCCGAAGCTGGCTATCTTTTTCGAGGCTATTGCATAGAAGGCCCATACAAATGCTGCTGACAGAGCAAGCAGATCGCCTTTCAGGCTTTCGGCGGAGAAGTCAATCGATGACAGGCTTATCATCGCGATTCCGGTAATTGCGACAGCAAATCCCGCAAAGAACCGCCAGCTCTTCCTTTCTTTGGAAAGAAGGGCTGTGAAGAATGGCGCGGTTGAAACAATGACGCCAGCATTCGATGCGGTTGTCCACAGCATAGAGACATTCTCCAGGAAGTAGTACAGGAATATGCCTGTCAGCCCTGCGGATATGAGGTATTTCTCTTCCTGCCAGCCCTTTGTTTTCAGCCTTTTTGGCATTACAAGCGCAAGCGCAATTGTTCCGAGCAGAAATCTGATGAAAAGGATTTCCACAGGAGTGAATGACACAAGAAGCGATTTCGTGAAGACAAATGTGAGTCCCCATATCGCTACGGTGATGAATGCTGCGATATATCCTTCAGTCATTGATATCCACCTCTGCGGGTTTATCAGGGGCCTCAAGGATGTCTCTGAGTCTGGTGAAGAGCTGATCCATGACAATCATCTCATCTTTTCTGAAAGGCGCTGTGACATATAATCTGACATCGCCATGCTCTGGCCTGCCTATTCCTATGCGGAGTCTGAAGAAGTCACTGCTTCCAAGCCTCTCCTTTATGCTTCTGAGACCGTTGTGTCCCTGTAGTCCTCCTCCTTTCTGAAGTCTGGCCTTTCCAATCGGAAGCTCAAGATCATCGTGTACAACAAGGATCTCTTCCGGTGCCATATGATAGAAGGAAGCGGCCTCCGATACAGCTGTTCCCGATAGATTCATGAATGTCATAGGTTTCATCACATAGACATTCCCGGCTTTCATGAACTGGGAATGGAACTTCATCTGATAGCTTGCATCAGGATAAAGGTAATCACAGAGCCTGAATCCTGCATTATGTCTTGTAGCTGTATAATCTTTTCCTGGATTGCCAAGGAAAACAAGCATTCTGATCATGAGAGTGAGTATCCAGAGAGGAGAGATAGCAGTCAATATCTTAACCTTAGGTTCTTATGTATCTATAATAGATTTGCATTATCAGACAGGAGGTCGATATGGCAGGTTCAAAATCCATCGGGGATATGATCCTCAGGATCCTAGTGGGTCTTCTTTTCGTTATCATCGGCATCGAAGGCATGGCTGACTTCGGCGGCAACGCCCTTTACAGGGAGCTTGACGATGTCTTTGATATCATCGTAGGAGCTGTTCTGCTTGTTGCAGGTCTTCTCCTTATTGTCCCGCTCTTCATCACGGGTATCAAGGCATCATTTACAAAGGCTGCTACTCTCGTAGTCCTGGTCGCCTGGGTAATATACATAGTCCTTGCGGATTTCATGTATGGTCTCAGAGGCGTTGACGGCACAGAGTGGTTTGAATGGCTGGAGGTACTTATATACCATCTTCTCATCCTTGCATCGGTATATAAGGTAGCACAGCCAGCTGTGAAGAAGCTCGGTAAGTGATTATCTTGACCTGATTACGCCTTCTTTCCTGCATTCCTCTGTCAGTGGACACTCCGAGCAATGAGGGGAGACAGGCGTGCAGACATACTGCCCATAGCGCACAAGGAGCTCGTTTAGGGGGATCCAGAAACGCTGGGGCAGTATTTTTCTCAGCGCTTTCTCCGTCTCCTCCGGTGTCTTTGTCTTCACCCATCCCGTTCTGTTCGCTATCTCATGCACATGGCAGTCAACGCATATGGCATCAATGCCGAATCCAAGATTGAGCACGAGGGATGCCGTCTTTATACCTACACCGGGCAGACTCATTATCGTATCCATATCAGCAGGGATGGAGGAGTGATGCTCATCACGGAGTATTCCGGCAATCTTCTTCAGCTGTTCTCCCTTCCTTCTGTAGAAACCAGCAGGCTTTATCAGCTCGGCGATTTCCTCCGGATCGGCATCCGCAAGACTGTCTATATCAGGATATCGCGACAGAAGGCGCTCAGATGCAGCAAGCGTCACGCTGTCCTTGGTTCTGAGGCTTATGATTGTTGATACAAGGACCCTGTACGGATCATTGTTCTTTTCTGCCATTATGCTGACAGAAGGAAGGGGCGCGCCCATGCTTCTGAGCTTTTCGGAGAAAAGAGCGAATACTTTATCGAAATAGGTTTCGTCCAATTGATTTTTATTGACCATTTTCTGCATAAAAGATAGCTTTTCAGCAAGATGATTATAATCCTCAGACAAGGTATTACACCAAGCGAAAAAGATAAAGTGAGATCCTTCCTTACAGAGAAAGGATTCATGGTCAAGGAAATTGTTGGAGAGAATGATACGGTATTCGGTGCTGTAGGTACCGTACATATCGATCCGAGACAGGTCGAGCTACTGCCTGGCGTCAGTTCTGTTGTTCCTATCTCAAAGCCTTATAAGCTCGCTTCCCGTGAGCTCAAGAAGGAAGATACGATTGTCTCAGTGGGCAAAGTGAGAATAGGTGGCAACAGAGTTGCCGTGATAGCCGGTCCCTGCGCTGTAGAGAATTACGATCAGGTGATGGCAATTGCTGAAAGCGTAAGGGAATCCGGAGCTGTGATGCTTCGCGGAGGTGCCTTCAAGCCAAGGACAAGCCCATATTCATTCCAGGGACTTGGAGAGGAAGGACTTAAGATTCTCAGGAAGGCTGGAGATGCCTTTGATATGCCTATAACGACAGAGGTCGTTTCTCCTGGCGATGTTGAGATGATGGCCTCATACATCGATATGTTCCAGATCGGTGCCAGGAATATGCAGAACTTCGAGCTTCTGAAAGCCGTAGGGAAGACAGGAATGCCGGTACTTCTGAAGAGAGGTCTTTCCGCAACGATTGAAGAGTGGCTGATGGCAGCGGAGTATCTCATGGCCTCAGGTACCGATCAGGTCGTTCTGTGCGAGAGGGGAATAAGGACATACGAGAGGGCGACAAGGAATACGCTGGACTGCTCTGCGATTCCTGTTGTCCAGAAGCTTACCCACCTACCTGTAATCGGCGATCCGTCGCATGCCACAGGTATTCGTGATATGGTTGCTCCGATGTCGCTAGCGCTTGTCGCTGCCGGAGCCTCAGGAATAATAGTAGAGGTCCATAACTGCCCTGAGAAGGCTCTCTCGGATGGTCCCCAGTCCCTGTATCCAGCTCAGTTCTCAAAGCTGATGA
The DNA here is from genome assembly GCA_944389115.1 of uncultured Spirochaetaceae bacterium. GTDB lineage: Bacteria > Spirochaetota > Spirochaetia > Sphaerochaetales > Sphaerochaetaceae > Ornithospirochaeta. The sequence continues at coordinate 46,278 of CALXLE010000083.1, forward strand.
GGGATATACAGGCTCTGTGCCCTGTCGTTGGAAAGAGTCTTGAAAGGATTCCACGCATCCTTCCTGAGAGCATAAAGGAGAAAGGCAGTGAGAAGCCGGTATCATCTGATAGCGTGAAAGTAGCTTTCCAGGGAGAGAGAGGCGCTTTTTCTGAACTGGCTATAAGGCGGACCTTCGATGAGAGCGTAGGTGTTCTTCCCTGCCATCTCTTCAGTGATGTATTCGATGCCGTCTCAGAGGGGAAGGCGAAGTATGGAATGCTTCCTGTGGAGAATACTCTTGGAGGAACGATCTACGATACGCTGGACCTCCTTGCGATGCATCCGGAGATTACCGTAGTCGGGGAACAGCAGGTGAGGGTCATACATAATCTTATCGGAATGCCTGATGCTGAGCTCAGCGATATAAAGAAGGTCTATTCGCATCCTCAGGGGCTTGCGCAGTGCGCAAGGTTCCTTTCAGAGGAACTCCCTGATGCAGAGCGTATACCTTTCTTCGATACCGCGGGGGCTGTATCATTCATAGCTGAGAAGAAGGATAAATCCATAGCTGCCATAGCGGGAGCTCCTGCTGCGGTATATCATGGACTAAAGATCATTAGGCAGGGAATTGAGTCTGATGCATCGAATTATACGCGCTTCTATGTGATAGCCAGAGAGGAGAATGCCGATGTTTTCAGATCCCAGGCTAAGCCCAATAAGGCTTCAATCTCATTCTCTGTCTCCGATGAGCCAGGTGCGCTTATGAATGCTTTGAAGGTTCTTGCGGATAGGAGAATCAATATGAAGAAGCTTGAATCAAGGCCGATACAGGGAAAGCCTTGGGAGTATCTGTTCTTCCTTGAGATCCAGCTGCCTGAGGATGGTTCCTTTGAGGATCTCTGCAGCGAAATGAAGAACGCGTGCGCTACGTTCCGTGTTCTTGGAACATATGCTTCGGTCCTATAATCCATCGATGCTTTTCATGGGAGTCCTATCTGTCATAGGGCTCCCTGATGATCTGAGAAGCAGGCTGGAATCGCTTTTTGGACCGATATCTGTAATCACAGATTCCTTTCTCTTCGATTTCACCGATTACTATGTTCCGGAGATGGGCGATGGTATAGAACGGTTCTTCATATCTTTCAGGGACCTTGTATTTCCCGATTCCCTTGCTTCAATCAAGACAGAGACAAACAGCATCGAAGAGGAATACAGTGATAACGGAAACCGGAGGATAAACCTTGACCCTGGGCTCCTCTCCCTCGAGAATGCAATACTTGCAACGACGAAGAACAGATCGCATAGAATCGCGATAGGGAAGAACCTCTATGCAGAGGTGACGCTTATCTATCATAAGCATCAATGGCAGGCCTTTCCCTGGACATATGCGGATTACCGTTCTGAGAGAGTTCAATCCATACTTTCATCATTCAGGGAAGAGTATAAGGAGAAGCAGAGGGAGCTCAACGCTTCTCTCTGAGTATTGCCTTATTGAGGATCAGCAGTGATACCGTACTGAACAGAATGCATATCACAGCCATTGCCATTCCTTTCCCGACGCTTCCCTGCTCGAATTGTCTGTTGATGTATGTCGAGACTGTTAGGGTATTCGTAGGTGCGATGAGGGAAGGTGTGACGAGTTCACGGAAAGCTATTATGAATGTCATCATCCATCCTGACATGATTCCTCTTGAGATCAGGGGCAGGGTAATGTGAAGGAATACATATGATGGAGATCCTCCTGAAATCCTGCCAGCCGCAACTAGGCTCGGGCTTATCTGTGAGTATGATGATGTGACATACTGGACTGTATATGGAAGGAATAGCACGACATAGCTGAGAACCATTATCCATATTGTTCCGTATATCGGGATTGCTTTGTATATTGAGTTATAGAAGAGCATTATACCAAGTACAAGAACGATGCTCGGCAGCATCTCAGGGAGGAGAGCAATACCTTCTATCGTTTTCTTCATTTTCTTTCCGCAGTTTCTCGATATCGTGACTACGATAGTTCCCAGCATAGCAGCAATCGTAGCGGATGAGACGGCAAGGAATATGGAGACCAGCAGAGCATTGATTCCCTGTGTATCCTCTGTGAATACCTTTATGTAGTTAGCTGTTGTATAGTTGCCTGACCTCATCCCATAACCCCGGAGTTTTATAAGCGATGAAATTGTCACAGAGAACAGTGGTATGAGCATTGAGAAGAATACAACGATGGCAATGAATGCTATAGCGGCAACCAAGGCAGGCCTTGATAGTTTTCTGTATCTCACAGCACTGCCTTTTCCTCCGACAAGACTATATGTCCTTCTCATAGTTATATAGTTCTGCAGCAGCCAGATCATCAGGCAGATTCCAACGAGCACGGATGCAAGAGAGGCAGATTTGCCGAACTCTATCGGAGCGACCGTAGCATACCTGTGGATATCTGTGGTGAATACACTGAAGCCTATTCTTCGCCCGAGCGTAGATGGTGTTCCATATTCTGAGATGGTCTTTACGAATACAAGCAGAGCTCCGATTGCATAATTGCCTGTGAGAAGAGGCATGAAGAGCTTTCTTATACGTACTCTGAAAGGTGCTCCGAGCACGGCTCCGGCTTCATCGAGCGAGGATGGGACAGACAACATCGCGTTCTTCATCATCGTCATCATGAATGGGAATACATGGAAGCTCATCACAAGCACAAGACCGGCAAGCGAGAAGAACCAATCGGAGATGAATGCGAGATCTGGGAAGAGTTGCTGCATCAACCCTCTTTTCTGCATGAATAGTATCCAGCCCATCGATGCGATATACGGAGGTGTCATGAACGGAATCATGAAGATGATATCAAAGAAGTGGTAACGGGCAAGCGATGTTCTGGAGAATATATATGCGAGCGGCAGGGCTATTGCTGAGGATACTATGACTACAAGGATGCCGAGAAGCAGCGATGATCCAATCATCTTTGCATTCTCGTTCTCTGTGATTGTCGCGATTGCACTGCTGAGGCTGAAGCGGCCATTCTGGAATACCGCTTCAGCGAATATTGAAAGCAGTGGACAGATAATCAGGAAAACCAGTGCCGTAATCAATAAAAAAGCGATTGTCTTCTTTCCGTTCATCTATCCACTTCCATTGATCATCTTTCGCAGAGTTCGTTGATTCTTGCAGCTGAATCAGAGGAGATTGCCATCATGGCATCCCAGTCGCATTCAATCTGCGGGATTTCTGCAAGTGTTGATCTGTTGCTGTACTCGATATCCGTCCTTCCGGGGAGAAGATATGCGTCCGTTACCATCTTCTGGGCATCTTCGGAAAGAAGATAATCAATAAATGCCTTTGCATTATCCATATCAGGAGCGGTCTTCATGATCATTGCAGGGCGAGGGTTCACAACAGTACCGCTTGCTGGGTAGTAGATTGCAAGAGGCTCGCCATCTGCCATCGAGGAGTAGGCATTGTAATCAACACCTGCGATGAGGATTCCGACCTCGCCTGTTGTTACTGCCTCAAGGGCAGCCTTGTTCGCTCCTGGTACGATCATTCCATTATCCGCAAGGGCTTCGAATGTATCCCATCCAAAAGCATTGACATAGCCTGCGACGAAATCCTTGCAAGCACCGGAAAGCTCCGGATCAGGGATCGCGATATCATTCCTGTACTGGGAATCGGCAAGCTCCTGCCAGTCAGCGCTGAGCTCTGGATAGATAAGCGTATTATAGATTACTCCTACTGCTGAAGCACTGTATCCGAAGAGCGTTGAATCGGAATCTATCCAGCCTGGAACCATCTTGTCAGCATTTGCAGGAACATATGACTCCAGCTGTCCGCTGTTCTTCATTGAAAGGCCATCTGACCAAGAGGCAAGAATGACAACATCTGCAACGGGATTCGCCTTCTCTGTTTCAAGACGAGCGAGGATTTCTCCGGTCGTACCCTGGAAAGTCCTGACTTCGATACCTGTCTTTGCCTCGAAATCCGCAGCGAGCTTGTTTGCGAGTCCTGCAGGAGATGGCATGTATACAGTTACGATTCCCTTATCAGAAGCAGATAGGGAAAGAACCGATAGAAGCATGATAAGAACAATAAGAGTTTTCTTCATTTCTTCCTTCCTTTCAGTTATCAATCCTTAGGATTGAATTCCTGTTTATATAGATAGGGATTGCAGTCCCCGTTTCTATTCTCTTTTCCGATCCGATGACCCATTTTTCATTGCCATATTGCATGAGGATGCGATATGAGGAGCCTAGGTACTCAGAACCTATTACAGTTGCAGTAAAGCTTTCATCGTCGCTGGAATTTCTCTCAAGCTTTGCATTTTCAGGCCGGAACATCCGATTATCATCTATCCAGTCCGATGAGCCGACGAAACGGGCAGCGAATTCTGAAGCTGGATTCGAATAGATTTCCTCCGGTGAGGCATATTGCTCTATCTTCCCTCTGGACATCACCGCAATCATATCGGACATCGACATTGCTTCGGTCTGATCATGCGTCACGAATACCGATGTGATACCGCGCTGCGATACAAGAGCTTTCAGTTCGCTCCTCATTTCCTCTCTTAGAAGTGCATCAAGTGCAGAAAGCGGCTCATCGAACAGGATGCATTCAGGCTCTGTTACGATAGCCCTTGCGAATGATACTCTCTGCTGCTGTCCGCCGGAGAGTTCCGATGGGTAACTGTCAATATAATCCTCAAGCTGTACAGCTCGAAGCGCATTCCTTACCTTGGATTCAAGATCATCGGTTTTCTTCTGTACCTTAAGCCCGAAAGCGACATTGTCCTTTACCTTCATATGGGGCCATAATGCAAAATCCTGGAAAACAAATCCGAGTCCCCGTTTTTCTGGAGGGATTGAGATTCCTTCATCCGAGGAGAACACGCATTTGCCTCCAAGCATTATCCTTCCACTGTCAGGTGTCTCAAGGCCAGTAATCATTCTCAGCAAAGTAGTCTTGCCGCATCCAGAAGGTCCGAGAAGGGTCGTAAAGCTTCCTGAAGGGATATCAATGGTGAGATTATCTATAACCTTTTTGCTGCCAAAGGACTTTGTGATGTTCTGAAGTCTGATTTCCACAGTAATTCCTTTATTGTCTATATATTGAGCTTCTGTTAATTAATCATATTTCCCTTGGTTAATTCCGTTTTAATTCGTGTTTTCATTCTTGATTTTGCGGCAGATAGACGGGTCTGAAGCGTATATACAGTATGCGGATATTATTTTTGATTACGGCTGCCGTCCTTCTTATATGCTGCTCGATTGAAACGCCTCGTACTGTGACTCTCCGGATAGCGGAGGATCATCCTTTCGAAATCCTTGCCTCTGAGGATATGTGGTATACACTCAGATATTTTGATGGAAAGGGGATTGTGGAACGATATGTTCCCGCATCCGTGAGGACAATAGATGTAGTGGTTTATACGGGAGGACTAAGGCCTTTCGTGCTTATACCGCTTGGATCTCTTGGCCCTATTGGGGGATTTTTTGAGCCTGGCGATGTCAGCTATATAGAGCTTCGAAGTGAATACGGTTCCTTTGCCGAGATGCTTGTAGGCGCTGCAGAATACAGGCCATCTGCTGTATCAAGGTTATCAGTAGAAGAGATAATTGAGGATTATCCAGATCTTGCGCTCATTGATGAGCTTGCATTCCTTGCGGATTTGTTTGAAGGGACTCTTCGCAAAGGACAGCTTAAGCTCTATGCGAAGGATGTCCTGATGATTGATACAGTACCTGAAGGGGAGTGGGTCTCTGAGCGATATGATACACCTTCATTCTCTGTTGCATTCTCTGGTCGTCCTGTATATCTGGATCTCCATCCAGGAGTCTTCAGATTCATGAACTGGCAACGGGGCTTGCTTCTTACCATTGCTGTTACGGAAGAGTGGGAAAAGAGTGCCAATATAAGCAAAGCACCAGTATGGTATTGAGCGCAGATGCCAACATGTGTAGACTCATACTGCTATGGAATCACTGAGAGAACTCTATCGTATAGGATATGGTCCATCATCTTCGCACACAATGGGTCCTAGGAATGCTGCAGGCATGTTCCTTGAGAACCATCCTGAGGCAAAGAAGGTCAGGGCAGAGCTTTATGGCTCTCTTGCAGCGACCGGCAAAGGCCATCTGACGGACAGAGCTCTCCGTGAGGTATTCAAGGAGCATGGTTCTGATATCGAGATACTGTGGTTTCCCGACACCTTCAAGCCTTTTCATCCGAATGCTCTTACGCTTATCGAACTTGAGCCTGGCAATGCTTCCGAAACCTACTATTCAGTTGGAGGCGGAAAGGTTGTACACGAAGGCGAAAGCACAGAGGACAAGGATGTATATGATAACAGGAAGGTCGGAACCATGCGCAAGCTTCTTTCCTACTGTGATGAGACCGGATACCAGATCTGGGAAGTGGCAGTAGAGGCAGAAGGGGAAGAAATACTGGATTATGTCTTCGATGTATGGACTGTCATGAAGGATGCAATAAAACGTGGACTTGAGGCAGAAGGGGTTCTTCCGGGAGGTCTGCATCTTCAGAGAAAAGCATGCCAGGCATATGCCAAGGCCCGTGATTTCTCAGGGACAATGGGAAACACAGCCCATGGCTTTGCATACGCACTTGCCGTATCGGAGGAGAATGCCGGCGGAGGCAAGATCGTCACAGCACCCACCTGCGGAAGCGCTGGAGTCCTGCCAGGAGCTCTTTATCATATATCCAGGGAGTACAATATTCCTGAAGTAAGAGTGCTCCGGGCTCTCCTGACTGCAGGTCTTGTCGGCAATATTGTGAAGGAGAACGGGTCTATATCAGGGGCGGATGTTGGATGCCAGGGAGAGGTAGGTGTCGCTTGCGCTATGGCAGGAGCGGCTTGTGCACAGCTTCTTGGAGGCTCGATATACCAGATAGAGTATGCTGCGGAAATGGGGCTTGAGCATCATCTTGGGCTCACCTGCGATCCCCTTATGGGACTGGTCCAGATTCCATGCATCGAGCGCAATGCGATGGCTGCTATGAGGGCAATCGACCATGCTTCATATGCTCTTATGGGCGATGGAAGGCATAAGATATCCTTTGATGACGTTGTCGAGGTTATGATGGAGACAGGTCATGCGCTTCCTTCCCTTTACAGAGAGACGTCGATGGGAGGGCTTGCTAGGATCCATGAGATGTGATCCACTGCTGCTCAGATATACCTGCCTGTAATGCTTTCCGGCGAGGCTTTTATCATATCAGGAGTTCCTGCTGCTACGATAGTTCCGCCATCATTGCCTCCACCCGGTCCCATATCTATGATGTAGTCGGCATTGCGTATCACATCAAGATCATGTTCGATTACGATTACTGTGGCTCCATTATCTATGAGTGTCTGGAATACTTCCAGCAGGCTCAGTACATCCAGAGGGTGCAATCCTATTGTTGGCTCATCGAAGATAAAGACGGAGTCTGACTGCTGCCGTCCCATTTCGCTTGCGAGTTTCAGTCTTTGCGCTTCTCCTCCAGAAAGTCCGGGAGTTTCCTCTCCAAGGGTAAGATAGCCCAGACCCAGCTCTCTGAGTATCACGAGCTTCTGAAGTATCTGCTTCTGTTCCGTAATGGCTTTGATTGCGCTGTCGACATCCATATCCATAAGCTCGGGGAGAGTATATTCCTCTCCTCTGCTGTTTCTGTATATCGCATAGCCTGTTTCCTTGGAATAGCGAGAGCCGCGGCATTCAGGGCATGGGATATCAACATCGGGGAGGAACTGCACGTCGAGGCTTATTGATCCCGTTCCATCGCATACAGGGCAGCGGAGCTTTCCTGTGTTGTATGAGAAATCGCTGGCTTTGTAGCCATGGGCTTTTGCTCCCGGGGTTTTTGCAAATAGCTTCCTGAGTTCATCATGTACATCGGAATATGTTGCGACAGTAGATCTTATATTGATACCGATTGGTGTGGCATCTATAAGCTTGACCTGCCTTATACCATCTGCCTGGATGGATTTCACATGCAGCGGAAGCTTTCTTCCATTTACAAGAGCATCGAGTGCCGGTACAAGGCTTTCCAGAATGAATGTTGTCTTTCCAGATCCTGATACTCCTGTGATAACTGTCAATCTGCCTTTCGGTATATCCGCTACAAGCGGCTTCACCGTATGGATCTCATCCGTAGAAATACTGATAAGACCTTCGTCAAAGATGTGCTGGTATCCACATGGTTTTCTTGCTTGCGTATCAATGCTTCCTGAAAGGAATGGCCCGATGCGTGACGAACTGTTCTTGCTGATATCCTCAACTGTCCCTTCTGCTATTACCCTGCCTCCGCTTGCACCAGATCCTGGGCCCATCTCAATGATCCAGTCAGCTTCGGAGAGGATTGCCGTGTCATGGTCCACAAGTACAACTGAATTGCCATCATCCACAAGATCATGCATGACTCCCTTCAGTCCTTCGATATTCGATGGGTGCAGTCCGATTGAAGGTTCATCGAGGACATACAGGACGCCTGTGGTGCGGTTTCTGACAGCGCGCGCAAGCTGCATCCGCTGCCGTTCCCCTGTTGAAAGCGTTCCTGCTGATCTATCGAGTGAAAGATATCCGAGCCCAAGATCCATCAGGCGTCTTGCGGTATCAAGGAATGATTCAGCAATGCGCTCAGCCATAGGCTTCATTTCTGCAGGAAGAGACTGAGGAACATTCCTGACCCATGGGATTATCTCCGAAAGGGTCATCGTGCAGGCTTCATCAAGGGAAATTCCGCAGAGCTTAGGAGCTCTTGCCTTCTCTGAAAGCCTTGATCCATGGCAGTCCGGGCATGTATCCTCCTTCAGAAACTTCTCAACACGCTTCATTCCCTGTTCATCCTTCACTTTCGCAAGGGCATTCTCGACAGTATAGACAGCATTGTAGTATGTGAAATCAAGCTCTGCCGCCTGATTTGAGTTCTTGGCCTTATAGAAGATATGCTTCTTCACGGCAGGGCCATTGAATACAATATCCTTTTCCTTCTCTGTCAGATTTCTGAAAGGAATATCAGTACGCACACCCATTTCCCTGCAGACATCGACCATCAATGACCACATCAGGGAGTTCCATGGCGCAACTGCCCCTTGGTCGATAGTGAGTGATTCATCGGGCACAAGCGTGGTCCTGTCGACTGTATGCACTATGCCTGTGCCATTGCATCTTGGACATGCGCCTTGGCTGTTGAATGCGAGTTCCTCTGCAGATGGTGCATAGAATGTTTCTCCGCAGATAGGGCAAATGAGTTCGTTTCCTGCTGCGACATCAAGGGAAGGTGCGAGGTAATGGCCATTCGGACAGCGGTGGCTTGCAAGCCGGGAGAACATCAGACGGAGGGAATTGAGGAGCTCGCTTCCTGTCCCGAATGTGCTTCTGATGCCCGGAACACCAGGCCTTTGTCTCAGAGCGAGTGCCGCAGGGATGTAGAGGACATCATCCACCCAGGCACGTTCTGCCTGTGTCATACGCCTCCGCGTATAAGTGGAAAGAGATTCAAGATATCGTCTTGATCCTTCTGCATATAGGACTCCAAGAGCAAGGGATGATTTTCCGGAGCCTGATACTCCTGCAATTCCGACTATCTCATTGAGAGGTATATCAACATCGATATTCTTCAGATTATGAACTTTAGCACCGCGTACGAGAATTCTGTCTGCCATGGTGGGAATTATAGTAAGAACTCCAGTGATGGGAAATCAGAGAATACTCCTTAATCAAGTAAACAGTGGTTTCTTATAATAGAAAAGAGGCTACCTTTAAAGCCTGGGCTTTAGCGGTAGCCTCTCTATGATTCTATTGCGGAATCAGTTTCATGAGATCGGGTTTCCATTGATGGAAATATTATTCCCGTAGGAATAATCCTTTGTTTTTATATCTTGTTCTATTTCTTCTGAAATGCTGAGATCCACATGGTAGTTGGATGTGCTAGCAACATAGACTCTAGGATGGTTTGGAGTTTCCATAACAATTGATGTTGAATCATCAACAGAACAGGTTGTGTTATATTCATAGGAATTCTCTGTAGCATTGCCTACAACCAGAGTTGCATACGGAACTGAGTTCCCATCTTTCCAGTTGCCGTTTGCATATTGACCAAAATCAGATGCATCTACGTTACCATTGGAAACAAGCTTACTATTATTTTTAATGGTTGCATATCCTCCTCTTACGATAAGAGCCTGAGCTCCTCCTTCAATATGCGAATCGATGATGCTCAGTGTGCTTGGGATATTGAATAGAAGACCAGTACCATTATTTGCAATAAGCCTAGAACCATTAATGGTGATATTTACACCGTTGACAGCGGTACTTGCGTTTGTTCCTACAGCGTATCCTCCGCCTGCTGATATAGTAGAGTTGTTTATAGTAAGCTCTGCCGCAGTCTGATCGACAAGGATTCCGGTTCTTGCTGAATTATATGTAACATTATTCAGTGTCAGCGAAGAGCCCTGCTGGAGCTTGATAAAGGCTTTTGAGTCATTTATCTCTGTAGGAATTAATATATTAAGCGTTCCTCCATTGCCATTAATTGTTACATCAGATCCTTCTGCAATAACAAGACGACCATTTGTATCAGCAGATGATGCTGCATTCAATGTGAGTGTATTGCCATTCAGGTTGATGCTGTAATTCCTGTTTTCTTTGATTGGAAGATCAGAAACTGAAATACTGCTTGTCAGTCTAACCTGTCCTGTTGTACTGAGCATCTCCGCAAAGCTCTCTGATGTGCCTACATCGTATGGAGTTGAATCGTCCTCCCCGGGAAGAGGGAAGGGAATGAACCTGTACTGTGTGCATGATGCCGCTGTCAGCAGCACAAGCAGGATAATCAATGTTTTAAATAGAGTTTTCATACAACACCTCTAGGCTAGAGTACCCCCCCCCAGTAGTTTGTCAATACAAATTTGTTTATCCTGAATGAAAAAGGACCTGATTTTCACGTCAGGCCCTTTGAGAGTTCAGTTGCTTGTTTAGCTTACTTTACAACGATATTCACAAGCTTGTTCGGGACAACAATCTCCTTGACGATCTCCTTGCCCTCAATCCATGTCTTGATCTTCTCGTCATTCTTAGCTTCTCTGAGCATCTCTTCCTTTGAAGCACCCTGAGGCATCTGCAGTCTTGCCCTGAGCTTGCCATTGACCTGGACAACAACTTCGATAGTCGCATCAATGGTCTTGGCAACATCGTATTCAGGCCATTTCTCATTTGCCACAGATGGCTCATGACCGAACATGACCCAGAGTTCCTCTGCAAGGTGCGGCGTGTATGGAGAGAGCAGGAGGGTGAGGTTCTCCATTGCTTTCTTCGGTACTACCTCAAGCTTGTTGAGCTCATTGACGAATACCATCATCTGGCTGATTGCCGTATTGAATGACAGGGATTCAGTATCCTCGGTTACCTTCTTTATAGTCTTATGCATAAGGCTATCGATCTCAGGAGTAAGCTCTATATCCTCAATCTTCTTCTCTGTAGAGATTCTCCAGATTCTATCGAGGAAACGGTATACTCCGATAAAACCATTTGTTGCCCAGGGCTTCGATTCTCTGAGCGGTCCCATGAACATCTCGTACATTCTTACGCTGTCAGCACCATAGTTCCTGATGAAATCATCGGGATTGATGACATTCTTGAGGGATTTTGACATCTTTGCTATGACCTGAGTCAGCTCTTCACCAGTCTCCTTGTCATAGTATTTGCCGTCCTTTTCCTCTACGAGATCTGTCGGAACGAGGCTCTTGTTCGCCTTCTGATAGGCAAATGATGTAATCATTCCCTGGTTCACGAGACGGTGGAACGGCTCATCTGTAGATACCAGCCCGAGATCATAGAGCACTTTGTGCCAGAATCTCGAATAGAGAAGATGGAGAACTGCATGCTCAGCACCACCTACATAGAGGTTGACCGGCATCCAGTACTTCTCTTTCTCTGGGTCTATGAAAGCTTTCTCATTCTTTGGATCGATATACCTGAGATAGTACCAGCAGGAACCTGCCCACTGAGGCATTGTGTTTGTCTCTCTCTTTGCATCAGCGCCGCAGACAGGGCATTTGCAATTGACCCAGCTCTCGACATTCACAAGAGGTGATTCACCTGTTCCCGATGGCTCGTACTTGTCTACCTCTGGCAGACGGAGCGGAAGCTGGTCCTCTGGAACTGTCACTGTTCCGCAGTGAGGGCAGTGGATGAGAGGAATAGGCTCTCCCCAGTAGCGCTGGCGGGAGAAGACCCAATCGCGGAGCTTGTAGTTGATAGCTTTATGCCCGTAACCCTTTTCCTCAAGGAATGCAAGCATCTTCTCTATGGCATCCTTCTTGTTCAGGCCATCAAGCCATTCGGAATTGACGTGTATTCCATCCTCTGTCCAGGCCTGCTCCTGCACATCTACCTCTGATTTGAGTACTTCGATGATTGGAAGACCGAACTTCTTTGCGAACTCCCAGTCCCTGTCATCATGGGCAGGAACGGCCATGATAGCACCCGTTCCATAGCTTATAAGGACATAATCGGCAATCCAGATAGGGATGCGCTTGCCGTTTACAGGGTTGATGGCATAGGAGCCGGAGAAGACGCCTGTCTTATCCTTAGCAAGATCGGTTCTCTCGAGATCTGATTTATGCTTCGTCTCATCAAGATACTTATCAACAGCAGCTTTCTGCTCTGGGGTCGTAAGCTTCCCGACAAGCGGATGCTCCGGAGCCACAACCATGTACGTCGCACCGAAAAGCGTATCGCAGCGTGTTGTGTATACCTCTAGCTTTTCCTCCATCCCATCAATCTGGAAGAATACAGCTGCACCTTCTGATCTTCCGATCCAGTTGCGCTGCATTGCCTTTACAGACTCTGGCCAGTCGAGCTCATCAAGTCCTTCGAGAAGCTTGTCAGCGTATGCAGTAATCCTGAGCATCCACTGCCTGATGTTCTTCTTCTCGACCTTCTCTCCGCAGCGCTCGCAATGGCCTTCCTTTACTTCCTCGTTCGCAAGTCCTGTCTTGCAGCTCGGGCACCAGTTGATCGGAGTGACAGCTTCATATGCAAGTCCTTTCTTGTATAGCTGTTCGAAGATCCACTGTGTCCAGTGATAGTAGTCCGGATCGCATGTAGATATCTCGCGGTCCCAGTCATATGAGAATCCAAGGCTCTTTATCTGGCGGCGGAATGTCTCGATATTCTTCTCTGTTGTTACCCAAGGATGGGTTCCGGTCTTGATTGCATAGTTCTCGGCAGGAAGACCGAATGAATCGAATCCCATCGGATGGAGGACATTATAGCCTTTCATTCTCAGATATCTTGAATAGATATCCGTTGCCGTATAGCCTTCCGGATGTCCTACATGCAGGCCTGCTCCTGATGGATATGGGAACATATCGAGGATATATCTCCTCTTTTCTTTTGGAACCGAAGGATCCTCTTCCGTATGGAAGGTCTTGTGCTCTTCCCAGTATTTCTGCCACTTGGGCTCTATCTCATTGAAAGGATACTTGCTCATAGCGATGAGAATATCATTAAGGGAGGAAAAAGGCTATGGATGATATCACTATTGCGGACATTATCACGGCCTTAACACAGCACTGTTTTCCTTTGCTCCGAATTAACCTGGAACTAACTCCATAATGGCAGAAGGGAATGGCTCCAGATGGTAATTTCTCCATAGATTCATCCGCATGGAGGACCAAATGAAGAGAATTCTTACAGTGCTTGCAGCACTTATGCTCATTGCTTCAATGGCATATGCTGATGGCGCAAGGGAAACAGAGCAGACAATCCGCGGCAGCGTGGAGAATGCTTCGCCAAAATATGTATTCATGTTCATCGGAGATGGAATGAGCTCACCTCAGATCAATTCCGCTCAGGTGTTCAATGGCTGCAATGAGCCAGGACTTGTTGATCTTCAGGAGCTGACATTCACTCAGTTCCCTGTCGTAGGTATCCAGTATACACAGGATGCAACATCATTCGCTCCGGACTCAGCAAGTACGGCAACATCCCTTTCTTCCGGATTCAAGACACATAGCGGTGTTATCGGAATGGGAATCGACAAGGTGACGAAGGGCACGACAATTGCAGAGATGCTCCGTGATAAGGGCTGGAAGATCGGTATCGTATCGACAGTCACAATCAACCACGCAACACCTGCTGCATACTATGCTCATGTCGCATCACGCAATGACTACTATGAGATTGGTCTGCAGATGGCTGCTTCGGGATTTGACTACTTCGGCGGCGGTTCCGTTAATCAGGCAGATAATGGCGAGAAGACAATCTACCAGGTTCTCGAGGACAATGGATATCTTGTAACGAATGACCGCGATACGATCCTCAGCCTCAACAGCGACAGTGGTAAGGTCTATGCTTACAGCCCTGTTCTTCAGGACGATGGCGCTATGCCATATGCAATCGATGCGGAAGATGACCAGCTCCAGCTCAAGGACTTCGTCAGGAAGGGAATCGATGTGCTCGACAATGAGACTGGTTTCTTCATGATGGTTGAGTCCGGAAAGATCGACTGGGCAGGCCACGCAAACGATGCAGTTGCCAACATCAGCGATACACTCGCTTTTGATGAGGCTATCAAGGTTGCGGTTGATTTCGCAAAGGATCATCCAGATGAGACTCTCATTGTCGTGACAGGCGATCATGAGACAGGTGGTATGACAATCGGCTATGCAGCTACTGGCTACAACACAGCTTTCGATATCCTCCGCGCCCAGAAGGTTTCCTATGTGAAGTTCGATACGATGGTCGAGGAAAGAATCGCAGCAGGTGACTTCTCCTTCGATGTACTCATGGAGATGGTTGAGGAGAACTTCGGACTTACAGCTCCTGGAACAGCTGCAGAGGTTGCTGCTCTTGAGATGAACGACTATGAGTTCGCAATGCTCCAGAGGGCATATGATGATGCAATGAGCGGGAATACTGATGGATATGAGGAATCCCTCCTCTATGGCGGATACAACCCAATCTCAGTCACGCTCACACACATCATCAACAACAAGGCTGGAATCGGCTGGACAAGCTACTTCCACACAGGTCTTCCAGTTCCTGTATATGCTTATGGAGAGGGAGCAGAGGCGTTTATCGGATCCTATGACAACACCGATGTCGCAAAGAAGCTTATGGATCTTACCAACGCAAGGTAAGTTGAATATAGATCAGAAGGGGGAGCTCCGGCTCCCCTCTTCGTTTTACCGGAATCAGATGCGTACCACACCGATAATCAGACGCAAGGATGCTGCTTTCATAGCGGCTTTTGCCATAGCTGCTCTTATTCTTATCATCATACCCACCGGTTTTGAGCGGGATATATACATAAATGCGACAGGAGCGAAAGCAGAGATTCTCTCCTGTGATGACAGGGGAATAATCCAGACAGGGCTCTTCCGCACCGGAGATCAGCGCTGTCTTGTCCGTGTTCTCTCTGGGGAGCATAAGGGCCTTGAGATGGATGGGATAAATCTCCTGTCCGGGAGCCTCAAAGAGGATAAGGTCTTCGTCCCTGGGGATATCGCATGGGTGCTGATTGAGCGCGATGGGGATGGCAATCCTATATTCATAAATCTTATCGATTATTACAGAATTGGTGCAGAATGGATTCTTGTAGCAGCTTTTGTAATCGTGCTTGTCCTCTTTGCAGGTATACGGGGAATAAGGATGATTATGTCATTCTTGTTTGCCTTTCTTATGATCTGGAAGCTCCTTATTCCCTCGATTCTGAAGGGGATGAATCCTCTTTTCATGTGTACATTCTCGCTTGTCCTGATGACTCTTGTGACACTGCCGATGGTCTCCGGGGTGAATAGGAGGAGCCTTGCGGCTATAGCAGGATCGCTTTTAAGCATGGTCATGACCGTGGCACTCTCTGTTTTCACGACCTGGCTTCTGAGGATACATGGATCGGTGCTGGAGCAGAGTGAAGCGCTCCTTTACTGTGGATTCATCCATCTTGATCTCACATCGCTCTTCTCTGGCGTTGTATGCCTGAGCGCGGGAGGCGCTGTGATGGATCTCTCAATAGATGTATCTGCAGCTATGTGGGAAGTCCGGGAACACTCTGAGGATATCGGGAAAAGAGAACTGTTCAGGTCTGCGATGGAAGTCGGAAGGGCTGGAGTTGGCACACAGATTACAACACTGCTTCTTGCATACATGGGAAGTTTTCTCACCCTGATGATGGTTTATATGGCCCAGGCGACACCTGTCATGAATCTGTTCACGTCAAAATCAATAGCCGCAGAGATACTCCAGACACTCGTTGGCTCAGCGGGAATAGTGCTGGTTACACCGCTTACTGCCCTTATGGGACTCCTGATGTTCCGGTCAGATGGAGGTAAGGATAATTGTTTGCGTAATAGGGTGTAAACTCTGTATACTGATTTCATGGCCTATGATGAAAGCAATATAAAATCCCTGTCATCACTCGAACATATCAGGCTGAGACCTGGAATGTATATCGGAAGGCTAGGCAATGGCTCGCATCCCGATGATGGCATATATGTATTACTCAAGGAGGTCGTGGATAATTCGGTAGATGAGTTCACGATGCATTTCGGTTCCCGCATTGATATCACCGTGCTTGAAGATACGGTTTCTGTGAGGGACTATGGACGAGGTATCCCTCTTGGAAAGGTGGTGGAATGCGTTTCCGTCATCAATACTGGAGCAAAATACGACAGCGAGGCTTTCCAGTTCTCGGTCGGTCTCAATGGTGTCGGAACGAAGGCCGTCAACGCGCTCTCATCAGCATTTCTTGTCCGTTCATACAGGGAAGGAAAATATGTAGAGGCGGAGTTCGAGCGTGGAGTTCTTAAGAGGAAGAAGGAAGGAAAAGCTCCTGAGGAGAAGGATGGCACATTCATTTCATTCCATCCCGATCCGCAGATCTTCCCCGATTTCCACTATCTCGATGATATCATCGAGGAGAGGCTGTGGAGTTACGCTTACCTCAATACGGGACTGACAATCACGTATAACAAGATGCTCATAAAGAGCCAGAATGGGCTTCTGGATCTGCTTTCCAAGAAGCTTGGCTCCGAGGGTCTCTATCCTACACTGCATTTCAAGAATGATCACCTTGAGTTTGCTTTCACTCATACTTCCGGATACGGCGAGAATTACTTCTCATTCGTGAATGGCCAGAATACTACCGATGGCGGAACCCACCTCGCAGCTTTTAAGGAAGGGGTGCTAAAGGGTATAAATGAATTCTTCAGGAAGAGCTGGCAGGCCCCTGAGATCCGTGATGGCATAGCTGCGGCTGTTGCCATAAAGATGCAGAATCCTGTCTTTGAGAGCCAGACGAAGAACAAGCTTGGATCTACAGAGGTCCGTACCTGGATTGTAAACGAAGTCCGTGAAGCCGTAATGGATGCCCTTATGAAGGATAAGGCAAAAGCTCAGGGCATCCAGGAGAAGGTAACGACCAATGAAAAGGTCCATAAGGAAGAGCAGGCTGTCAGGAACAATGCAAAGGAGAGGGCCAGGAAGACAGCTATCCATATTCCTAAGCTGAAGGATTGCCGATACCATCTCGATTCCTCCTCTGCGCAGCACAGGAAGGAAGCTGAGAATTCGATGATATTCCTCACAGAGGGAGACAGCGCTGCAGGAACGTTATCGATTGCCCGTGATGCGAACACCCAGGCAGTATTCGCGCTCCGGGGAAAACCATTCAATGTCCAGGGCTATAAGCGTACGGAGCTCTATAAGCATGAGGAGCTGTACAATATCATGGTGGCACTTGGAATTGAGAACGGCATTGATGATATCCGCTATTCAAAGGTTGTCATCGCTACCGATGCCGATACAGATGGTTTCCATATAAGAATACTTCTCATGACATTCTTCCTCTCATATTTCGAGGAACTTGTCACATCAGGCCGCCTCTTCATCCTTGAGACTCCGCTTTTCAGAGTCAGGAACAAATCAGTGACAAGCTACTGCTATTCGGAAGCGGAGCGCGATCAGGCAATGGCGAAGATAAAGGGCTGCGAGGTGACAAGATTTAAAGGCCTCGGAGAGATAAGCCCGAATGAGTTCAAGGGCTTCATAGGAGAGGATATAAAGCTCCTTCCTGTCACAATCTCATCGATAAAGGACATCAAGGATAAGATGGAGTTCTATATGGGACAGAATACCCCTCAGCGCAGGGAGTTCATTATGGAGAATCTTCTGAATGTCACAGGCTGATAAACTCTACAGGAATTACTTTCTTGAATAT